>DATJXY010000084.1:0-59097 GCA_035499855.1 Puia sp. | reverse complement strand
AATCCTGTCAAAAACGGTTTGGTTGAAAATGCATGGGAATATCTGTATAGCACTGCAAGGGATTACCAATTAGAAAGAAAGGGTATGATTGACATTGAGCTTGCCTGATAGTACAATCGTGATGGCCCTCGTTAATAGCCTTAAATTTGAAGTCACTGAGATGCACAAACGAGGGCCAGAGGTGAGAAGCCAGAAGATCAGGAAGGGCAAAATGGTTCAAGTTATGGCGCGATGACAATCATGCTGTAGAAATAGATGGGATTATGATAGGCATTGATGAACGATTGGAATATATTCATAACAATCCTGTCAAAAATGGTTTGGTTGAAAATGCATGGGAATATCTGTACAGCAGTGCAAGAGATTACCAATTAGAAAGAAAGGGCATGATTGACATTGAGCTTGCCTGATAGTAAAATCGTGATGGCCCTCGTTAATAGCCTGAAATTGGAAGTCACTGTGATGCACAAACGAGGGCCAGGGGTGGGGGGCTGGAAAAAGTAAACCCGGTTGCCAGAACTTGCTCCAGCGAATTCCAATCGTTTTTCGACCAGGCGGTATACCAGGCGTAAATAATTTTTCCGTTTGGCGTATTTTGCAACGCCGCTGCCGGGCCGGAGGGGCCCTGGGCAAATCCCTCCTTGCAAGATAGGATAGTCCATACGATAAGAATTCTGCCAAAGAGAGTAGTCATTTTCATAATTTTTTATTTTAATATAGACAATTTTGGAAGCTTTTTCCGGACATCAGGTGCTAAATTATTTTTTTGTGTTATGGCGCTGAGGGTGGAAAAACTTTCTCAAAACTTAACCATCCGATTTTTCGAGAAGGAATTAAAACCAACCGGATATTCTGTTTTTTTATTACTTTTAAGTAGCACGTTCAAAACTTTGATTTTTAAGAAAGAATAAATTTAGTTTATGAAAGCCAGGACCCAAACCCGAGTTTTACTTGGGTGTATAATAACATTACTGTTTGCCTGTAATAGCAATAAGGAAGAAGCCCCGGTTGCAGTGGTTGACAAAGAACAAATTAAAAAAGAAATTCAGGCCAAGGAGGATGAATTTGCAGCAACTTATAATAGCGGGGAACTTAAAAATATAGGTTATTATGCGGACGACGCAATTAGCTTTTATCAAAACAGACCGGCATTGCAGGGCAAAGAAGCCATAATAGAATTTTTAAAATCCGATTTATCCCGGAATGTCAACAGAATTTCATTTAAAACTAATGAAGTTTTTGTATCAAATGATGGCAACCTGGTTATAGAAGTTGGCCATTTTACCGTAACTGACTCAACAAATACAGGCATTAACAAGGGGAATTATATGAGCCTTTTTGAAAAAAGAAATGGCAAATATGTATGCGTAAGAGATATGAGCGCATCTGATGTTACTCTCTCCGATCAATAAACGAAATAGCATTTATTGTTGCAGCAGTTGGATGAAAAAGTTTTTCGTCTGATGTTTCTTAATTGCAGATATATTTAAAGTATCCGGTTAATCATCGTCTTCTGCCGCCGCCCCCCCCTCTCATTCCACCTCCGCCACTCATACTACGGCCTCCTCCCATTGACGACGACCGGGAAGAATTGTTTGATGTAGATGGACGGGTTGACGTAGACGGACGATTGGATGTTCCTGCTGACGGGCGATCAGATGTTCCCGCAGATGGGCGATTGGATGTTCCTGCTGACGGACGATTGGATGTTCCTGCTGACGGACGATCAGATGTTCCTGCAGATGGGCGATTAGATGTTCCTGTTGACGGACGATTTGCCGACCCCGTTCCATAATTACCTTTAGCTCTGTTATCTGAAACGGTATTAGATCTGTTTCTGTTATTATTATAATGATTAATTTGATTCCGATTCCCGGTATTGATGATTACGTTATTATTACCTCCATGATAATGACCACCATAATACCCACCATGGTAACCCCAATGATTGGAACGATAAATGCCAACTGCCATCACAGTAGCAAATCCAAACCAGGGAGGATAAAATCCGTAATAATAAGGTGGAACATAGGGCACATAGGCCGGTGAATACACGTACTGTACAATGGGTGCGGATTGAACCACTACAGTATTTGTTGCCGGAACATTTACGGTAACAGGGTTGTCGCCGGTATAACCAGGATTTGCCGTGACGGAAGAATTTCCCTTGGGTTCTATAACATAATTTTTTCCGTATAAATCCTCGTCACCAACAATCTGGATTGAAACTTTGTCTTTTTTATCTTTATTTACTAAAATGACTGCAACATCCTGAGTTTCGGTTTTCGTGACATCAACCTGGAGTATAAAGGTAAACGCGTCACCATCTTTCTTCGTAACGACTTTGATAAAATCAACTTTTTTATCCAGGTTTAAATCAAGATTATTGATTCCTGTCTCTTCATCATTTAATGACTTTTCGAAGGCTTCAATTGTCTTTGATTTTTGAAATAGTGTTAATACGGCATAAAGATCCAGGTTATCTCCCGGCAAACCTAATAAGGCTGTTGTATCCTTATCGTTCTGAGAAAAAACCGGCTGGCTTAGCAAACTCATCGCGGCTGCTAAATATGGCAAAAATAATTTTTTCATGGCCTGATAAATTATCACGACAGATGATTATACAATGTAGCAAATAATATTCATATCAAACCACCGGAAATAAATCCATCTCCATCGTAAGAATGAAGTTGGACTTGTTCAGGCGGAGATTATTGCAAATTCATCGGTTATGATTCTCTGCTCACTTGGTATCGAAGGTTCACTTACACCGGAGGGAGTCTTTCGCAGGATGCTATGCAGAATCTCTCTGCAGATTTTTTTGCGTTTAGGAATTTAGCGCAGACTAATTAACAAACATATTGCTTTCCTCTTGTAAAGCCATGGAATATTCCTGCGAATTGAAAAACGTTCCATTTGGTAATAATTTGGCCCCACCTTTTTGCTCCTGCCGTAACCACACAGGGAAATCTTTTTTCAGGGTTGACTAAATAGGATTTTATCATTCGCTCTGTGATATTGATAAATAAACTTTTGCCATGAAAATTACCCAGCCCGCGCAACAAAGAACCAATAACCGGTTAAAATATCCTGCTAAAGCAATTACACCTGCCGGTACGCTTTCAGGTGGTGTTGCGTCTTTGCCAATAGGAATACCCGCCTGTTTAAAACCGCTCATCATCACAATCATCGCCACTGCCATCAATGCAATACTAATCCAAATGGAATGAGCGGAAAACAGAATGCCCAATGAATGAAGATTCCAGGGCAATTTTTTGATTAAATGATAACTGACCAGTAAGGCGCCAACAGGTAGCGTAGGAACACCAAGTACAAATGCTGCTCCATGCAGCGGATGTTTTACATCGAACAAACCGCCCATCAGCCCTCCCAAACCGGAAACAAAAACCAATACTAATCCGATTTTTGCCCACATACCTTCCGTTTCATTCCAAAGTAAAATTGGCAACAGTAGTGAACTGATACTTCCTAATAAAAAGAAAGCGGTGAGCACAGGCTTGTGTTTTCCCAAAGCATATTCACTAATCATGCGCCAGCTTGGTTTAAATTCGGGGCTGAGAAAATGCAAAAGCAATAAGCAGATCAGCGACAATCCACTACTTGCAATTATTAATTTAGCTAAAGTATGCATCGTTTACTTATTTTGTTGATGTAACCATTCATCCAGTTGTTCCATTCCAAGCGTAAATCCTTCTTTGAATCCCATTTGAACAATTTTTTCCAGGTCTTCTAATTTCTCGAAAGATAATGTCACATCTACTACAGTTTCATTTTCACTATCGGTAAATACTGTTTTCCATTGGTTGGAAGGGAATTCCGGGATGATTTCTCCCTTCTGATTGCAAAACGAATCATCACTTGTAAAACTCTTCCGATCAACAATGGTCCTGAAGTTTACGAGGCACCAGTGTGTATCAACACCTTCGGGACTGACCATAGTATAGAACCATTGCCCACCTTCACGAAAATCCATATTAATTGTCTTAGCTTTCCATGGGTGTGGTGCCCACCACTGGTCGAGAATTTCTGCATCAGTCCAGGCCTGCCATATTAATGGCAGCGGACCTTCAAATGAACGTTTTACTTTAATTTGTTTATTTTCCTTGTCTACACGGAAGTCGAAAAGAATTGCTTTTTTCATTTCTTTTTATTTTTAAGTTTTTTTAATACAGCATCCAGTTGATTAAAGCGGTTTTCCCAGATTTTACGGAACTGTTCCAACCATTTGTCAATCTCTTTCATTTTATTTATTTGAAGCTGGTAATAAATTTCTCTGCCTTGCTGTTTTTGAGATACCAATTCGCACTCAGTTAAAATGCGCAGGTGTTTCGATACAGCTTGCCGCGTGGAATCAAAATGTTCCGCAATGGCATTAGGTGTCATTGCCTGCAAGGCTATCAGGGCGATAATAGCCCGCCTGGTTGGATCTGCAATGGCCTGAAAAACGTCTCGTCTCATTTATTATGATTTTTTTAAGCAACTATTCGGTTGCAAATATATGTGCAACCTTTCGGTTTCCAAAATTTTTTTTGAATTTTTTTGGCTGCAGGGATGGTTTTCCGGCAGGCTGTTAATTTTCGTCGTTATGGGTGAGGCCTGATCACAAGTTTCAGTAGAATTACAAATGATGAAGTGGGGGTGTCAGGTGTTTCGACTCAGGCGCGATCAAATTATCCCTATCCAATTGTATTAGAGTTTTTCCACAAGAATGGATTGATAAGTCCCGGGCGTAATCCCTTCTGATTTTTTAAAGACCCTCGTAAAATAATTGACATCGCTGAAACCGGAAAGCATGCTGACCGTGCGGATATCATTGCGGGCATCCATTAATAACTGCTTGGCCAACTTTATTCTTTCTGCTGTAATATATTCAAGCGGACTGATCCCGCATTGCTGCCTGAACCATTTGAAAAACATATTCCGGCTCAGATAGGTTTTCCTGCTTAATGTATCGACAGAAATTTTTTCCGACAAATGATCATGGATATAATTGAGCAGGTAATGAAGCCTGGAGTGATTGCTATTGATATCACGCTCGGATACCACCTGCAACAGGTACTGGCTCTGGATCAGTCTTATCAGCAATTCCTTCAGGTTCAGGTCAGCGAAAATATTTTTTGCGCTTTCTGTACTGGTGCAGATTCGGATGATCTTATTAATAAGCCCTGATACTTCATTGTCATTCGAAAAATGATACTGGTTGAAACGGAGTTTCCAGTTATTTTTTTCATCACTAATGCTGTTATAGTATTGGTTCAGGTACTGAATCGTATCCTGGATATAACAGTCCTCCACAGTAAGGGCAATGCACTGGGTGGGATTATTAAAATCAGCTTCAGGAAAATCGATCACCATCTTTTGGTTTGCCGGAAGGATCACGGTCTCACCGGGTAAATAGTCAAAAGCCGGCTGGTCGGGCAGGTGCATAATCTTTTTGCCAACCATCATGCTGGTGATGACAAGATCATTGAAAGTTAAAGGAATATGAAAAGACTTCTGGTGGGTTTCGTAGATACTCAGCTCGCAGTTATTCAGGGTAAAGACCTGCCTGTTTTCCACGAGCGTTTCCATATCCTGGGGATCCGAAATTTCAATTTTTTGCAACAATTTTTTTGCAGGCACTTGCGAAGGGTTTGTCGGGTTTATACGGCAAATTAAACTTTTTCGTCCTGGCTCCAAAACACAGGTACAATTGTGCTAGAAAAAAATACAATTGTGAAGCCGCAGGGATTTTTTTTGACTCAAATTGGCGGTATTAACGAAAAAAAATTGGTATCCGGAGCTGTAAACCTGTTGTATAACTCCTGAAATGCAGCAAGGACAGTCAAAAATATTGCAAGGTCATATTGAAGAAATACTATTTTCCGGGCTTACCTCTGAATCAGAATAGAGGTTGACCGATTTTCGCCAAGTAGAATAATCCTGCATTTATTGCAGGCAAAAACGAGGCTTCTTCTGACCAGATACCATTATCCATTAAACAGCAGCGGCTCCGGCCGCTGCTTATCCTTTCAAAAGCAACCATCGCTCCATCTCCATAAATCCGGGCTCGACTTTCATTTTCCAGTTAAATGGGTTCAGCTCATTTTCAGAAACATTAGAAGCTCTAATTTTAAATAGACAAAATCTAAATGGCCTGACATGGATCCAGAAAATCATTCTTCTACCATTAAACCCGCAAAACAATTCAACCCAAAGAGAAATATTCTCTTATTCATTCTTTCATTCATTGTAGCCTTGGTGCTGACTCATTTTCTCGGAGATAAAAGTTTTTCACAATCTCAGAACTATGTGTTCTTCCTCCTGTTTTTTTCAATTGGACTCTGGCTTACGGAGGCAATTCCTCCATTTGCAGTTGGCCTTTTCATTATGGCTTATTTGTTCTTTATGCTGGGAAATTCAAGATTTAATTCCCAGCCACAAAACGCTGCGAAATACGTACAAACTTTTTCTAACAGCATTATCTGGCTCATGCTGGGTGGATTTTTTCTGGCGGAAGCAATGACAAAAACAGGGATCGATGCTTATTTTTTCAGATTCACCCTGCGCTTGTCGGGAAAAATTCCAGGAAATATTTTATTAGGCGTCATGCTTACTACCATGGTTGCATCGATGCTCTTGTCGAATACAGCCGTCACTTCCATGATGATTGCATCCATGATGCCCCTGCTCACCAGTTTAAAAGGAAAATCATTTGGAAAAGCTTTGCTTCTCGGTATTCCTTTGGCTGCTTCCTTTGGAGGAATGGGAACGATTATTGGAAGTCCGCCCAATGCCATTGCTGTGGGTGAATTAGAAAATAATGGAATCAGTCTGAGTTTCCCGAACTGGATGATTTTTGGAATACCTCTTTCAATTTTGTTCACTTTAGCAGGCTGGTATTTTCTGCGAAGGAGATTTATTAAAGATAAGGAACCGGTTACTATTGAATTGACGACTCATTCACCGGAAGAATCTGCTCAACAAAATAAACAACGCATCATCGTGATGATCGTATTAATCACAACCATCTCGCTATGGCTGACCAGCTCTTTTCACCGCCTCAGCGTGGCGATGGTAGCGGCCATTCCGCTTGTCTTTCTTCCGATGACAGGTATTTTACAGGCAGCAGACATGAGAAAAATTCCCTGGGACACCTTGCTGCTGGTAGCAGGAGGTCTTTCGCTTGGCCTCTCTCTCCAGGGAACCCGTCTCCTCGAACATTTCTCTAAACATATCATGGGTGCGGAACTTGGTACTATTACTCTTATGCTTGTATTTGCTTACGCCACCATGCTTTTTAGCAATATTATGAGTCATACAGCCACCAGCACTATATTCATTCCGCTAGGTATTTATCTGATGCCAGAGCATGTAATGCAGGTTGCAGTGACAATCGCACTGTCTGCAGCGACAGCAATGATCTTGCCTGTATCAACCCCACCAAACGCTATTGCATATAGTACCGGAATGATTAAACAGAGAGATTTCCTGTTTACTGGATTATTGTCTGGCTTGCTTGCGCCTCCTGTGATCGTGTTTTTCGTGAACCTTGCAGTTTGAATTAAATTATGATCACACTCCTTGGATCAAACTCCATTTATTTAATATAGATATTTATTTCGAATGAATGTTTTTTGTCAAATGAATTAGATCATCAGCGGATCATCTCCTATACATTTTACAATTAAAACTATGGGAAGAGGAAATCATATAACTCTTTCTCCAGTTCAGTCTGGACTTTTTCGTATTCTTCTACGGATTTCCCTTCTTCCACCAATGATCTTTTGAATTTTCTTAAAATTTGCATGCAGGTAAAATAGTCATTGCATAAGGACCTGAAATCTGCATTTTCTTCATATAACTGGTAAATCCGCTGGCTTTGCCGCGGAAATTTTTCCTCAATCATATGCATCATGCTGTTATCCTCCAATTTCATATTCGTCATGCGTGTGGAATAAAATAAATACCGGTTAAACCTTTAATTGTTTTAAGAAATTGATCTTAGATGAAAATACTTTACAATTCTTCTTAAAACAAATATCCGGGGATTTAACAGTAAATTAATTGTTCAGGTTTCTGATGAAATACAGAATAAATATTCAAAAAAAATAAGGCCATAGTCATCAGGCATTTTGGTTATCGTGCTTTATAATTAGCATTTGAATAACTTACAAATTCTCTATATTTACATATTAATCTATCTAATCTTTGACCCCATGATTCTTTTAAATGGGATTTATTTAACAGTAAACTAATTGCAAAAAAATTATCTGCTGTCATTAAAACCTGTGAAATAGGTTAAACTCCGAGGTAGCATTTTAGATTTTCGACCCCTTTTTGGTTTTATTTCCTTTTACTCTTTCGAAGACTCATCATCTTGAAAAATGAGCAATGGAATATTATTATCTCATACTGGCAATGTTGACTGCAGGCGTATCGCTTGCGGGGGGCCTGGTCAGCCTGTTTACCGCCCTGCATAAAGACGGTGAAAAAACTGATCTCATCTTTGGCATATTGGCTTTATGCATTTTTATATTTCTGATGCTGCCTCCTATGGGCTTCATCTTAATCGACAAAGCACCTTATGCGCCGGCGATTATTTTTAAAAGAATATTTATATATGCTTACTATCTTTTGCTACCCTGGTTCATTGAACTATATACCGGTTACAAAAAAAGAGCCTTAACTATTTCCATTGACATATTATTCATCATTAGTTATTTCACTATGATGATGGCAAAAGTGGATAGTATGAAACCCTGGTGGATACTCATCGCGCTTATTCCTTTCAGCCTGATACTTTATTATGGAATGGTGGGAGCAATCTGGCAAATGAAAAATGAATCAAGGGCCAATGGAAAATGGCTGTTTTATGCAATGATTATTTATGGAGCACTATTGCTGCCGGGAGTAGTCAACCAGATCGGCAATAATTATTTCGGAAAGATGCTCGGAACCAAAATGTTCTTCCCTTTTCATTTGCAGTTATTTGCTTTTGTGATAATCATGAGCCTGCGCCTGAGGGAAAATATTTTTGAAAAATACCGTCTTGAAAAAATATTGCGCTGGAGAGATGTCCGTTGGAATTCGCTGGTGCAGAACATGAACCTGATTTTGGTTGAGCTTGATACCAGCGGGAATATAAAACATTTGAATCCATTTGCTGTAAGAACTCTTGGTTTAGATTCAGCAAAAGAATGGCTGAATAAGAATTGGTTTGATCATTTTTTTTCAAAAGAACAAATCGAAATATCAAAATCAATATTTGCTGAAACTTTTAGAAATGAAAAGATACTTCCTTTTTCCGTTACTCCGATATTGTCAAAATCCGGAAAAGAGATCATAGTAACCTGGACCCATGTTTTTGTATATGATGAGGAGAAAAAGCTAAAAGGCATCATGAGCATTGGAATGGATATCACAGAGCAGGAAACAGCTTTGAAGCATATCCATGAACTGAAGCAGGAACTTGAAAAAGAAAACCTGTTGCTAAGGAATAAAAGTTTAACAGAATTAAATGAATTTAATATTATCGGGCAAAGCGAAGCTATTTTGTACGCTGTACAAAAAGCAAGTCAGGTTGCTTCCACCAATGCCGCTGTTTTGCTGGAAGGAGAAACAGGGGTAGGAAAAGAATTATTTGCCAACCTGATTCATCAGAAAAGTTACCGTTTCAATAAACCATTTATCAAAATCAATTGTGCAGCAATTCCCGCAGAACTAATGGAAAGTGAATTTTTCGGTCATGAAAAAGGAGCTTTTACCGGAGCCATTCAAACAAGAAAAGGAAGATTTGAACTGGCCAACGGAGGTACTATTTTCCTCGATGAGATTGGTGAATTATCCTTGTCTCTTCAGGCCAAATTATTGAGAGTGCTGCAAAACGGGGAATTTGAAAGAATCGGCGGGCAACAGACAATCAAAGTTGATGTCAGAGTGATTTCGGCAACAAACAGGAACCTGGTGAATGAAGTGAAAGAGCATAATTTTCGTGAAGATCTTTATTATCGTCTGAATGTTTACCCGATCACCATACCGCCACTTCGAAACCGCAGGGAAGATATTCCTTCCCTGGTCGCATATCTTGTAAAAAAAATTTCGCAGGAACACGAGAAACAAATCGTAGATATATCCAAGGCTGATATGATCAGGCTGACTGAATATCATTGGCCCGGGAATGTACGCGAGCTGATCAATGTGATTGAAAGATCAGTGATTTCTGCAGCAGGCAATACTTTGAAACTTGATTGGACTAACGGAAAAACGCAATCTGCGCATCCATCACCGGTTCCATTAACTGTGGAAGAAATAGACCGTGCGCATATATTGAAAGTATTGGAGGCATGCGGTTGGAAAATCAATGGACCTGAAGGAGCGGCCGAGAAATTAGGATTGAATCCAAATACGCTTCGCTCACGTCTGAAAAAATTGAATATCTTCCGCAGTCAGACGTAAAAACTTTTGAATGCCAAGCTTGTTTCCTGCCAGTTTTATTCTACGAAAGCCTATTTGAACATTTGCCGGAGATCCAGGATGGTTTGCTCACTATTTTGCACCCTGATCAATCCGCGCAATGGCCTTCCCAGATCGAGTGTAATATAGATAACGAATGCTGCAAAGAGGAAATAGCAAATAATGACTATCCATTCTCTTAATCTGACAGCAGTATTAATGACAAGACCAGCCACAAAGCTGCTGACCATTGCAAGAATAAACAGCATATAAATTATCAGATCAGGCACGGCTGTTCTTAATAAAGTTTCGCGTTTTGTTCCGATATCGAACATTGCATTTAATGCCGGGACCATCTGGCCGGAAGGGATGAACGTATTTGGCAGTTTAGACTGTTGAATCGCTCTTTTCCATAAACTTGCGGCCGCCGCTACTCCTCTTTGTTTTGATTGATTGCTCAACGCAGTATCACTGAGATCGCTATAAAGCGAAATTCTTGCTTCGAGATATTCTTTGAAATCGGCGCGAAATGCGTCTCTCACGCTATCCGGATAAAGATCTGCTCTCAGGATCGCAGTTCCGATATTATTGGATTCATCTACAAATATATTCCGGACGCTTTCATAGCGGGTTCCCGACATAGAAAATGTAAACGCTAAAATAAATCCGAATAGGGCAAATAATGCTGCAGACAGGGGACCTGCTCCTTCCTTGTCATCGTTCTTTTTCGGATAAAAGATTTTGTTAGCAAATCTTCCAAGGATAAAAAAAATAATCATCCCGAAAAAAAGATAAATACAAAGTGTCAGCGCTTCTGTCTGATGAATAAATGAATATTTCATGACCCGCGGATTTTAAATACACTATAACTATATTGGTTACCCGAATTAATGTTTTTGCTTTCCAGATAAATACTAAGGTCCAAATTTTATTTACAACCCGCTCATTTCATTTTCCTTCGCCTGAAACAGGCGTAGCTTCAGGAATAGCAGGTTTTTCATCAGCGTGTTTGCTTTCCCATTCACGCACTTTAACGCGTGCCTGGTCAAAGATCCTTTTATAATTCCCTTTGAGTAATTTTTCTCGGGCTTCCGGTGTCAATTGTGCAAGCAGGGGTGCATACATACGATAAACCTTTTGATATTTTTCCTGATTGGCCGGAGCCACTTCATCTGTACCAAAGAGAAAACGATCGGGGTATTTATTGATCACTGCTGCTGTTGCTTTGATAGTTTCAGGAGAAGAAATAATATACTTCGCCACTTCATCCCATGAGATATCAATATTCACATGAGAAACAGTTGGATCACTGAGCACATATTCAAGCATCTTGAGCTGCCCCTGCAGAGGCTGCACGACCCTGCCCAATCCGCAATGCGCCCAGATGATTGTTGCATTGGGATGCCGTCTGAAAAGTGCGCCAATCTGTTTCAGTAAATATGGTTCCTGCCCCGCTTTGGGATAGGGCATATTGATATCATTGTGGATGAGAACAACGAGTCCCACTTCTCCTGCAAAGTCCAGGATCCGGTCAAGCGCCGGATTGGTAAGCGAAGCTTTTTCTCCGGCCACTTTTGCGGAAACAAATTCTTTGTGAATGGAAAACTCACCAATGCCGCTGAATACACCGGGAAATGTTTTTAATACACGTTTGATATGATCGGCAGCATACATATCTGTCGGGTTGAAACCGGTGATCATCGGATCAAATCGCTGCTGCTCTTCTTTTGAAAGAGATTTGTAAGCCATCGCAATATAGGCATCCGTAAAAGAATAATAATAGAGTGGCGCATCGCTGGCGAGATAATAATTGGGAGCAAAATCTCCTGAATTTCCGTAAGACCATTGCTGTTGTAATGGAATTCCAAACAGGGTCGAGCGACCAGTTTTTGTTCCCATAATCTCAAGAAATTTGTGGACATCGATTCCCTCCTGGATATAGTTGGTCAGATGAAAATGAGAATCATAGAACCAGGAAGTATCAGGCTTTGCTGATTGCTGCGCCCAGCTGAATAGCGGGAGAAATATAACTATGATGCCTAACCGCTTCCATTTTTTAAAAAATTTTTCACGCAAAGGCGTGAGGTTTGCAAAGCTGCAAAGAGTGGCTGCGATATTTGTTTCTTTGCGTCTTTGTGATAGTAAAGAAGCACACATTGCGTGAAATAAACAATACATCTTTTTCATAATTTTTGTTTGGAATGCCGGATGGCTCCGTTGCCAGACCGGCATTTTTTTAACCATAAACAAACTGGCTGTATATTAAAGAATAATATCGCATCCAAAAGTTATAGTAGTTCCAGTTTGTCCCGCGGTGTATAGTCCAAAAGTTCCGCCTGCGCCGCACTTGTACACGTAATCAACCTGCAAATTCAATCTCCAGGTCCTGCTTTTTAAAGGATATACATTCGCACCTCCTCCTAATTCCCATGGCCTGCGATCCCACTGGTCAAAAACAAAAGAATGGATGAGATACGCGGAAACCTTTTTTGGGATAACCATCTTATATAACTGTAAACTATATGCGAAGTCATTGATGGTATTGATAGGAACCGGCCCATCCACGTCAAATTTTGAAAGCTTTCGTCCATAAATTTCAGCCTGAACACCAAAGCCCTGGTACTTCATACCAAGATCCACCGAAAACATATCGTAGTTCGCTTCTGTCACTGTTACATTGGGCGCCAAAGCACCTGTCTGGAAAAAAAGGACGCCATCGGTATTTCGTATTTGTGTTTCGTCTGGCCCGGGTGTTCCGGTTTCGTTAAAACGGTTTTCGCGGCAATGGGTGTAACTGATTCCAAATCGTGTAGCGAGGTGCTCATGGTTTTCCAAATCATTCAATCCACCACGCGGACCAAATTCACCTGTCGTTGGCATCCAGAGAAAGCTGATTCCTTTAGACAGATGCCTGGTGAGTTGTCCGGCATTAATTCCCAACGCGCTCAGGTTATCGCCTAGGAAAACTGTGTAATTGAAACGTGATGTAATTTCACCCGTCACGCGCAAACCATTGGTAAATCCTGCGCGCAATTGTTCCTCTCCCATCGTCCGGTCGGTAGAAAGATAATATGGAAATGGTCCCTGCATTGAACGAATACTTAGATTTGGAAAGATCCCCATTCCGACTCTCAAATGCTTGTTGAACATATATTGAATGTTACCATATACAAGAGTTTGCTGTGTTGTCATGATTGTCCAGACGGTAGCCATATACGTGAGTTTTGGCGTCAATACAAATCCGGAAAACCAAAGCATGGTTCTATGCCAGTAAAAATCATTCCGACCGGTAAAGGCCTGCTTATTTCCCAAATGATCATACCAGGTTTGGTTTCCCGGCAGCTGATTCAGATATCTTACCAATGCATACATACTAAAATTCAATACACCATATTTTGTTTTTACGAGATCAAACCCTTTGCTTGGAGTAAATTCACCAGCTGAGATATTGGGATAGGATTTTGATTCAAGAAGTGTTGCCAGCGTGTCAATTTTAGTGGTGTCCCGATCCAATTGGCACCAACCCATTTCAAAGAACGAAAGAAAAGTCAAAGAGAGGATAAACGATTTTACATTGTCCTTTCTCACACGCATACGAATTTCGATTTAATTAAGGTTTTCATTTGATGGGCACCGTTATTTTGGCTGAACCAGATAAGGATTCACGCCGAGTTTTTCAACCACATACCTGATCACTTTTTGTGCTTTCACGCTATTTCCTGCAGCATCCAATGGGGGGGATACCACAGCGATTCCGAATTTGCCGGGACAAACTGCCAGCAAACCTCCACCCACACCACTTTTTGCAGGAAGACCTGAATTGAATAACCAAATGCCTGAATCATCATAGAGTCCTGCAGTGGCCATCACCGGTAGTGTATACATCACCGTTTGGGGAGTAACAACTTTCTTTTTTGTTACGGGATTAACGCCGCCGTTGGCAAGCGTTGCCGCCATCACAGCCAGATCTTTTGCATTTACATTGATAGCACATTGTTTGGTATAGATATCGGTGGACTGGACGGGATCAAAATACATTCTTCCATAGGCCAAAAGAAGGTGGGCAATTGCCTGGTTACGTAAATTATCTCCCGCTTCACTGACATATACGGGCCAATTTACTCCCAATTGTTCACCAGCGAAATCGCTATGTATCTGAAGAATACTTTTCCATTTTGCAGCCGAATCTGCGCCGGCTACAAGGCTGGTAGAAGCGATAGCCCCGGGATTTACCAATGGGTTGATTTCTTTTCCTTTTTGCAATTCAACGGCAACGATAGAATTGAAACGCATCCCGGTGGCGTCCACGCCGATTTTGTCCTGCACGGCCTGGGGACCCTGTTCTTCCAATACTCTTGCCATGGTAAATACCTTGGAAACACTCTGAATGGATACCCTTGAATTGACATCGCCTTTCGTATATACGGTACCGTCAGTAGTGACGAGGGCGATTCCAAAAATATTCGGATCAACCGTTGCCAGTTCCTTGATATAATCGGCATTCTTGCCTTCTTTAAGATCCTTGAATTTGTCATAGGCTTCATTAAGTGCAGCCTGGATATTTTCTTTTGTCAGTGGTTTGCCTCCCTGTGCCTTAGCCTTTATTGAAAAAAGCAGGCTGATAAAAATGGCACCAACTATGAACAGTTGTATGCTTTTAAAAAATCTCTGCTTCATAAATGTGAATTTTACTGGTGATCGTTAACTGATCTGATATTAACTTTTCTTGCGATAAAACACCTGAGAGAAACTATACTTGAATGAGAACATGATTTTTGTGGCGTTTGAACTGAACCCATCAGAAAAATTAGTACGCCTGCCCCATTGCAATTCTCCAGCCATTAATGCATTTTTGAACGGGGTGAACACAATGTTCGCAATAGCATACTGACCCATCTTATAGGTGCTTGGAGAAGTGGCAGAAGTATTATCAACATAGGCACTCGAATATCCGATCGATGTGCTTAATTTGGGAGTCCAGTTATGATCCAGGAAGGCCACGATGCCAGTGATCGGCAAGGCTTTTCCGGTAAACGGCGTTTGTGCATTACCGGGATTTTCCACAACGCCGATATCGTAAGGGCAATCCTGCATATAGTTTTCAACTCCTTCTCCATAGATAAAGGAACCTCTGAATACATCCATTTTTCCAAGGTTGATAACGGTGCTTAAGTTCAAACCCCATCCTACTACACTACCAGTCACATTGTATCCCCCCGTTGTGTGAATATCTTCCCATTTAATCGAACGCAGCATACCAGCCAACTGCACATGACCCCAATTGAATGTCTTCTTGAAATGTGCTGAAAAATCAGGGACATTAAGACGACCTCGTACGCTATCCAGTTCTATCCTTCCTTCATAAGATCCCTGGTCAGCACTTGCACCGGGCCTTTCCAATGCGACGAACAATTCGTTATCACCTTGCATCAATGCATACCTGATTTGAATATTGCGAAAGAAAACCATTCCTGTCGGCCCCCAGTATTCCATTGTATTCGGCCAGATATCCCCATCCATGAAAGGCGAATTAGCCTGCCCTACGAGGAGGCCGCCGATTTCACCATAGAAGTTACGGGGGCGAATCGTTGTTTGTCCTTCATCAACACCAACGCCAAATAAATCGAATTCAAAAACTGTTTTCAATTCACCAATAGGAGTCGGAGTCCAGCCACGAACGCCAAATCGCGACTGACGTACACTAAAAAAAACATTTCCATTTGTTCCATACTGATTTTTATATGACGGGAGTTTTGTGATCCTCAGGGCATCAAACCAATTGGGATTGATCTGGTCAAAATTGTATCCCATATCTGTCATCACAAATCCATACACTTCTAAATTCCTGACCTTGGTAGTATCATTAGTCTGAGCATATGAGCATGATACAATGATCAGGAGAATTGTCAGGAGCAGAAGTCTTAATTTCATACCGAACTATTTATGTTCATAAATTAAAAGGCAGTGATTCATCAATTCTTTTTACATTCTCAAATGATTCTGCAAACCTGAAAAATTCAGATTCCTGAAGCATTTTCAAATGATAGAATCTTTGTCGGGTAAATGTAGACAGACTGTATTCAGTTTGCTCAGTGAAGGGGTGTTTAACCGTTTCATTTATGAGCCGTTTAACAGTAAACTGGGTGAATTAAGTTTCCGGAAAAAATTCAATGAGCTCACTCCAATTTGAAAGATTAAATATCTTTCAAGCTAAATATGAGCTTATTGATTAATTATTTTGTTTTATGAAAAGGGCCCTTCTCTTTTTAATGGCTATGATTTTATACTCACTGGCATTTTCACAGGCTTTAAAAGACACTATTTTTTTCACCAATGGGAGCACCATCATCGGCAAACTGAAAAATATAAAACTGGGTATAGCCACTTTCGACCCCGACGATTTACCGGATATCACCGCCAAACTAACAAAACTGAGGACTATTTCCGCGGTCAGAACCATCTTCAGGATTGAAACCATCACCCATCAGATTTATTATGGAAAAATGGTTCCTAACGAAAAGAGCCAATTCGTTAATATCGTGAGAAACCAGGATACAATCGAGCTTGATCTGAAGAATATTTCACTCATGTATCCATTTAAAAACTCTTTCTTTCAAAGATTCTCAGGAAATTTTGGCGCAGGATTCAGTTATGCCCGATCAAGTGATTTTGGCCAGATGAATTTTAATGGAAGACTGAACTATGCATCTCAAAAAGAAGAGATTTCTTTGTCCGCCTCCGGCAATTACTCAATTACGGATTCTTCGTTTAGCCGGGACCGTGAGGACGCGTCTTTAAAATACAATCATTATTTTAACACGACCTGGTTTGCAAGTGCTTTTCTGGGATACCAGCACAATCTTGAGCTGGGCCTGCAGAGACGATTCCAGGAAGGGTTGGGTATCGGAAATAAATATATTACTACCCAACATGTATATGCCTGGGCAAGAACCGGATTCGTTATCAACCAGGAAAAAAACCTGGAAGGCGTTTCGACCGGAACACTGGGAGAAATTTATGGCGACCTGGAATTCAATTTTTTCCGTTTCACCAAACCGGAAGTAAATTTTGTTTTAGCCGAAACTTTTTTCTACAGCGTCTCCCAAAGCGGTCGTTTTCGTAATGACGGGCAGGTAGACCTGTATTGGGAAATCATCAGAAATCTTAAACTGAATATTGGTTTTTATCACAACTTCGATAACCAGCCGCCAGGAGCAGAAAGCAGGAATTTCGATTTTGGAATCGTATTCGGATTGAATTATACTTTTTATTTGTAATCAGAAGATTAACGGATTGGGAACAGGCTGTTATGCTACAAATTTGTTTGATTTTACTGTTAAACATAGCACCGTTCCAGATTTCGAAGCCGATCAAGCCAAACTTAGGTAAATTACTTTAGAAAACAGTCCACTCCAACGACTTCGACAATATGAATCAGCTCAGAATTATCGTTATCACAAGCTCTTTATTTTTGCTGGCAATATTGGTGCAGGCGCAGTACACGACCAATAAGGTGGTAGGCAAAAAAAATGAATCCCTTCGCGACAGTTTAGAAGCATCGGAATATCCTTATCTTCTTCCGATATGGGGCCAGAAAGTGATAAAAAAAGGATTTGATCTTCCTTATTCAGCGGGGCTCAGTGTACAATATCTCTGGCAACAATCTGATGTTACAATCAGCAATTTACAGGTTGGATTCAATAATGGACCTAAATACAATCTCGACCAGATTATTCGATTTGACAAAGCCCAGACCACGACAAATGGGATCAATTTCCGTCCGGATATCTGGATATTGCCATTTTTAAATGTGTACGGGATTCTTGCAAGATCAAATACTTCTACTGCCATCCAGGCGGGGGTCTGGATCCCTGATAGCAGCAGCTGGAAAAAAATTCTCGATATTAATACAAAAGCAAAATTTGTGGCGACGACCTATGGTTTTGGTTTGACGCCGACAGTAGGCATCGGAGGATTTTTTCTTGCCATCGATATGAATTTTACCTGGTCTGATATCAGCGAGCTTGATCAACCAGCCTATGCATTCGTATTCGGACCGAGATTCGGAAAAAATTTCCGTTTCCCCAAAAATCCCGATATGAATATTGCAGTCTGGGCAGGTGGCTTCAGAGTAAAACTGAACACGGGGACCAGCGGAAGTCTGAACGCATCAGAGTTGTTTCCAACCGATCAGTGGGGAAGCAAGATCGATTCCGGCTATATGAAAGTAGATAATGCCCAGCAACAGGTCAATGCCTGGTGGAATAACCTGACCCAGGTTGAACAAAAGAATCCTGTCAATATTGCAAAATATCAAACGGCTAATGCCGCGCTTTCTACGGCGGGAAATATTCTGGATGCAGCATCACAGGTAGTTAATTCGGCAGGCAATGCAACTGTTCAATATTCACTTGATAAGAAACCCACAAACATGTGGAATTTTATTATCGGCTCCCAGTTCCAGATCAATAAAAGCTGGATGATCAGGGCCGAAGTCGGCTTCCTGGGAGCCCGGAGTCAATTCATAGGAGGTTTGCAATACAGGTTTCCTTTTTAGAAAAGAATATTGCGGGCTGATGATGAACAATCCTGATATGAATTCTCTTAAAGTTCAGAAAGATATTTTAAAACAATCACCGGTTCGACTCATGCCCGATACAGATCGAAACAGCCAGGCTTCAGCAGTTGAAAATAGCCCTGAAAGAGAAAATCAATTGGTAAAACCATTTAAAGAAAAGCGATTATTAAGTCCCACCGAAAGAGTCGTGCAGATTATTTACGGAATCATTATGGCGTTGACATTTACCGGAACAATGAGCGTAGCAAATGCAGACAAAGCTGAGGTCAGGGAAATGTTGATTGCTGCATTGGGCTGTAATATCGCATGGGGTTTCGTGGATGCCGTTATATATATTCTAACCTGTATAACGGTCAGGTATAGGGGCCGAACAATCATGAACTTTTTGCAAAAAGACCCTCATTCAGAAGAAGCCAAAAAATTTATTGCTGAATCCCTTCCACCCATTGTGGTTTCATCACTTAGCCGGGAAACCTTTGAATCCATTTGCAGGCATATACTCGATATACCGCAGGCGTCATTACGCGTCCGTATAACGTCCAGGGATATACTAAATGCAGGCGGCATTTTTCTTTTTGTTTTCATTTCGACTTTTCCGGTGGCAATCCCTTTTTTGTTCATTCAAAAAGTTCACCTGGCCCTTCGCATTTCCAATGCCATCGCCATCGTCATTATGTTCATATGCGGATGGCTGCTGGGTCGTTTTGGAGGTTTCAGTAAAATCCTGACAGGACTGGCGCTGGCCCTGGTGGGGGGAATTCTGGTTTTTACAACAATAGCATTAGGCGGCTAACCATGCATAAATATATTCTATTCTTTGTCTTGTTTTTTTTGCCATACATTTTGATTGGCCAGAATGAAAAAAAAGATGCTGCAGATCCAGCCTGGTCGTTCAGTGCGTCCGGGTATTTTTATTATATCCCTTATGAAAGAAATTTTCTTCTGCTGACAGGTATTGCTGAACATAAATCATTACACCTGGAAGCAAGATATAACTACGAGGATCTGAACACTGCTTCGGTATTTACCGGATGGAAATTTGAAGCCGGAAACGAATTGCAGTTTACAGCCATTCCCCTCATTGGTTTTGCTTTTGGAAATACCGATGGAACAGTGCCCGGA
Organism: Puia sp.; assembly: GCA_035499855.1. Taxonomy (GTDB): domain Bacteria; phylum Bacteroidota; class Bacteroidia; order Chitinophagales; family Chitinophagaceae; genus Puia. The sequence continues at coordinate 38,942 of DATJXY010000084.1, read as the reverse complement.
CTTGAACTGGAGCTCTCCTATAAAATATTTGATTTTTATTCCGAAACTGAATACCTGCTTGATTTATCGGGCGGTGAAAATAATTTTTTATATACCTGGGCTGAATTGGGATTGAGTCCTTTAGAGCATTTACGGACCGGCCTTTCTATTCAAAGAACCAGGGCATATCAAACCGATTTTGATCTGCAGCGGGGAATATTTGCCGAATATTCTTTTTGGAAACTCACAGCAGGTGCTCATTATTTCAATCCTTTTTCAACGGATGGGTTCGGAGTTTTTTCCCTAAAAATAAATTTCTAGCTGACTGGCCTCGAATTCAACTCAGAATCTATGATTGGTTGTTTAACGGTAAAGCCGAATTCAGGTTAACAGTAAAGAATGTTTTTATACCCGGTTTCCTCTAATAAGAGTCTACTTTTAGCAAGGACTTGTTGATAGAAGTTTAATGACTTCCAGAGTTTTTCAACAGTTTTTTCTATACTCTATTCGAATCATATTTTTTTGCCATCAATAAATTCAGATCAAAATGAAAATCTTCATTCATAAGCAGGCATCGCTAACAATTGTATCGGTGTTTTGCTTCATCATTTCTATTGCACAACAAACCCGTACAGAACATGATCTGTTGGGTGATAAACAAATTGATGCCAATGCATATTATGGAGTTCAGACAGCCCGCGCACTGGAAAATTTTCAGATCAGCGGAGTAAAGACAAATTTTTATCCTGACTATGTACGGGCTTATGCGATGGTGAAACTGGCAGCTGCTAAGGCCAATACCGATGTAGGAAGAATGAAAAAAGAAAGGTATGATGCCATTGAGAAAGCCTGTAGGGCCGTAATGGATGGAAAATACCATGACCAGTTTTTGACTGACTTGTATCAGGGAGGTGCGGGAACTTCAGCCAATATGAATGCCAACGAAGTTTTAGCAAATATTGCACTTGAGATGAGCGGCCATAAAAAAGGAGAGTATCAGTTTATTGAACCGCACGATGATTTAAACATGGGTCAGTCAACAAACGATGTATACCCGACTGCCATTCATGTTGCATTGCTGCTACACAATGATAAAGTCGTGAAAGAAGCAAAAGCATTATCTGCAGCATTTCATAAAAAGGGTGATGAATTCAAAGACATATTGAAGATGGGTCGTACTGAAGGCCAGGATGCGGTACCCATGACTGTGGGCCAGGAGTTTCATGCTTTCGGATATCAGCTTGATGCAGCCATAGATGTACTCCAAAAATCAGAAGTTTATTTGTGCGAAGTGAATATGGGTGCTACCGCTATCGGTACAGGAATTACGGCATCTCCGGGGTACGCTGAGAAATGTGTCCAGCATCTTGCAGAAATTACAGGAAAGCCAATGGTATTAGCTCATGATCTGGTTGCTGCCACATCAAGTATGCAGGCCTTTGTAATGTATTCCTCTGCGATAAAAAACTTTGCTGTTACTTTATCTAAAATCAGCAGCGATTTGATTTTCCTGGCAACGGGACCACGTGCAGGTATTTTTGAAATCAACCTTCCTCCATTACAACCAGGCTCATCCATTATGCCTGGCAAGGTAAACCCAGTAATGGCCGAATTGATGAACGAAGTATGCTACAAAGCCATTGGCAATGACGGAACAGTTACCATCGCATCACAGGATGGTCTTTTGCAATTAAATGCTTACGAACCTGTCGTTGCTGTGGCCATTATGGAATCACAGGGATTATTTTTTAAAACCCTCCCATTATTCCGTGCCAATTGTATAGAGGGTATTACAGTTAATAAAGACGTACAAAATAAATATATCAACCGCAGTGTGGGCATTGTTACAGCACTCAACCCTGTGCTTGGCTACGACAAAACCACTGAACTGGCAAAAGAAGCCTTAAAATCAGGCAAGGGTATTCTTGAATTAATTCGTGAGAAAAAATTGTTGACAGAACAACAGATCAAAGAATTGCTGGATCCGGTGAAACTTACATCACCGACGGGACCCACCAATGTCAGCGAATAAAATTGCGCATTGTAATCTGACAATTATCTTCAAAAAAAATACAATGAAAACAATCAACTTAGTTCTCAGAAAATCATTGATCATCGTATTCATGGTGATCAGTGTAATTGGATTCGGTCAGAAAAAAGCTAATATCGTCATATTAGCTACCGGAGGTACAATTGCCGGTGCGGCCGGTACAGGTGTTCAGTCGGGATATACTTCCGGACAGGTCACCATTGATGCAATGGTAAATGCAGTGCCGGATATTTTGAAAATTGCCAATGTCAAAGGAGAGCAGATTTCCAATGTTGGATCACAGGATATGTCATTCGAGATCATGCTTAAGCTGGCAAAAAGGATTGCAGAATTAGCAGTTCGCGATGATGTTGATGGCATCGTGATCACACATGGAACGGATACCATGGAAGAAACTGCCTATTTCCTGAACCTGGTAGTTAAGACAAACAAACCTGTAGTGCTGGTAGGTTCGATGAGACCATCGACTGCTGTAAGCGCTGATGGTCCGCTGAATTTATACAATGCAATTGCTGTCGCAGGCGATCCGAACGCAAAAGGACGAGGCGTTATGTTGGTTATGAATGACTGGATCCATTCTGCACAAAGTCTGACTAAGGTCAGCACAACTGCAGTTCAGACTTTCATGTCACCCATCCGCGGTCTGATTGGGATCACTAATTATGGAGTGCAGGAATATTATCGATATCCTTATGGCAAGTTTGGATCACAAAGCGAATTCAGTGTAGACAATGTAACCAAGCTTCCACGTGTGGATATTATTTATGCAGATGTAGATATGCCGGCCGATCTCATTGATGCATCAGTTGAACGCGGTGCAAAAGGAATCGTCATTGCAGGAGTAGGAAATGGAAATATGACTAAAGCAGCACTCGAAGCCTGCGCAAGAGCCAGCAAAAAAGGAATCGTGGTAGTGAGAAGTACCCGCGTCGCCACAGGTAATGTCGGTCGTAATGTTGAAGTAAATGATGATCAGCTCGGGTTGATTGCTTCCGCTGATCTCAATCCCCAGAAATCAAGAATACTTCTTTCTGTTGCACTTTTGAAACAAAGAAGTCTTGACAATATTCAAAAATTATTTTACGATTATTGATAGACTGATTGATTCGACAAAGCTTTCATCAACTGCAATACTGATTGCATGATGAAAGCTTTTATTTTTTTGATATTTGGGAAAAAATATTTTTTTGAATGATAGTTATTATCAGAAATCACAAAAGGATTCATGCGGAATTGAGCAAATCATTTTTGTTTGCACTCAGCTTCCTGGTTTTTTCTCCTGTATTATATGGCCAGGAACATAAAATTGTTCCCGACGGCACCACCGGATTAGTTCTTGATGTAACTCCTGACGACTACCTTACAAAAAAAAGACCGCCGAATGAATTTGAAGGAACCTATTCAACGATCAGGATCGGCCTTGGCTATATCATGGATGCTGCTGCATACAGTCAGAATGCAGTGTTCAAGCGTCAGATGGATTCAGCGGGTCTATCTTTCTCTCCTACGATAGAAACACGAGATTTCCGGGTGATGGCGAGCGGGGTATTTAAAACAAAAAGAACCCTGGCATGGAAAACCGGATTCATGTATGACGGCGATAAAAAAGTCTGGTACTTGAGGGAAACCGGGCTCACCATTGGAGTGCCTGAATTATTTGGTCATATTTTTATTGGAAGGACGAAAGAAGGTTATTCGATGGTCAAGGTAATGAATGGTCATTTCCCATGGACTGCGGAAAGGCAGATGGCATTAGATGTTATACCCATTCTGGCGGATGGTATAAAATATTTTGGCTCCCTGCCAAAATCGAGATTGTTTTGGAATCTTGGCTACTTTAATGATATTGTTTCGAAGGGCCAGAGTTTTTCAACTTACAAATGGCAATATGTTGCAAGAATAGGCTGGTTACCTTTTTATAATAAAGAAAAAAACACCGTGCTTCACATAGCCGCCAATCTTCGATATGGTAAGCCGCTGGATGGGCAAATTGTTTTAAAGTCGCGACCCGAATCCAACCCGGCACCTCAAATAATAAATACTGGCATATTTGCCGCCGATCATTCTACTCATATCGGAGGCGAGATCTATTATAGTACCGGCCGCCTGTTATTAGGTTCAGAAATGATGGTACATAAATTTCATTCAAATGCGGGTGTTGGTGGAGATCATAATTTTTTTGGTGGCGACATAGTTGCTACCTATATATTTACGAAAACCAGGCGCCCTTATACTACTACCGGAAGCGTTTTTGAGGTTGTTCCTGTGACGAAATCTGTATTTAAAGGAGGATGGGGCGAATGGGAAGCCGTGCTGCGGTTTTCCTCATTAGACTTAAATGACGGATCTATCCAGGGAGGAAAATTCTGGCGAATCACTCCAATGGTTAATTGGTATATGACGAAGGTTATGCGATTCGAATTTATTTACGGGTACGGTGTACTTGAACGATATCATTTGAAAGGAACTGTCCAGATTTTCCAGGCCCGCATCCAGCTTACACTGATGTAAGTAGTTTTAGATTTGAGTTCCGGATACAATTGTTTCCAGATTAAATAGTATCCCGTTCCATACTTCGTCTATCCATACCCGTTTATCAGGCCGGCAATGCATCCGTCATCTGAGATGCTTCTGTTTGTTTTTTTACTTCACTGTCTTTCTGAACAAATGCTCCTTCTTTTCCTGCTTCCAGTAATTTTTCGGGATCCATCAAACCATAAAGCTGGATAATCTTCGCAACAAGACCGGTCCATCCTGTTTGGTGGCTGGCGCCTAATCCTGCGCCATTGTCTCCATGAAAATATTCATAAAACAGGATATGATCACGCCAGTGAGGGTCGTTCTGGAATTTTTCCGAACCACCAAAAACAGCTCGCTTTCCCTGTTCATCTAATGTAAAAATATTGGTGAGTCTTTCAGCGATTTCTTTTGAGACTTCAAAAAGATTCATCATTCTCCCTGAACCTGTTGGACATTCTATCTTAAAATTATCTCCATAATATAAGTAAAAGTTCAGGAGTGCACGAATGATCATTGCATTGATCGGCATCCAAACCGGTCCGCGCCAGTTGGAATTTCCGCCAAACATTCCCGTATTCGATTCGGCAGGAAGGTAATCGACACGGAATTCATGACCATTCACATTCACTGCAAAAGGATTTTTTTCATGATACTTTGAAATAGAACGGATGCCATAAGGACTGAGAAATTCATTTTCATCCAACATTTTTGAAAGAATTCTTCTCAACCTTTCAGGATTTACAAGTGCAAGAATTCCGCGGTCTGCAATTCCCAGGTGATCCGGGCCAGTGGGATGAATGGTTTTCCATAATTCCGGTGTTCTTCTCAAACGTTCGCCAATTGCGTCAAGCGCACGCGGAACAAGTTTTCTCTGCCAATCTTCAATAACTGTAGTAGCACAGATGGGCAACAAACCCACCAGGGACCGGACTTTCAGCCGGTGGGCACTTCCATTGGGAAGCCTTAGAAGATCATAATAGAATCCATCTTCTTCATCCCACATACCATCATCTCCTTTCATGTTCATGGCAGCAGCGATATAATAAAAATGTTCTGTAAACTTGAATACCATATCCTCATACATCGGATCATGAGCTGCGAGCTCTACGGCAAGTTCCAGCATATTCTGGCTAAAGAGTGACATCCAAGCTGTGCCATCTGCCTGTTCCAGATAGCCACCGGTTGGAAGCGGAGCACTCCGGTCGAAAACACCGATATTGTCGAGACCCAGAAAACCGCCCTCGAACACATTTTTACCAAACCGGTCTTTTCGGTTAATCCACCACGTGAAATTCAACAGTAATTTGGTAAAAGAAGCCCTGAGAAAATTGATATCTGTCGTACCGTGAATAGATTGTTCTGTGCGATGAAGGAACAAAGTAGCCCATGCGTGTACAGGGGGATTTACATCACTGAAATTCCATTCATATGCAGGCAGCTGACCATTGGGATGCATATAAGAGCCCCGCAACATCAGATTTAACTGGTCTTTGGCAAAATCCGAATCAACGATAGAGATCGGGAGTGTATGAAAAGCAAGATCCCAGGCAGCATACCAGGGATATTCCCATTTGTCAGGCATGGAGATAATATCTACATTCATCATATGAAACCATTCAGAATTCCTGGAGTTTTTATACCCTGCATGCAAAGGATTCGAATTGTGTTCATCCAGCCAGTTATTTCCATCGAAGAAAAAGAATTGCTTACTCCATAACATACCCGCAAGAGCCTGACGCATGATATTGGCTTTATCAGCACTCACCGAAGAAGGGGTTACCGCCTTATAAAATTCATCAGCTTCTTTCATCCTGTTTTCAAATATTGCATCGAATCTTTTTCCGAAGAGATCGGTGATTTGACCGATATTGGCTTTTGTCAGACGCAAACGAATTTCAGATTGCTCCCGGGCACCAATCTGCATCGAATAGTGCGCAGCGACTTTCGTTCCCTCTTTATCAGGATTAGTTGTATCCTGCCTGCCATTGACGACATAATCATTAATTCCGTCCTTAACGTATAAACTTTCATTCTTGTTTCCGGGAAAAAGCTTTTCATGATTCGTCTCGTTCTCAGTGAACAACATGGGTACATTCCCTTCACAGTATAATTTAAATTCACCCAATTTAATATGCATCGCTCCAACAGCGCTTATACCTGGCAGTGACTTTATCTGACGGATAATCGGTTTCGCTGCAGCGCGATCAGTTTCATTGATCCATTTTGACCAGTCGTTCCTGAACCAGAGCGTAGGAAGCAGATGAAGTTCAGCAGTTTCAGGACCACGGTTGATTGCTGTAATCTTCACCAGGATATCTTCCGGATCATATTTTGCATATTCTATAAAAACGTCAAAATACCTGTCTTCATTAAATATACCAGTATCCAGCAATTCATATTCCATTTCTTCTTTTGAACGAAAATGATTCGTTTGAACCAGGTCAACATAAGGATAAGCAGATTGAGGATATTTGTACAGCATTTTCATATATGAATGCGTCGGCGTACTGTCTAAATAGAAATAGTACTCCTTCACATCTTCTCCATGATTGCCTTCACTGTTTGTCAATCCGAAATAACGTTCTTTGAGAATCGGGTCTCTGCCGTTCCAAAGCGCCAGTGAAAAACAAAGGCGTTGCTTATCATCGGAAATACCTGCAATGCCGTCTTCTCCCCAGCGATACGCCCGTGAACGTGCATGATCATGAGGAAAAAAATTCCATGCATCCCCGTTTTCGCTATAGTCTTCTCTCACAGTACCCCATTGACGGTCGCTTAAATAAGGTCCCCATTTCTTCCATGGCAGACCTTTATCCCTTGTTTCTTCTAATCTGATTTTCTCCTGGTTCATAGAAAAATTTTTAATGGATAAAAAAATCGGTTGATCATGTCCGTGAGCTATCTCAAAGATGATGAACAGAGAGGCCATTCATGGTTTAATTGATCCTTTCACGGGGATGGGGTTGGTAGAAAACAGGTGCGAGATTGACAGGACTGAAGAGCTAAAAAATACCCAGAGTATTATTGTAAGACACGTTCTAAAGTAAAAAGCCAATCGAAGCTACCATCCTTTCTCAATTTTTCAAAAAAAGAAAAAGAAATAAAAGCATTTACCTGTAAAGCCAGAAAAAATTTAAGCAGCCCTCTTAAACAATTAGAACTTCCTGTTCTAAGTTAATGACCGGTATTAGAATGAGCGCCAAATTTAAAAGTAAGACCGCCGCCTATTACAAATTGAAGCATCGTAGAATAAGTAGACACACCTGCGCCTGCACCTCCTGTTCCAAAATAAAGGCTTCCTCCTGCACCCTGCACAGCTGAAAGCAACATCGCCTGTAATTTGAGTCCCACTACCTCGGAGGCCCAGATATTAGTTCCCAGTCGCAGGCCCCAGGCAAATTTTGTAACGCTATTTGAATTTTGATTGTCTTCATTCTTTGCATCAATAATCGCAGCTCCCAGCATGAGTCCTCCATAGGGTTCAACTTTTTCGCTCGCCCTGAGTGACCTGGCGCCGCCAATCATGATCCAATTAATTCCCATATCAAATGTGCTATTCCTCGCCCTGTTTAAATTATAATCATAATATTGAACCGGAGCCTTGGTATCCTGCCTGAAATACATCAGCTCTGCTCCGTAATATTCTTTCACCCTTATTTCCAGGCCTGCTCCCCAGAGAAATCCTCCCTGAATGGTGCCGTTGAAATAACTGGTGCTACTGCTATATGATTCAACCCCATCGTTAAAAACATAATTGCCATATGCATTCAATCTCAATTTTTGTGAATAGCCGGCAAAACCGATTACAATCATCAGGATCAAAAAGAATAAGTTTTTTTTCATATAGATTTAATTTTAGAATCTTAAAAAAGAAAGAAGAAATTGACCTTGGTTTTTTTAAAAACTTTCTCAAACTAAAAGTAAGGGATTAAACTGCATAAACTTCAGATCAAGATGGTTTAACGGTAAACTTTGGATATATCAAAGATAGATTATTCAAACACATAAACTGACCTGGAGATGAAGACACAAATCAGCATATCAATTATAAAAGATATTAAGATGACCTGGCAGTCTTTATTCACTTCAGCTTCTTCAAATCTTCAGTTTCCATTCAGATTTTTTCTCTCATGCACTGATTTGCTCACGATATTTCGTGAGTGACTTCAAATTTTCGTGAGGGGCTTCAAAAATTTATCCATTTTCTGATCGATATCCGAAAACATTTTGCATCATAATCAATCAGTTAATTTTTTTTAAGAAATAAATAACAGATGGCACGTAAGTTGAAAAGGATATCAAGTCAAGATCAACTAACCTGCTTCAATATACGCAGAATGTATTACTTGAAATTATCAGGTTTTATTCCCGAAAATAAACAGATGGAGTTTGAGCAAACCTATCGTTTTGTCATCACTCAGATTCCCTTATTGTGTAATGGCTACAGAATTTCAAAAGATGTCTTGCATGAAGGTATATACAATTTTACATCCTATTGGAGTTCCCTTTCATCCGTTAAGAATTTTGCTAAATCACCTGCATTTTTAATGATGCTGGGTGCATTTAATACCCTGGGAAAATTATATGAGAACGTTACAGGCGAGATGATTATGTCTGGCGTTTGAGTCCGAATGCCTCCTGAATTCCCATCACCCATGAAATCTGACAATAATCGCAATGCCACATGATTTTTATCATTTGAACTGGTGGAAGATCGTTTGACATTGCATAACCATAAACTTTATATCTATGCTGACTCCTTTATCACAAGAAGCAGGCTTATCAGAAATTAGATTTTCGAAGGAAGCCATTGAAAGACAATTGCAAAAAATAATCCGGGATCCGATTTTCGAATCGTCAGATATTCTCAAAAGATTCCTTTCTTTTATTGTAGGCGAAACATTAGGTGAGCATTCGAACAGACTGAAAGAATACACAATTGCAGTGAATGTCCTCAATAAACCTGCTGATTTCAAGCCTCAGGAAAGTGGTATTGTCCGGATACATGCCGGGAGGCTCAGGAGGGCCCTCAATTATTATTATGGTGAAAGAGGCACGCTTGATAACATCCGAATTTCAATTCCCAAAGGAAGTTATGTACCTGTTTTTAATGAAAATGATGAAAGTTTTTCAAACAGAACACTTTCATCCAGGAAACCGGTAGTTGTTGGAGTTGCTCCTTTTGAAATTTCATTCAACAGTAGTGTAAAGAATTCATTTGCAGATGGCCTGGGTTCACAGCTGAGCACAGCTTTGATGGGTATCGAGAATTTTTCCGTTATTTCTTATTATGCGATGCGTAATTTGTTTTCCAAGCCGGTATATCTCGAACAAATTGCTTCGATAGCGGGTGCGCAGTTTCTGATCACCGGTGATATACAGATATTGAAAGGAAATCTGAGATTGCATATGCAAATGATCCGAATCAGGACGGGGCACCTGGCATGGAGTCAGATGTACGAAAGAAAATTTACCCAGGAAAACATTTTTGAGGTACAGGATGATATCGTTAAGAATATTATTTCTGAATTAGGAAGCCTGGCTTTTTAATTCTCATCATTTTTTTAATAAACCCCCGGGATAGAATCTTTCGATTCCTTAAGGGATATTTATTTGAATAAAAGAGGCTAAATTCATTTAGCAGTTAAATGCGATCGAGCCAACAAGTTCTGCCCCATTCATCCTAATTTACATTGAAGTTTTTTTAACAGACATTAAATTTATTATCATGAAAAAATTCCTGACTACTGCGTCAATCATTTTCTTCTTTTTTTCGGTTTCAGCACAAGTAACAAAAGACGATATCAATCTCATACAGGCAATGTATGGCAAAAGCAAACGCGATCTCATGGAGTCATATATGAAATTCAAGGACACAGCTTCCGGAAATGCTTTCTGGAGATTGTATGATGGATATGAAGCAGAAAGAAAAAAATTGGGGCAGGACTATATTGCAATCCTTCAGGATTATGCGAATAATTATGAAAAGCTAACGGATGCAAAAGCAGATGCATTGGTCAACCGGGCCTCTGCCAATAATCTCGCCTTTGAGAATTTGTATGCCAAATATTATAAAAGAATGAAACCGGTAGTGGGTGCACTCAAGGCCAGCCAGTTTTTTCAACTGGAGTCTTATTTGAGGAGTGCCGTTAAAGTCAGGATACTGGATGAAATACCTTTTATCGGGGAAATTGATCGAAGCAAACTGTCAGCAACTAAATAATAGCGAGCTCATCATTTCACAGAATTAAAATCAAAGATTGTATGAAACCTGTCTATTTTTTACTGGTCATTTTTCTTTTGACCATTGTTTCGGGCTGTAAAAATTTGCCGCCTTTCGAAAATTTGTCAAGTGATTTTGTAGTGTTTACCAAATACGATCAGTCGGTTAACTTCACTAATTACAAAACATTCGCTGTTAAGGATTATATCCAGGTCATTACCGGAGATCCAAAGGATACCATCTGGGATGATGCTAACGCACAATCCATCATTAACGAAGTGATTAGCCAGATGACAAAAGCCGGATATACCCAGGTGCCGATACATTCTAATCCTGATCTCGGCATCAATTTGATCGGTATCAGAAATACTACCATTTATGCCATTCCTCCCGGATACTGGTGGGGTTATCCTGGCTGGGGCAGTCCCTGTTATTGGGGTTACTGCGGAGGTTGGGGATATTGGTATCCTTACTACTACACAGTCAGTGTGAGTACCGGGACCATCATTGTTGAAATGGCAGATCTGAAAAATGCAGCCAGCAGTGAAAAAATAAATATTATCTGGAGTGATGTGGGAAATGGCCAGGTAGGCACCAGTACTTCGTTTATTGTTGACCAGTGTATTAAAACCGTTGACCAGGGATTTGCCCAATCTCCATATTTAAAAGCCCAGTAATCTCACTCATAAAATATTTGTTATGAAAAAACTTATTTTAATATCGACCACAATTTTTTTAAGTACTCTCTGCCTGGGTCAAAAAGCCGGCGCCAATGAGTGGCATGCAAACTGGATGTTTGGGCTCCCGGTGGGTAATAGTTTTGTTACCAGTTTCTCAGCCCTGGGTTTTAATTTGGGATATAGCAAATTCGTCAAGGATGATTTATCTGTAGGCATCGAGATGAGTTGGAATAACTATTATCAATATGCGCCCAGACAGACCTACCATTTTTCCGACGGCAGTGCTGCAACCACCGACCTGTATAAATACATATACACTTTGCCGATCACTTTATATGCCTCGCACTATTTCAGGAGCGGTGATCTGTTTACTCCCTTTGTGAAATTGGGATTAGGCGCGCAGTACAGTGAGCAGAATATTTATTATAATGTCTATGAAACAACGAATGATAACTGGGGATTTGTGGCAATTCCTGAAGTAGGTACACTTGTACATCTGAGCAAGGGCAGCCCCTGGTCTGTGTATACAAGTGTCCGTTACAGATATTCAACCAATAGTGCAAAGGACCTTGGTGTAAATAGTGTACAATCGGTAGATTTCAATGTTGGATTTTCCTGTATATTTCACTGATGATTGAAGATTACAGAGGCTGATTGATGAGATTTATTGCAGAAGAACCAGCTGGAAATTCAAACACAAATAGATAAATGGAATCCCGGAAAGGATTCCTTTTTTATGAATGATTAAATTCTTTGCTTTTCACTGTTCATTCTTTTACTAAATTCATGTAAATAATTTTTTTGATTCATGGAGAGTATTCATTCTTCAATCAAAATTCATAAGGCAATCCCCATTCTCTATTCATCTGACGTATTGAGAAGCCTGGACTATTATACCAAAGTTCTTGGATTTGAAAACCGTTGGGAATGGGGACTTCCTCCAAGTTTTGGGGGGGTGAGTAAAGATGCGATAGAAATTTTTTTCTGCAAAGACGGGCAGGGAAATCCCGGAACCTGGCTTTCTGTGTTTGTAGACAATGTTGATGAATTATATGAAACCATCCGGTCCAGGGGAGCCAATATTATTTCAAAGCCTCAAACCATGGAATGGAGCGTCCGGGAGATGCTGGTAGAAGATCCCGACGGGCATAAGATTCGTTTTGGACAGAATGCTTCTTTCAGGAATCATAGTGAAGCAGGAATGCCCGACGTTGTAAAGATCATTGAAAGAGTGCCGACTGTTAGAGAATTAAATCAATTGATTTCATCTGTTGGCTGGTCTTCCTCCCTGGATGATATGATGAAAGAATTGCCCCTGGCTGCCATCGAGTTTGCTGTGGTGGCTGAGGATATCGTTGAGAATACAATTATTGGTTGTGCGTTCCTGTTAGGAGACAAAACCGATTTTTATTATGTAAAAAACCTAATTGTTCACCCCCGTTGGCAGGGTAAACGGATCGGCACAGCCATGATGAAAGCATTGAACCAGTGGCTGGACAAAAATGCACCTGATAAATCCTTTGTAGGGTTACATACAGGACAAAACCTCGATCCTTTCTACAGGCAATTTGGGTTTTCGCCTGCTTATGGTATGATCCGAAGGATCAAAAAAAATGAAAAACATCGCTAACATCTCAAATCTTTTTTCAGAGGAAATTAATTAGGATATCTCTTCAAAATTCGTCCCCCCGGAAAAAAGCTGCTCAAGCGCCGGATTAACAGTAAAGTTCTTTTAGGATCTCCTGTAAATCCTGCAAACAGGATGCATATTGGTCCTGGAAAATTAAATTGTGTGTAACCGATCCAAAACTATTCGTCTTCGCAATATTGAAATGAATGAGCCAAAAAAAAATAAGAGCCTGCTATCATATCTGCCGATTGCAAACTGGCTGCCTCAATATAAAATTTCTTTTCTCCGATGGGATTTGATTGCAGGTGTTACATTGGCATCTTTTGTACTGCCTGAAGGTATGGCCTATGCTACACTTGCAGGTGTACCTACCTATTTTGGTATTTACTGCTGCATGGCGGGAGGCCTTTTTTTTGCATTGTTTACTACATCCAGGCAGGTAGCTGTTGGTCCTACTTCATCGATATCACTCATGATTGGATCAACAGTAGCAGTATTGTCGGGAGGCGACCCTCAAAGATGGGCAGGAATTGCCGAATTAACGGCGCTTGTGGTAGCAGGGATCTGCATTCTTGCTTTTATTTTCAAACTCAGTTCACTGGTAAATTTCATCAGCGAAAGCATTCTTCTCGGATTCAAGGCAGGTGCTGCTCTTTCTATAATGGTCACACAGTTACCAAAATTGTTTGGGGTTGAAGGAGGCGGGAATAATTTTTTTTCAAGAATACAAACGCTCATTCAGCATTTGCCGGATGCACATTGGAACGTATTCTTTTTTGGATTGCTGGCTTTGGTTGTTCTTTTCGCCGGAGATTTTTTATTCCCGGGAAAACCTGTTTCGTTATTGGTAGTAGTGACAGCTATTTTAATTATTTCATTTACCAGTCTTGGTTCATCCGGAATTCATCTCACCGGTGAAATACCCAAGGGTCTTCCCTCGATCAGCCGGCCTTCTCTGCGTCTGAGGGATGTAGACGGTGTTATCACACTTGCTTTTGCGTGTTTTTTGATGGGATATATTGAAACGATTTCTGCTGCCAGAACTTTTGCGCTAAAAAATAATTATACGATCAACCCCAGGCAGGAATTGCTTTCAATGGGCGCAGCGAATATGGCTGCTGCTTTTTCCAGTGCTTATGTTGTATCCGGTGGACTTTCCCAATCAACCGTGAATGACAAATCCGGATCAAAAACCCCCTTGTCATTGATCGTATGTTCATTTACGTTAGGAATCATCCTTCTGTATTTAACATCCCTTTTAAAAAATCTCCCCGAAGTTATTCTGGCTGTAATCGTATTGCATGCCGTTTCCGGGCTGATTAAAATAAAAGAGTTAAAAAAAATTCTGAAACTAAATCCTGCTGAATTCATTGTAGCGATGATAGCTGTTATTGGGGTATTATCACTGGGAATACTGAGAGGTGTCATGTTATCGGTAGTCATGTCGCTGATTCTCCTGATCCGGCGCGCAGCGAATCCTAATGTGGCAGTGCTCGGACGCATCGGAGACAGCAATCAATACTCTGACATATCCCGTCATCCTGACAATATTCTTATTCCCGGAATTGCGATCGTGAGAATAGAGTCGTCCATATTCTATTTCAATTCGGAAAACATTCTCGAAAAAATAAACCTGCATATCAGAAAAGGCCCATCGGATATAAGACTTCTGATCCTCGATTTCTCAGCCTGCTCCTATGTGGATCTCGAAGGCTCAAAAATGATTTTGGAGTTATCCAACAGATTGCAAAAGGATGGAATCAAACTTTATATTGTGGATGCTCTTTCCAATGTCCGGGAAATTCTCAGAAAGCAGGGTCTTGAAGAAATTATTGGCCGAATCAGCCGGAGAGTAACGATTGCTGATGTTGTGAGGGAATTTAAAAAAGAAAACGACGGTTAGAATCTTCAATTTTTTTTTAAACTTTTTAAAACCCGAAATATGAAACAAAGCAATGATCAGAAATTTTTAGAAGGAACCAGATCTCTGGCCGATGAGATTCGCGACTCACATAAAGTGCTTTCTGATCTCTGGGAAGGAATCACTTTATTTTCACAAATCAAAAATTGTGTGACGGTCTATGGCTCGGCCCGGTTCAGGGAGAATCATCCGTATTATCAACTGGCGCGCAGCATGGGAAAAGCGCTCGCCGAAAATGATTTTTCTGTTTTGACGGGGGGCGGTCCTGGAATCATGGAAGCTGCAAACCGCGGAGCAAAAGAAGGAGGTGGCCGTTCATTGGGTTGCAATATTAAACTACCGTTCGAGCAAAAGATTAACCCCTATATTGATTCGGCAATAGAATTTGAATTCTTCTTCACCCGTAAAGTAATTCTCAGAAAAAATTCAATTGCGTATGTGTTGTTTCCTGGCGGTTTCGGAACCATGGATGAAATATTTGAGGTGCTTACTTTATTGCAGACGGGGAAGTTGCCGCCAAGACCAGTAGTTTGCATGGGCGAAGAATACTGGAAGCATATGCAACAATTTTTGAGAGAAACCATGTTGGAAGCTGCCACTATTTCACCTGAAGATCTCAACCTTGCTTTCGTGACTGATGATCCCGAAGAAGGAGTGGACTACATTCAAAAAAATATGTCACGGGCTGTTTTGCTTCACGAAGAGTTCGCAGACATTTATTAATATTATGATCATATTCTTCAATAAAAAATTGTAAAATGAAGCCTGATAAAGAAAACATAACTGATATTCATCAGTGGTCTAAAAAAGAACTTGTTCAACGCGCAAAAAAATTCGCTAAACAATACTGTATTACAGACGGGAAGGATTTCAAACTAAAAGATTTTGATCCGGGCGAAGATGCAGGACTCGGTCCTGAGGACAAACCTCTTGCCAAGCAAGCATTGGAATTAGGAGTGGAGGCACTTGCAACGATGCAGGAAATTTTATATGCACAAGACAAGTGGTCAATACTTCTCATATTCCAGGCAATGGATGCTGCAGGAAAAGACGGGGCTATCAAACATGTGATGTCGGGAGTCAATCCGCAGGGTTGCCAGGTTAGTTCTTTTAAAGCACCCTCTGCTGAAGATCTTGATCATGATTTCATGTGGAGATGTATAAAACATTTACCGGAAAGAGGGCGCATTGGTATTTTTAACAGGTCTTATTATGAAGAAGTATTGGTTGTTCGTGTGCATGAACAATTATTAAAAAGCCAAAAGATTCCCGAAGAACTGGTAACAAAAGATATCTGGGATGAGCGCCTGAAAGATATCAGGCGATTTGAAACCTATCTCAACCGCAATGGAACAGTTATCTGTAAATTTTTTCTGAACGTTTCGAAAAAAGAACAAAAAAAACGTTTTTTAGCCAGGATCGATGACCCGGACAAGCAATGGAAATTTTCCAGTTCCGATGCAAAAGAAAGAAAGTATTGGAATGATTATATGAAGGCATATGAAGAATTGATTCGTGAAACTTCATCGGAAAAATCTCCCTGGTATGTTATTCCGGCAGATAATAAAGCCTTTTGCAGGGTCGTAGTTGCTTCTGCAATTATTAATACACTGGATTCTTTAGATTTGGAATATCCTGAAGTGAGTAAAGAAAAATTAGCTGAACTGAATAAAATAAAAGAAGAATTATTGGCAGAGGATTAATATGTACTAATCAAGATTTGATCCGATATGAAGGAATTAAAAGTTAAAGTATAGTATTAGAAATCTAAGGTCGAAATCATTCCACCTTCAAATCTACCTGTCAGTAGACAGCCTGCGGCAGGTAGGCTTTCATCACGCAATATGCGGGATTTCTTTTTGCTCACTCCGTTCGCAAAGACTCAACCGGATTGGCCATTGCAGCGCGAATGGTTTGCAAGCTGACTGTGAGCAGTGCGATGACGGTCGCCGCGACACCTGCCAGCACAAAGATCCACCAGGGCATCGAAGTTCGATAAGCGAAATCCTGCAGCCATTGATGCACACTCCAACCCGCCAAAGGTGCGGCAATTATGGTCGAAAGCCCTACCAAAAGGATGAATTCTTTCGAAAGCATTGACACTAATTGGGGGATGCCTGCTCCCAGCACTTTGCGGATGCCGATCTCACGCGTCCGCTGATTGGCGGTGAACGTCGCAAGTCCAAAAAGGCCTATGCAGGAAATAAAGATGGCGATGCCCATGGCGATGTTCAGGATCTGCGATGTCTGCCGTTCCTGCCTATAAAGCTGTTCCAGCGATTCGTCAAAAAACCGGAACTGGAATTCTGTTCCCGGATATATTTTTTTAAAAACCGATTCCATATTTGTCATCAGGGTCTTCACCTTGCCGGAGGAGAAGCCGGCACTGGAAAGTTTTACGCTCAGTTGACTACCTGAGCCTGCCTCCGTTGAGAAGATAAAAGGTCGGATCTTCTCATGCATATCGTCCGAATGGAAATCCTTGAGTACGCCGATAATAAGGCCTGGCTTCAGGCCGCCTATGCCACTGATCACCTGCTCACCCACGGCATCGGCCGGACGGCTGAAGCCCAGGGCCGTTGACGCTGTCTCATTCAAAATAAGAGCCCGGTAGCCGGTTTTTGCCGGAGCGGATCCCGAAGCAGGAATACTTTTCTGAGCCGTGTCCGTAATATAGAAATTCCTGCCGGCAACAAGTGTCAGCCCGTATAGGGAAATATATCCGGTGTCAATCAGGTCAGCCTCAGGTTGGATTTTGATGTCCGCGCTTCCCCGATGTTCAAGATAAGTGCCGAGCATATAATGGTGTAGCGTCTCAGGATCGGCAGTGTTGAGGCTCACCTGCTGCACCCCTGCAAGATGGCGGATTTCGGTGGCCAGGACATCTTTTTGATTGTTTGGCTGGTCACGGGGGATATCGATCGTGACGATAGCGTCTTTATTAAAGCCAAGGTCGGTATTGAGCATGTAGTGGATCTGCCGGCCGACCATCATAGTGCCGATGATAAAGAATAAACTCACTGTAAACTGGAAAACAATAAGTCCCTTTCGGAGATTGCTTTTTGAGTTGAACTGCTGAACACCCTGCCCCTTCAAACTGATTACCGGCATAAAAGAAGAAAGTGCACGTCCGGGATACCAACCCGCTATCAGACAGGTGGCCAGGATCGTTATCCCTATAAAGAGCCAGGTATTGAGGTCAGTAATATTCAGCCGGACGCCTTGGGGGATAATATCATGCAAGGCTGTAATAACGGGATCGGTAAGTATGAGTGCGAGCGACATGGCGGCAACAACGATGATGCCGGTTTCCATGAGGAATTGCCGGACAATACCGCCGACGCTGCTGCCCATTACTTTGCGTATACCTACTTCTTTTGCACGTAGTATTGACTGCGCCGTGGACAGGTTGATAAAGTTTATGGCGGCAATGACGAGAATGAAAAGAGCAATTCCGGCCAGTGCAATCAGGGTGGGTTTATGCGCCCGGCGGCTGTATGTATCCTGGTAATCCGCATTGAAATGGATGTCTGAAAGCGGCTGTAAAGAACGGTTGACCTTCGCATCAGGACGCAGTCCGTGACGCTGGTAGAAGGCAGGAAACTGTTGTTCGGCCTGCGCGGCTGTCGTGCCGGGAGCCAGTTTTACATAGATGTTGATACCGCTGGATGCCATGTTCCAGCTTTGTATGTAGGTTTTGAGAAAGCTTTGTTCGAGGGTATTATAGGAGATCAGGTCTTTGAAGCCAAAGTCCGTATTCTTGTCCCAGTCCCTGACAATTCCTGTAACGGAAACGATCAGCGAATCTTCGTACACGACGGAACGGCCTATCCAGTCTTCCGGCTTTCCGCCCTGAAAATAGCGTTTCGCTTCCGATTCGGTTAGCACTAGGGAGAAAGGTTGCTGCAGGGCAGTCGCGGGATTGCCCGCCAGCCACTGATAGTGGAAGATTTTCAGGTAGTCGGAATCTGCAAAAGTGATGTGATATTTTTGGTCACTGCTGATGGAAGGAATGACCCTGGCCGGCTGGCCTGGTATCGGAATCAGCACTTTTGTGTCGTCAGTGAAGAGGGTGGTCACGGCGCTAAAGGCGGTCATTTCCTGGCGCAGAGCGGGGCCAACGGGGCCGGCCATTGACGCTCCCATACCGTGGTCACTGGTCGTCGAAACCAGCCGGTATATCCGGTCAGCGTCAGCATGGAACCTGTCAAAGCTGAATTCGAAGGCCACATATAAATAAATCACCAGGCAGGAAAGGATACCGAAGGTGAGGCCAATGAGGTTAATACTTGTCGTTAATTTATCCCGGCCAATGCGGCGCAGGGCAAAAAGCAGCTGTTTTTTTATCATAATGCAGGGGGTCTGCTGTTACGCTGCGAAAAAAAAGCCAGTTTTAAAACAGGCTGAGAATCTGTTGAATGATGATCGAGTTCCCACCTGTTCTGTCCGTTTTCGATACAGTCAGTGTCCGAATTTTTCATTGAATATTCACTCGCTCCTAATCAGTCTTCACAAATTTTATAAAGCTGGTTGAAGGGATCTTTTTTAAAAAATTGATCGAAGAACTATCTAGTAAAAAACAAAGGGATTCTGATATTCATTTCACATCCTGCACCTGCGTGGCTATTGATAGCAACAGTTCCATTATAAGATTCCACTCTGTTAGTGATATTAGAAATACCTACCCCTTTTTTCTTTTTCGAAATATCAAATCCTTTTCCATCATCTTTAACGGAGATATCGATATATTTTTCTTTCAGCTCCATGAGAATCTTAACCACTTTAGCAGATGCATGTTTGTGAATATTATTCAATTGTTCCTGAATAACCCGGTAGATATTTAATTTCAGGTCATTGTCGGCTTTGAAGAGTTCGGGCAGTTTGCATTCGAATGAAATATTCAGTCCAGTACTTTCCCTAAGCTGATCAGCGAGCGATTGTATGAGTTCCTGCAGATTGATATTCTTGACCGGAGTTACATGTTCTTTGCTCAATGAACGGATTTCCTGGATGGCTTTGTCTGTGAATTCAATCGCCTGATTAACGAGATCTTTTTTCACAAGCACAGATTTTCTGACCATATTCATATAAATCCTGGTGCTGGCCAATAGCTGGTTTACATTATCATGCAGTTCCTGCCCGATTTTATTTCTTTCTTTTTCCTGCGCTTTGATGATCGCTCTCGATATCTTTTTCTGCTCCTGTACTTTCTGATCTGTGAGCTGTTCCAGGGTTAAGCGCAATTTTTGTTCTGTCAGCTTTCTCTGTGTGATATTCAATAATGTTCCAATAATTGCCGGATTACCCTTGTATACAGTTCTGCTTCCAAAAACTTCTGTCCATATCCGGGTTCCGTCTTTTTTACGGCCCCTTACTTCATAATGCACACTTTCTTTTTCACCATCGAGCCTCGCTCTTAAATTTTCAGAAACCATGGCCCTGTCTTCTTCCAACACCACTTTTTCAACTGAGTAAGTATCTATTAATTCTTCCTGCCTGTATCCTAAAATATTCGCGAATTCAGGATTCACATATGCAAACTTTCCGTTCTGGATGATATAAACGCCGACCAATGATTTTTCAACCAGGCTCCTGAATTTCAATTCTGCTTCCCTGAGTTCGAATTCAACAGTTTTTCTTTCGGTGATATCATTGATCATTGAAAGGATCGCTTCGACATTTCCATTCTTATCTTTTAATAAAGAATGATACCATTGGCTGTATACAATGGATCCGTCTTTTTTATAATACCTGTTCTCTCCGGGCTTTTTATTGATGATCCCTTTTTGAAGATTTGCCAATACTATTTTTGCTTTTTCTTTTTCTTCTTCGTGGACTAAAAAATCAATGGTTCGTTTTCCTAATACTTCTTTGGCTTTCCATCCATACATTTCTTCTGCTCTTTTATTCCACTTGGTAATTTTTAAATCCTTATCTCTTTCAACAACTGCCAGAGGAGTATTATTTATGTGATAGTGAAGGCGCTCATAGGCATCGCGGAATAACTGTTCGTTCAATTGAATTTGCTTTTGCGCTTTCCGGAGTTCAGTAACATCTCTGTAAAAAGTAATAGTTTGTTCATTGGAAATTTTCCTGACATTGTATTCCACTTCAATCGTCCGGCGATCCTTATGAAGCATGAGCCTCGCTCTTTCAATCGTTTTTCCTTCTTTCAGCAGATCGAAACGAAGAGGATCAGATTTGAGATATTCGGAATCATATAAATCAGCAATGTTCATTTGCAACAATTCCTTTCTTTTATAACCGAATATCCTGCACATGCTGTCATTCACGTCTACAATATCGCCCTTCAAATCTGCAATCATGATTCCATCCAATGCCTGATCAAAGATGGACTGATATTTTTCTTCACTTTTCCAGGATGCTTTTTGTGCAGCTTTGCGGGCTGACAAATCGATTCCTGAACCTAAGAGACAGGCTTTGCCTTCATAACAAACAGATATCCCATTGAGATAATAAGGAATTCTTTTCCCACTTTTTGTAATGATCTCCGTTTCCAGTTCAGCATACCCTTCTTTAAATACTTTTTCAACCGCTGCCCGTATCCTCGCACGTTCAGCAGGCTCGTAAAAATTAATGGGTTTTAGTGTCGGAATTTCTTTACTGCTGTAGCCTGATACTTTTTCAAAATTCTTATTCCACCTAAGATAATTTCCTGATTGATCCTGGAGATAAAAAATATCGGGCAGGCTACCGATGATCGCATCCGAAAGTCTTTTTTCTGCTTCGAGATTTTCTTCCGCTAATTTTGTTGCTGAAATATCAAGTGCAAATGCGATAATTTCTGTAACAAGTCCATTATTGATTACAGGATTCAACGTAATCCTGTAATATTTTTTTTCTTTTTTTAGTATAAATACTTTTTCGAAAACAATCTTTTGTCCTGCAAATGCTTTCTGAATTTTTGACTGCAGTATTTTTTTTTCGATGCAGGGCAAATAATCATAAATAAGATCGCCCGCTTTGAGTTTTTTGCCGGTGAATAATTTATAAGCAAGGGAAAATTCTGTGTTGAAGTCTTCCAGTTTTTTTTCTGAATTGAAAATCCCGACCATAGCTTCCAGGTTTTCAATAACAGCATTTCTGATCCTTTCTTTTTTGGTATATTCCTGAATAGCCTTCGATAATTTGGGAGACAATTTTCCCTGATTTACACCATTTTTTTCAGAACCATTCAACAACTCATTCATTGCATAATCAGAACACTTCATTCCCATGATTTAATATTAGCTGAACGGCTGGCACCTGTTCAAAATAGAATCTAATTGCCAGAAGAAGGGGAATTTAAAATCGTGCGGGCCATCAGAACCTTTCCTATTTATATATCCAATTTCGAAACTATACAGCCATTCTCCCACTTCTATTATTTTATTTTCTATATAATATATCGCTCACAGTTCCACGAAGGCAGGATTTTGGGAGCGCAAAACTACGTGTATTTTTGACACTTATCACAATAATATAGAAAAACTACCACTTCGTGGTAGTGAAATCATCCGTTCGCTAAAAAATTACAGGTGAATTTCAAACACTCACCGGTGTATCAACGAAATATTTTAGAATGAATTGTTTTAAATAATCATTCTGTACAAGAAAACACTTATTGTTTAAACTGAATTTTCAACTGTTGAAAGAATTCGAGTTAGTAGGTAAAAAAGTTTCAAAAAATCTTATAAAAAAAGCCCCGGAAATCCGGGGCTTCAAATGAATTTGAAAACGGACTATCCATTATTTTTTTCCACCCATTATCTGCTTCATAACTGCATCGTTGGTCTGGACGCTACGATGTTCAATAATTTTACCTGCGTCATTAAATGTGAAAAGATCGACATCTTTTATTTTAAACATTTTACCTGTGGGTTTCATCTTACCCATCGCATTTTTAAATGTTCCACTCCAATCGCCGAACACTGCGACATGATTTCCATCACCAATGACCAAAAAATTTTCTCCCTTCATATCAGGGAAAGCATTCATAAAAGACTGGATGGCGGCCTTGATTGAATCGATCCCTTTAATAGGGGCCATTGAACCATCCCCATAATCCACCGCGTCCGCTGCAATATCTTTAAGGACATTTTCTGCTTTTCCTGTTGTCCAGGCCTGCGCAGAAGCCAGGGCTGTGGCTTTATTTTTTTCAACAACGCTGTCTTTCATCTTCATTGCGTTCAGGAGGGAATCTGTTTCTGCAGATGAAACTGGCTGACTGGCATTATTACATGCCATTGCAAAAGCAATAACCGTAACTAAGACAAGAAATCGTTTCATAATTATTCGCTTTAAAGTTTTAGGAAAGATAAAAGTTAGGAAAAAAAACAAAATAAAAGCGATAATTCAGGCTGAATCGTTGTTTTGCAGGTTTTAGGAGTCTTAAAATAATTGAAATAAAGGGGTTAATCCACACATTTTGCCTACCTTACCGCCGTTTTCAGATATATATCTTTTTATGAAGAAACCCAGCAGTTTTAGATGGAGTACGGAAAGCGAACCGCATAAAGTGCGTACCAAGGAAATCATTGCAGAACACCCCGAGATCAGGCAGTTGATCGGAAAAAATCCATATACTTTTTTCGTTATCCTGTTCTGTGTTTCCTTTCAACTGGTCATTGCGTGGTTATTAAAAGACCAGTCCTGGTGGCTGGTATTGTTAGCCGCCTATTTTGCCGGAGCTTTTGCCTGCCATACCTTATTTGTCTGCATCCATGAATGCGCACATAATCTTTTATTCAAAAAAAGGGCATTCAACAGCATTGCGGGCATCATCGCAAATCTTCCGCTGGTTTTTCCAAGTTCAGTTTCTTTTCAAAAATATCATCTCAAGCATCACTCTTACCAGGGTGTGGAAGAATTAGATGCAGATATGCCTTACCGTTGGGAAGGCGCATTGATCAATAACAACACATTAGGCAAAGCCATCTGGCTTTTATTTTACCCGATATTTCAAATGATCAGACCTGCCAGGCTAAAAGAAATTACATTGATAGATAAATGGACCATCATCAATATGATTGTGCAGTTTACATTTATGGGTTTCTTTATTTATTTTTTTGGTTGGAAAGCTACGCTATACATGACTGCAAGTTTCTTCTTCTCTGTCGGTTTGCATCCTCTTGGTGCGCGCTGGATACAGGAACATTTTTTAACGCATGGAGATCAGGAAACCAAGAGTTATTATGGAATGCTGAATTCAGTCAATCTGAACGTAGGTTACCACAACGAACATCATGACTTCCCTTCTGTTCCCTGGAATAAACTGCCGAGAGTAAAAAAAATGGCTCGTGATTATTATGATACATTAGGATATCATACTTCTTATACAGGGTTATTGTTTCGTTTTTTGTTCGACAGAAATCTTTCTGTCTATTCACGCATGGCGAGATCCAACCGCGGAAAAAAAGATAAAACAAACGCTGTTATTTCCGAAGCAGTCGCTAAGAATTAAAATTAGCTATCACACAAGTTTTTCTCTGGCGCCAGCGTATAATTGTTGCCATCAAACAAACCCGAATTTTTTCTTTTTTTTCCCAATGAATTTGTGGATACTTGTAGGAAATAAGCGGGAAAAAAGATCGACCCAAAACATCATCGTTCCAACGACAATTCTAAATTTTCCGCTTTCAATTTTATCTGCCATTCGTTTCGCTACTTTTGAAACCGGCATTCCGTGTTTTTGCAAAAATGCTGCTTCCTTTTGCTTTTTAGTTTCATCAATATGAATGCTATTTTTTACAATATTGGTATCGAGCGGAGGAGGAATAACCAGACAAACTTTAACTGTAGTTTCTGCAAGTTCTGTCTTAAGTGCATTGGAAAAACCCATGACAGCGCTTTTTGAAGAACCATAGGTGGTTTTACCGGGAAATCCCATCAATGCAAAATCACTGATTATATTTACGAGCCTGCTGTTATTCTCCAATTTTAAGTTGGAAAGAAAATACCTGCTGCAATAAATGGTTCCCCAAAAATTGATAGAAAAAAGATTTTGGAAATCTTCGAGCCCAACATTTTCGAATTCCCTGCTTATAGAAATTGCAGCATTGTTGATCAATATATTTACACCGTGATGATCCCTTATGATTTCCTGTTGAACCCGAATAACGTTTTCTTCCTGCGAGATGTCGGCCTGATAAATGGTTACCGTATTGTCCGTTGCTTTTAATTGCCTTTGTACATTTTCTAATCCAGTAAAATCTATATCAATAAGTGCCAGATCATAACCACGATTAGAAAATTCGCTTGCGAGTGCTTTCCCGAGGCCATTAGCTGCGCCTGTTATGACAACTGTTTTGTTTTTCATGAAATGATTTTATTTCCACCGAGTCCCGTAATACTGCCAGGACATGGGGCGGTGACTCGGCGGGGATCGAAAGAATCAGATGGAAGCAATCATTAATATCCCGCTGCCATCCCATCTTTCCGTGGGTCTGATGCCCCGAAATAAATTTTATGCTCTGCGTCATAACGGATGCATTGATATCCTCCATATGATCCGGGTAACTGATATCCTACCACATGTCCCATTTGCATGAGGGCACGAATCGTCTCGAATGAAAAACCAGACTCTAACAGTATTGTACCAACGCCGTTGCCGGCTACGCCGGTTGGAGAGGAAGATCCCTGGTGATCGATTCTCGGTGCATCCCCGGCTTCCTGTTCATTCATTCCAAAATCAATCATGTTCATTAATATCTCTACCTGTCCTAATGGCTGAAAGCTTCCTCCCATCACTCCAAAACTCATATAAGGTTTATTGTCTTTCGTTACAAAGGCAGGGATGATGGTATGAAAAGGTCTTTTGTGAGGCATATATGTATTATTCATTCCCTCTTTCAAATTAAAAAGCGAACCACGGTTTTGCAAAACAAACCCCAATCCATCGGGGGTGCAGCCGGAACCGAATGCTGAAAAATTACTTTGTATAAGAGAAACCATATTGCCCTGGTCATCCGCCACTGTAAGATAGACGGTTTCACCACCTGCAAGAGAAGCATCGCCAGCTGTAAAATTTGAAGAAGCCTTATCCATCCGGATCAATTTGCGTCTTGCATCTGCATATTTTTTTGATATCAGTTGTTCAACAGGAACTTTTGCAAAATCCATATCAGCATAATATTTAGCCCGATCCTCAAAAGCCAGTTTTTTTGCTTCCACAAATAAGTGAATATGTTCCGGGCTCCCGAAACGAATTTTGCTGAAATCAAAACCTTCCAGGATATTCAGCATCTGCAGCACAGTAATTCCCTGGCCATTCGGCGGCAATTCCCAAACCTGGTAGCCGCGATAAGTGGTCGATACAGGTTCCACCCAGTTGGAAACATGATCTGCCAGATCTTTGTACGACAAATAGCCCCCGATTTTTTTCATGTAGGCATCAATTGCTTTTGCAATATCTCCTTTGTAAAAAGCGTCGCGACCATTGACTGCAATTTTTTCGAGTGAATTCGCAAGCTCAGGGTTTTTAAATATTTCACCACGTGCAGGAGGCATTCCTCCGGGGAGGTAAACAGTTGCAGTATTTGGATATTGCAATAATTTCTTTTGAAGGTTTTTCCATTCATATCCTGCTTCATCAGCGACCGGAAATCCATTGCGTGCGTAATCGATGGCATATTGCAATATTTGCTGCATGGATAATTTTCCGAATTTCTGATGCAACTGAAACCATCCATCCACGCAGCCGGGAACAGAAACTGATAAAGGACCATCAGCAGGAATAAATTGCAATCCTCTTTTTTTAAATTCTTCCAATGTCAGGCTATATGGCGACCTGCCTGAAGCATTCAGCCCATATAGTTTATTTGTTTTTGCATCGTAAACAATTGCAAAAAGATCGCCACCTATTCCATTCATTTCAGGATCTGTAACTCCCAGCACTGCATTTGCAGCAATAGCCGCATCAATTGCAGTGCCGCCCTTTTTTAAAATATCAATGGCAGTCTGCGTAGCAAGGGGATGACTTGTACAGGCCATCCCATGCTGTGCCATTACCGAAGACCTGGTTGAAAAAGTTTGTCCTGTCTCGCGGTCCTGCGCATTAGTAATTTTTAAAAGAAAAATCAAGAAAATAAGAACAGAAAAATATTTGGTGCAGTGAATTTGCTGTTGCATAAAAAAATATGCTTTGTATGAAAATGGGAAATGAGAATAAAATTATGGAAAAATAAAAAAGGAACCTCCGGGGTTTCGGAGAACCCCGGAGGTTCACTAAACCTGAAAAACATTTTCATTTTATAAAATGCTTTATAAGAAGATGAAAATGATCTTAAAATTAGAAAAAACCAAAAACACACCTCCGGGGTTCTCCGGAACCCCGGAGGTTTAGCTGAGGTTTAGCTGATTTGGAAAATATTCTCTTTTTTGTAATTTACTTTTTCAATTAATTCACTATGGAAGAAATAGAAGTTCCTACCGAACATTTACAGGAGCAAATTCATGAAAAGGCGGAAGAAAAAATGCGTGAAAAAAAAGAAAGATGGACTCTTTATGTCGCATTGTCTACCGCTTTCATGGCAGTCCTGGCTGCTATTGCAGGGTTGTTAAGCGGTCACCAGGCTAACGAAGCATTGATCGAGCAAATCAGATCAGCAGATCAATGGAATTTTTATCAGTCAAAAAGCATTAAATCAGAAATAGCTGCTTCAACGGGAAAAATATTAGAAGCTTTGCCGGGAAAAAAAGCAGATGAAACCAGTAAGCAGGCGCTTGACAGATATGAAAAAGAGAAAGAAGATATCAGACAAAAAGCGGAGGAAGAAGAAAAAAAATCTGAAGAACATTTGCAGACGCATGTTACTCTTTCCAAAGCAGTAACCATATTTCAAATCGCAATCGCCCTATCAGCTATTGCTATTCTTACCCGAAAAAAACCCTTATGGTATGGAAGCCTTATTCTAACAGTAGTAGGAGCTGTTTTTCTTTTTTGGGGGATTATTTTTTAATGAGCTGGGATCGCTTCATTCTTAACAACCCATTCCATGACAAGAGGAAAAGCAATTTGAAACCAGGCCGAGTATTTTGCGGGATGAGATTCCAGGGTAGTTTTAATTTCTTCCATTGATTTGAAACAATAATCACTCACTTCGGCTTTATCGGGAATGATATCGTCATTGTACACTCCCACGAAAACATGATCAAATTCAAATTCCGTCAATCCATTTTCAAAAACTGATTTGTAGGTAAATTCAAATATTTTTTCCAGTGGAGTGACAAAACCAAGCTCTTCAAACAACCTGCGGGAAGCGGCTTTTTGAATATCTTCATCCGGCTTTGGGTGACTGCAACAGGCATTTGTCCACAAGCCTCCGCTATGGTATTTGTGTTCCGCCCTTTTCTGCAGCAGCATCTCTCCCTTTGCATTAAATATGAAAACACTGAACGCCCTGTGTAAAAGCGCTTTTTTATGCGCTTCCATTTTTTCCATTACTCCCAGTGGCTCATCCTGCTCATTGACAAGTATTACTTCTTCCCGCATACCTTTTCAATAAAATTGAATTTGTGTCTTTAATAATTTGCGGGCAAAATGTATCCGGCTTTTAATAGTACCCAGGGGTTCTCTCAGCATTTCAGCTATTTCATGATATTTGAATCCTTCAAAATATAAAAGGAATGGATTCCGGAACAATTCAGGAAGATTATAAATGGCAGCCTGAATATCCTTTAATCTCAAATTGCTTTCCGCTGTTTCAGATATCGCCACGTTATTATTCAGCAAAAATTCATTCGGCGAACTATCAAAGATGGTTTTTTGTTTCGATTTGCGCCTGTAATTATTGATAAAAATATTGCGCATGATCGTATACAACCATGCTTTGATATTGGTTCCTACATTATACTTATCCTTATTTGCTAAAGCTCTGTATAAGGTTTCCTGGAAAAGATCTTTTGCAGCCTCAGAATCCCGTGTCAAAGTAATGGCAAAGGGTTTTAAAAACTCCGCATTATTAACCAATAATTGATTGAATTCCAAACTCGACATAACATAATGTTTAATGATTTCTCATGTAAATTTAAACAATCGGGAGGAATTGAAAAAAACCGATAATTCTTTTAACAAAAAAATGACTAAGGTTGCAGCCGGGCTCCTCTGAAGATGAACGATAATGAAATGGTTTATAAGGCAGCTACATATTCCAGCACTTCGGGCAATGATCTTTTGAATTTAACTGAGGAGGGCATTTTGCGGATTTGTGTTTGCGCGAGTCTACCTGATATGGTAAGAGGTATGGCCGGGATGAGCTGATGAATACGATTCAGGTATTTTTCGAAATTGAAATTAGGAGTCACACAGGTGAGATGGGTATGCATTGCGTCCGGCTTCTTAATCTTGCAGATCAGTTCTATATCTTTCAAAGGGATATTGGCTCCAACGTACAGAACTTTTACACCATGGCTCTTGAGTAAATAGTAAACATACAATAACCCCAACTCATGATGTTCTCCTTCGGGCAAAAAAAGTAAGATGGTTTTATTGACTGTAATATGACTGACTGTTCCCTCAATGGCAACCATCATCTTCTGGCGGATAATATTTGACACAAGATGTTCCTGTGCAGGATTAATATGACTTGTGATCCATAATACTCCAATCCGTTCCAGGAAGGGAAAAATGAGGTTGATCACTGTTTTATCGATCCCCCGTGTCATGATATAATTATCGATGACACATTCAAACTGATCCATATCCAGGTCGATCATGTGCTGGATGAGTTCATTGACAATTCTTTCCTGTTGTGCCCTGGCCTCTGATAAAGAAATAATTTTTTCTTTTAATTCCCCATCGTCCATTTTGCTGATATGAGAAATCCTGTAACCATATTTGCTCAGCAATGAAATATTTAAAATATTCTTTAGTTCCTGATTACTGTAATAACGAATATTGGTTTGCGTGCGCCGGGGTTTTAAAAAAGAATAGCGTTGCTCCCATATCCTGATTGTATGAGCTTTTATGCCTGAAAGATTTTCCAGATCTTTTATCGTAAAGGCGTCCATGCTACTAATGACAAATAAGGCTGCTTATTTGTTTAAGAAAGATAAAGAAACTATTAAACAGAGGAAAATATTAAGTGAGGAAATTAGCCGGAATGAGATTATAATTCAGGATTTTCCAAAACGCCTGCTTCCAGCAATTTATTGACGGTTTCCATAATGGAAAAAGAAGCTTTTAATATTTGTACGTGGCGGAAATTATGAAGATCTGTTCCTAAAAGATTCACATATTTCTTTTTGATCAGGTATTGAGCCAGCTCTTCCTGTTTTTTTCCATAGTATCCGCAAAGAGAGAGCATATTTAACTGGAAGAGGCAGCCTAATTCTTTTAATTCATCATACCAATGTTTATGAGCTCCGTAATAGAGATATCGTTCGGGATGGGCGATGATTGGCTGATATCCTTTGATCAGCAGATTGAAAAGTTTTTCTTTCAGATCGACCGGCTGCCGTATGAAAGAAAATTCAACGAGTACCAGATTATTTTTTATTGTAAGCAAGGGGACATCCTGTTTTAATAAATCGTCAAAATACTCATCCATAAAATATTCTGCTGCCGCCTGAAATTCTACTTGGATATTGTTCTGTTCAATTTGTTGCTTTACCAATTGATATTTTTCCAGAATGATCTCATTCGTATTCTTATACATTTCCCACTGTACATGGGGAGTAGTGATTAATTTTTTATATCCGAGCTCACACATTCCCCTGATCATTTGCAGTGAAATGCTCATATCACCTGCCCCGTCATCAATCCCGGGAAGCAAATGTGAATGCATATCACAATACAAGCCTGTCATATCGATGGGAATAATATTTTTCTTACGAAATATGGAGAACATAATATTCAGGGATTAGAAAGCTCTGCGCGGGTAATATTATCCTGGGCTTTTATATAGTCGCCATACACTTTCCGAATTCCTTCCTCGAGTCCGATAGAGGGATGCCATCCCATTTTATTGAGTCTGCTTGTATCCAGCAGCTTTCTTGGTGTGCCATCTGGTTTTGAAAAATCATTTTGAATTGCGCCCATGTATCCAACAATTTTCTTCACTAACTGAGCCAATTCATGTATTTCAATATCCTCGCCGCTTCCGATATTGATAAACCCGCGCTCATCGTAATGCTGCATCAAAAAATAACAGGCATTAGCCATATCATCAACATGCAAAAACTCACGTCTTGGTTTACCCGAACCCCAGATAAGAACAGCGGGATTATTTTTTATTTTCCCTTCATGAAATTTTCTGATGAAAGCAGCTAAAACATGAGAATCGTGAAGATCATAATTATCGTCGGAGCCATATAAATTAGTCGGCATAACGGATACAAAATTGCATCCATATTGATCGCGATATGCATCACACATTTCAATACCCGCAATTTTTGCAATCGCATATGGTTCATTGGTTGGTTCCAGTTTGCCCGTCAGTAAATATTCTTCTTTGAGCGGCTGGGGAGCCATTTTTGGATAGATGCATGATGAACCAAGAAACATCAATTTCTTTACTCCGTTTTTCCAGGCAGCGTGAATAGTATTGGACTGAATGAGAATATTATCATACAAAAATTCTGCACGATAAGTATTATTTGCCAGTATCCCGCCTACTTTTGCCGCTGCCAGAAAAACATGGTCTGGTTTTTCTACTTCAAAAAAAGAATCCACATCCTGCTGATTCCGTAAATCAAGTTCAGATGATGTCCGAAATAATAAATTGCTGAATCCCTCTTGTTTCAATTTTCTCAGGATGGCCGAACCTACCATGCCGCGATGACCGGCAACATAAATTTTATCCTGTTTATCCATCTTTAAAATTACAAGAATTAAAAATTAAATGAATCACTATACCGGAAGCTCCGCATTCAGCCCGGATTTATTCATATTGATTCTTTACATAGAATCCCGACTCTTTCAATACTTTTTCCTTACGGAACAATTCAATATCGGCGTGCACCATTTCTTTGATCAGCATGGATAAATCATATTTTGGTTTCCATCCTAATTTTTTCCTGGCTTTACCGGCATCGCCGATCAGCAGGTCTACTTCTGTCGGCCGATAATATTTTGGATCCACCATTACTACTTTTTCTCCTGGCTTTAGAGAAAAATCAGGATTATTGCTTGAAACAACGATCCCGGTTTCTTTACTGCCTTCCCCTTTAAACTCCAGTTCTACTCCAATTTCAGCAAAAGCCATTCTGATAAAATCGCGGACAGAAGTAGTGATACCTGTTGCAATCACATAGTCTTCTGCTTCGGGTTGTTGCATCATCAGCCACATTGCTTCCACATAATCCCGGGCATGGCCCCAGTCGCGTTTGGCGCCGAGGTTACCTATAAAAAGTTTATCCTGCATTCCCAGAGCGATTTTTGCAACCGCCCTTGTAATCTTCCTTGTTACAAATGTTTCTCCCCGCAGCGGAGATTCATGATTAAATAGAATTCCATTAGCAGCATACATCTGATAAGCTTCTCTATAATTCACCGTAATCCAGTATGCATATAGTTTTGCAACAGCATAGGGAGAGCGGGGATAAAAAGGTGTATTTTCAGATTGGGGGACTTCACGTACAAGTCCGTATAATTCGGATGTGGAGGCCTGATAAAATTTCGTTTTTTGTGCAAGCCCCAATAATCTAACGGCTTCGAGTATGCGCAATGCGCCAATCCCATCCGCGTTGGCAGTATATTCAGGAGTTTCAAAACTCACATGCACATGGCTCATCGCGCCCAGGTTATATATTTCGTCAGGTTTTGTTTCCTGGATAATCCGGATGAGGTTGGTAGAATCGGTCAGATCGCCATAATGCAGGCGAAAGTGAACATGCGCTTCATGCGGATCCTGGTACAGGTGATCAATACGATCTGTATTGAATAGTGAGCTTCTTCTTTTGATACCATGAACGATATATCCTTTATTTAATAGCAGCTCACTTAAATAAGCACCGTCCTGCCCCGTAACTCCTGTAATCAAGGCAACTTTTGACATAATTATTTAATTAAAAACTGAGAAACCTTTCTCAGTGGTTTCAAATATAGAGTAAAAAAATAAGGTCTTAATCCGTTCAATTTCCAGGCAAGCCTGTCTTCCTGATTGGCTTTAATCCGGTTCCTGACGGAAACATTGCTCATTCCGCCTGTGCTCATTTTCACGATCACCTTTGGAATATAATGAACCGTTATTTTGTATTTCACCAATATTCTCAGCATCATTTCATAGTCAGCCGCGGATTTTAGCATGGTATTGAAAAGACCAACTTTTTCATATACACTTCGGCGGACAAAAAAAGTAGGATGCGGAGGCATCCATCCCCAATAAAATGAATCGCCCGAAAAATAACCCGACTTCCAGGTCCTTACAATTTTGCTGCTATCATTCTGCCTGACATATTGCAGATCTGCATAACAGGCATCGATCTCTTTGTTTTCAAAAACTGAAGCAATGGTTGATAGGACATGTTCATCAGTATAAACATCATCAGAATTCAGAATGCCGATAATTTCCCCGCTTGCACACCGAATTCCCTTGTTCATTGCATCATAGATGCCTTCATCTTTTTCCGAAATGATTTTGGCAATATGCGGAAAACGATTCACAATTTTCAAAGTATCATCTGACGAAAGCCCATCGACGATGATATGTTCAATATCAGGATGATCCTGAAACTGTATACAGGAAAGTGTATTGTTGACTGTGGCTGCACTATTATAAGTTGCCGTTATGATGGAAACTTTCATTACATTTTATTACCGCTCAATAACGCAATTCTCCAGAACCAACATGTCCATACTCGTTCTCAAAAAACATTCCAGCGCCTCAGCCGGAGAATTGACGATGGGTTCGTTTTCGTTAAAAGATGTATTCAGCAAAATAGGTACATTAGTCTTGTTGTAAAATGCTTTGATCAACTCATAATATCTGGGTGTAATATTTTTATCTACGGTTTGTAACCTGCCCGTTCCATCAACATGTGTAACTGCAGGGATGATTTTATATTTTTCCGGCCGGATTGGAAAAACCTTTTCCATGAAAGGAACTTCATCGCTTATTTCAAAATACTCTGATACAAATTCTTTCAGGATAGAAGGAGCAAATGGACGGAAACTTTCTCTCCTCTTGATTTTCGCATTCAACAGATCCTTCGCATCTTCCCTGCGTGGATCCGCAAGAATGGATCTCGCACCTAATGCCCTCGGTCCAAATTCGGAGCGCCCGGTAAACCAGCCCACTACTCCTGCTTCAACCAGTCGTTGAGCCACTTTTTCGAAAAGTTCTTCATCACTATATTTCTGAAATCCAATATTTCTTTCTTTTAAATAATTTTCAATTTCACCATTCGAAAACCTGCTGCCTGTATATGCCGACCATATGGGTTCTGCCCTGGGCCCGTCGAGTAAATGATGATAAGTATACATAGCAGCGCCCATTGAAATCCCTGCATCATGACCCGCCGATGGAATATAAATATTTTTAAAAGAAGTATTTCTCGTCAGTTTACCATTGGCGACTGAGTTCTGAGCCACTCCGCCGGCAATGCAAATATTTTTAAGGCCTGTTTCTTTTTGCAAATGATTCAGAATATGAAAAATTAATTCTTCCGTGATCCTTTGCACGGAAGCTGCCAGGTCTTTATGATATTGTGATAAAGACTCATCCTTTTTCCTGACGTTTCCGAATTTTTCGATCATATGATCCGAATACAATGCCGCGACTTCCGGAATATGATTTTCCCCATAACTAATGATTCCGCTCTTTGCAGAACGAAAAAATTTCAGGTTCAATTCAAAAAAACCATTAGGCTTAAACAAGAGCAATTCATGCAATTGAGAAACATATTTTGGTTCTCCATAAGGAGCCAGTCCCATAACCTTGTATTCATCTCCATAATGAGGGAATCCCAGCAACTGAGTGAAAGCAGTATAAAAAATCCCCAGGCTATGAGGAAAATCCACTGATCTCAATACGTTCAATTTATTTCCTTTCCCTGTTGCCGTCATAGTAGTCGTGAAATCACCCGACCCATCAATCGATAATATTGCTGCCTCCTCAAATGGAGATGCAAAAATAGCTGAGGCCAAATGACTGCGATGATGCTCTACCTGATGAATTTTACTTTTAAGCATCTTTTCTGAAATAGAACTGCCATCAATCGCAAATTCTTTTTCCAGAGAAGATACTTTCTTTGCATTCCTGATACGATCTGTGACCGCATTCCATCCTCCTCCCGGATTCTTCAACAGAAAAAATATTTTCTTCAGCAGTTTGGCATATGGATCCCTCCCGATTGCTATATGATCAACACTTTCCAAATTTATCCCGGCTTCCTTTAAACAAAACTCAATTGCCATGGTTGGAAATCCTGCCCAGTGTTTTATTCTTCTGAATCTTTCTTCTTCAATTGCTGCAATCATCTTCCCGTTTTCAAAAATTGCAGCGGATGCATCCGCGTGGTAAGCATTAATTCCCAAAATATACATCTCAGCTAAAAAGTTTTAAGTAGTCTTCCTTCAAATTTAATCTTGTTGAATATTCATGTGCATATGTCCAGGCATTTTGGCTCCATAAATCATATTCCTGCTGATCGAATCCTGCTGCCTTTTCAATCGCTTCCAGGAACAATTCTGGTTTGTCTAAAGACAAATCCCATCCGATTTTTTTTTGTTCTAAATCCCTCCAGGGAGTTCGATCGCTAATCAAAACGGGTTTTCCCGATGACAAAGCTTCAAATATAGCGTGCCCAAAATTTTCTCCCCTGGTTGGTAATACAAAAACATGATACCTGCTCAATGTTTCCGGCACCTGATCATTTGCAACTGGTCCTTCCCAGCTTACCGAGATATTCCCGGGGAGGCCTGTGATTACTGAATTGCATTTTTCCCAATAAAGATTGTCTTCAATATCCCCTCTCAGTGAAAGATGAAGTTTAATGTTTTTAGGAAGTTGCGAAAAGATGTTCAGGATAAATAAAATATTTTTTTTAGGAACAATGCGTGAAATAAAAACACAGTTGAGATAACCCGGATCCTTTGGCAAAGATTTCCATTGTGATTGCCCTGGGCGGGAAAAATTAGTGATCACAGAAACGGATCCGGCCGAAGGAAAATACCGGAGGATATCTTTTTTTTCCTGTTCATCTGTTGCATGAAATCTTAATTTCCGGGGAATCCCTGAAAGATTTAATATCCGGATAAATATTTTCTTTTTGAATGATTTAAATTGAATCGCGCCTTGTTGCAACATGCCCCTGGGGGCGATGACTATTTTTGCATTTATTTTTTTTGTTCCCTGCAACCATAAAGGAAGTACAGTAAAATGATAAGAATACATGCTGTTCAGATAAATATAATCCGGACTTACAAACTGTATAAGCTGATTTAAAACGGAAGAAGTCAGGTCTTTCTCCTCTGCATAATAAATCCGGACATTCTCATTTTTTTTTGTCCATTGATTGGCTGTGATTCCCGGATAAGGTTGCTGATCACCCAAATCCCTATCTGATGTGATTATATGGAAATCAAAATAATCCCGCATCGCCGCTACAAAATTCTTACAGGATTGAACGGGCCCTCCGGCTTTATATCCAGGTTCATACCAATCAACAAGTACTAAGATTTTTTTTTTCATCAATATGGCGGAAGAAAACCTATTCTATTGAATTTTTTTCCATCCAGTATTCTAACACTACAAAAAGCCATAATTCAGGCCAGCGGATCTGACTGTCGCCTTTGATGAATCGCTGCCAGTATTCATTAAGAGCTTTCCCATTAATAAAGGAACGCTGACAAATATTTTTAATCTGTTTGTCACAAAAGCTAAAAAGTTCTTTTTTCATCCAGACACTCCAGGGAAAAAGAAAACCCTGTTTTTTTCTGAAAACGATTTCCTCAGGCAATAGAGGCTTTACCGATTCTACCAATAAACTTTTGGGATATATTGGTTTCTTCAGTTGATCCGGAACTGCCAATAAAAATTCAACAAGGTCCTGATCAAAAAATGGTTCTCTCACTTCGAGTGAAAAAGCCATGCTCATCTGATCAGTATCCTTTAATAAAGTATGTTGTGTATAGCCGAGATATTCTGCAGCTGAAACCTGGCTCAATAATGGCAGCCGATGCAAATTTTCTTTTTTACATAATAATTCCTGTTGCAGGGAAGTCGTAAAATGATCGTCTGCCAATCGGGTAAGTCTCTTCAAAAGATTTGGGGTTAGAATTTGCCTGAAAACCGGGTATACATTTTCAATATTACATGAATCGGCGCCGATGATTTGTCCTATACGATCTATCTTTCCACCCTTTGAAAAACCCGAAAACTGTCTTAAAGCCCGGGGCAATTTCCAAATCCATTTTTTGTTTTGCAGTTGCAGGAATTGATTGAAATAGGGATATCCCGCGAATAATTCATCGCCCCCGACACCTGACAATGCTACAATCACTCCTTTTTGGCGAATTGCCTTTGAAACAACGTAGGTATTGATTCCATCAGCAGTCGGACTATCCATTGCATCCAATGCGGGAATCAGTTCGTCCAGAAAAAATTCTGGTTTCAGCAAAATCCTGGTATGACTGGTATTGAATTTCTTTGCGATGATCTCAGCATATCTCGATTCGTCAAATTCCTTTTCTTCAAAGCAAATATTAAATGTGTTTGGCTTTGCGCTATCTGCCTCAGCCATCAATCCAACTACAACACTTGAATCAATTCCTCCTGAGAGAAACGCGCCGACAGGGACATCACTCACCAGTCTCCGTTTTACCGATTGTAAGAGCAATTCTTTTATTCTAATTTCTGTTCTTTTCTTGTCAGTGAAATCAAAATTCACAGGGATATTTGTGAGGTCCCAATATTTCTTTTTGAGTAATTTACCTTTCCTGACTTTCATCCAGCAGCCCGCCTCCAATTGCTGAATATCTTCCACTGCCGAGTATGGATATGTCATGGATTGATAGCTGAAATAATCCTGTAAGGCCCTGCTGTTTACTTTTCTATTTACAAATCCTGTAGACAAAATAGCCCGAACCTCAGAAGCAAATATTAGTTTCTCTTCGTCCAAATAATAGTACAATGGTTTCACTCCCATTCTGTCTCTTGCTATAAAAATTTCTTTTTCTTCATTGTCCCAAATAGCAAAAGCAAACATCCCGCGAAAATAGCCAAGGCAATCAGGGCCCCATTTTGCATAAGCCGCGATCAGGGCTTCCGTATCACTGGTCGTTTTAAAATCATAATCTGAAAGCAATGGTTTCACTTCGGCATAATTATACATTTCACCATTAAAAATAATCTTATAACGGCCAGAGTTATCCGAAAACGGCTGGTTGGCTGCTGCCGACAAGTCGATAATAGCAAGTCGCCGATGTCCTAAAGCCACTTCATCATCTACATAAAATCCATCCGCATCAGGCCCGCGGTGAGCCATCGTATCAGTGATCTTTTGGATCATGCATTTATCTGCAGGCTTGCCATTAAAATTAATTATGCCCGCAATACCACACATTCAATTCAATTTCTTTTTTTTCAAAAGCGATCTGTATAAATCAACATATTCATTTGTCACCCGATCCAGGGAAAAGCGTTTCACATTTTCCATCCCCTGCGTTACCAGGGCTTCACGATATGAAGCATCATTGATAATACGCAATAATCCATTTTTGATTGAATTTATATCATAAGGATCAACCAGGCAGGCTCCCGAACCAGCTACATCTTTCATTGGCGCCTTATTACTCGTCAGCACCGGACGTCCGATCGCCTGCGCTTCAATGATAGGCAAACCAAAACCTTCATATGTAGAAGGAAAGGCAAGCAAATCACAAAACTTGTATTTTTCGATCAGTTCTTCTTTTGACAATCCGGCAGATTGGGTAAACTGGATTCCATAATGGGCAAGTTCTTTTTTCTGCTCATCTGTAATAAGGCCGACAATATCCA
>DATJXY010000083.1:0-3078 GCA_035499855.1 Puia sp. | reverse complement strand
TAGTTTAATCAGTCAGCACATAAAAAAAATCTAAAAACAGATTAATTAACCGCAGTTTTTATACAAATATTTCATGCAGCAAACCCATTAACGAGCTCATAACAACCTGTAGACGGGATATCTTAAATGGACAGGTTCATAATAAGGAGAATTTTTATAGATAAAATTCAATTGTGCAGAAGGGTCTTTTGCAAATAAACTATCTGCTTTTTTTCTATCTTCCAATTTATTTTTTAATTCAGGGTGATCTTTTAAATAGAGTTCAGCGATATCTTCCCAACGGTAATCACTATATCCTTCTTTTTCCTGGAGAATGGCGTCAAAAAAATTCCAGGAAAAATAAGAATCATCTCCTGTTGGTTCCAGCATTTCCACAAGAAATCTTTTAGCAGGCTGATGCGTTTCAATCATATAATCTCCTTTCAGAAATTTGATGGTTTGATTCGATGAAGAGACTTTTGTATCTGTATTGCGGTGATGCTTTTCATATGCACGGGAAGAAGAATTGTAGGTATCAATATGATAAACTTCTACTTCAATGCTGGTATCCTTTGTCAGTCGCCGCATGATGACTCCATTCAATTTTAAAAGATCGATCACTTCATACCAGCCCTGTGGAACCAGGTAAGCTTTTGGTGCATTGACCGATTTATCTTCATGGAAATAATTGTAAAACCTGACTTCTTTTTCAAAAGGTTTGGAATGATCATAATATAACCTTTGTTGTCCGCTGATCTCACTTGGCTTATGAGAAGCTGTATATCCTTTAAATAAAATGCTATCGAATTTGGGTTTATCCACTTTCCAGCTCAACGCAAATTCATTTTTTTGTTGATCATCGGCAATATCCTTTTTTCTTTTTTCAATAATTTCTCTTGCATGGATGGAAGCCTGCTCTGTGATTGTTTGCATCAAAGCATAAGTAGACTTTACCCGATCTTTAAATGGTTTTAGCATATGCGTTTCCGGTATGAAGGAAATTGTATGAAACAAAGCCGCATATCCACTGGAATAACGTGGTGAATCATAAAATTCTTCCCATCCTCTTCCCGGGTCTCCTTCTTCAAAATTTACATAGGGGCACATGGGCCATCCTTTTTTATCCATCGACAGATATAATGCAGGATCAAAAATATCGTGAAGAAATTTCCCGGTTTCCCCGCCCAGTTTATTCCATTGTGTAGTAATCAGTGTCATTGTGTGCTGGTAATCGGCTCCGTCACTTACATGATTGTCGACCTGGATATCCGGGTCGAGCCAGTGAAATATTTCAACAAAAGATTTTGAATCACGGGAATCATTCTTAGTAAAATCGCGGTTGAGATCGAGGTTCTGTGCGTTCCCCCTGAAACCATAACTCACCGGACCATTTTGATTGACTCTTGAAAAAGAGTTCCTGTTCAAAGCACCACCGATATTATATATTGGAATGATTGCAAGACCTATATTATCCGGAATCCTGATTTTCCGATTGTAAATATCTTTCATAAATAACATACTTGCGTCAACACCATCCGGTTCACCCGGATGAATATCATTGATCACAAGAACGACTATTTTGTTTTGTTTATGCCATTGTTTCGGATTGGTTGTTCCATCATTTGAATACAAAACAAGATGATACGGATATCCGGCATCACTCATTCCTATTGCCCTGATTGAAATCTTTGGAGAAAGTTTGTCGAGCTGTTTATAAAACTCTATACATTCGGCATAAGTTGCCGTTTCTTTTCCATCTGATTTTTCAAAAGGAGTAATGAGTGATTGGGAAAAAATCAGAACGGGACAAATCAATAAATAAAACAAAATAATTTTTCTCATAAAGGCGCTTGAAGGATAAAATTAATGCGCAAATAATTATCGGCAATTATGGGAAGCAGAATTTCAAGCAGCCTCTTTTAGTTCGCTGAACACCGGAGGTTGACGGTTATCATAAAATAAAAAGCACTTCAATAAGAACCTCCGGGGTCCCGCGGAACCCCGGAGGTTCTTATCAAAATAAAAAGCACCCCGGCATCAACCAGGGTGCTTTAAAAATATTTTAAAAACTTATTTCGCGAGTGCGTTTACTTTTTTAGTGAGCTGGCTTTTTAAATTGGCAGCCTTGTTTTTGTGGATGATCCCTTTCTTTGCGAGCCTGTCGATCATAGACACTACTTCGGGCAATTTTTCCCCACCTTCTTTTTTCACTTTAATCGCTTTCAAATCGCGAATCGCATTGCGGGTGGTTTTGCCATAGTAACGGTTACGGTCCCGGCGTTTAGCAGACTTTCTTACATCTTTTTTGGTTGCACTATGATTGGCCATGTCAACAAAATTTTTGGAGGGCAAAGGTAAGAAAATGAAGCTAACGGAGAAAATATATTTATAGCATAATATTCGTCTAAAAATAAATGGTTTAATGGTCTGATTGTTTGATGGTTGGGGGCCTATCGTCGAAGCTCCGGACCATCGGGCAATCTTAAACAATCGTTATAACTGTTTCTGGCTCAAAGCTACCCGCTGTTTTTAAAAATGATTTTACCGATATTTGTGCTCCCATATAAAGCCAAATTTTATGAAGGATTTTCAATATATCACCAACTCCTCTCCCGCCTATGTGGAGAGTCTGTACCAGGATTTTGTAAAAGACCCTGCCAGCGTTGACCCGGAGTATAAAAAATTTTTTGAAGGGTTTGACTTTGCGATAACGCAGGCCCGGCAAACTACCAATGGCACCAATGGGAGTTCGGTCGTTTCCCCGTCAAGAGAGACCTCATTCAAAACAACAGACGGGGTGGATTGGAAAAAAGAATTGGGAGCCTACCGCCTGATCCTGGGATATCGCAATAAAGGCCATCTGATTGCCAAAACAAACCCTATACGTCCGCGTAAGGACAGAGGCGCCAACCTGGAGCTAAGCTTTTTCGGATTTACTGAAGAAGATCTTGACAAAAATTTTTATGCAGGTAACCTGATCGGCCTGGGCACGACTTCGCTAAAAAATATTTTACAGCATCTTCAGAAATGTTATGCCGACCATGTGGGCATTGAATTCAAATATATCAGTGACCAGGTACAAATTGACTGGCTTACCCA
>DATJXY010000082.1:0-61413 GCA_035499855.1 Puia sp. | reverse complement strand
CGGGTTATCTTTTGCTGCTTGCCGTTTTATCAAATGTGGTAGCCCTTAACTTTTTTTATAATATCCCCGTGAAACTTTTTTCTTCCCAGTTATTGCTGTATGATCTTTATTTGCTTGCTCCATACCTGAAAAAAATTTTTCGGTTCTTTTTCCGCGACCAATTTGTTCCGGATGCACAAAAATATTATGGCTTTCAAACCTCATGGAAAAAATACACTGAAAGACTATTGTTGATATTTTTTATTTTTTTTATTTTCCTGCTGACGACGATCGGCACTTATCAGCGGTATGAAAAGCATAAGTTGACAGCAAAAAGGGAAAAAGTTTATGAGGTTACTACTTTTATTTCCAGGGATACTCTGGCTCCTTTGCTAACAGATACTTTGCGGTGGAAACGTTTTCTTTTTGCGTATGAAAATTATGTGGTGATCTGCAATATGAAGGATCAGAAAGACTGGTATCAATGCGATGTTGACAGTCTCAAAAGAACCTTTACTTTGCATGATAACCCCGATTCGTCGACATGGAAAATATTTCATTATACATATCACGGGAAGGACCAATTGCAACTCACCGGGAAATGGAAGGGAAAGGATGTCAGCATACTAATGCAATCAACGCCTGTCGACAGCATGCCTTTAAACAAAGAAAAAATTATTTTAATGCAGGATTGATTGGCTGCAATTATCCTGCAACACGGATCAACTGCTGCCTGCAATAATCATTGAATTCATCTTCATCTGCATCATCTTCTTCATCTTCCAATGCTTCCTTCTGAAAAAGTTTATTGTTTTTAAAATCAAGGGTCAATAATCCATCTTTCAAGACAACATTATTAAAATCATTCCAGGAGAATTTTTTCTTGAAGAGTGTATTGATAACAATTGTATCGTTTGAAAACCCTATTTCCAATGGATATTTAGCCTGATATTCCAGAAAAGCCAGGATGAAAAACAAAATCGAAAGCCATTGAAGATATGGCATTGCGAGCCAGGAGAGTCCTGCGATCAATAACCAATTCTTATACCGGATGCGGTTTCCTTTTTTTGCCGAAATAAAATTGGCAATGATGCCCCCTGCAATCAATATGGCTGCACCGCTTAGAAATAAACTAAACTCCGCTGTTCTGAGTTGTTGGAATATAAATGCAAGAACGGAAAGCAGACAAAGTAAAAAACTGATGAGATCAATTCTTTTTTCATTATCCCTTTTCAGTGTAACTACATACTCGTAGCGCATTCTTCAACTTTAGCCGGGACAATTTTGTTATTGCCCGAGGCCAGCAAATTACATAACTTCCACAAGACTCTTGCTCCGACATTCGCGTCAAAATCAGTTTCCCCTATTGAGATCTCATCCAGGTCGAAGCCAATAAACTGGCGACCGCTTTGAATAATTTTTTTAATGAGATAGAATATCTGTTCTGTTTCGAACCCTCCCTGGACAGGTGCGCCGGTATGCGGACAAAGTTTTGGATCGAGTCCATCAATATCAAAGCTGACATATACTTTTTCCGGTAGATGATTGATGATTTCTTCGCAGATAAATTGCCAGGTTTGTCCTTCGTATTGACGTTCCTTGATGGTTTTATCGAAATAGGCAATGATGCGGTAATTGCTGTTGCAGATATAGTCCCATTCTTCCTGGCTAAAATCGCGAATACCGATTTGCACCAGTTTTTTTATTTGGGGGATATCATTTAAAGCATTGTACATAACACTGCCATGACTATAAATGAAATTTTCGTATGATTTGCGCAGATCGCAATGTGCGTCTATTTGCAGGACACCGAAATCTCCATGCTTTTCTGCAATCGCTTTCATATATCCAAGCGGAACACTGTGATCACCTCCCAGTAATGCAACCAGTTTTCCGCTGGTCATCAGGTCGGTGGTTTGCTCGTAGACCCATTTGTTCAGGTTGGCACTCCCTTCATTGATTTCTTTGAGGGATTTGCACATGAAATTGTTTTTTTCCAGCGCTTCACCCTTTGAAATATAATCGATGAATAATTCTGCTTCTTTCCGCAGATAATCACTCTTCATCAATATTTTCTTGTCGCTATGACGCATGTAAAAACCCTGCTTCCAGGCATTGTCTGTTTCCTGGTCAAATAAATCAACCTGCATACTTGCATTGAATATTTTTTCAGCAGCGCGGGATGTACCTGATCCATAACTGACGGTTACCTCCCAGGGCACCGGGAGGATTACAACTCTTGCCTCATCTTCGGTAAATGGAAGTCCGAAAATAGTATTCTTAGGATTCCCGGCAACATTGGAATCGAATTGGGATAGATCGCTCATGGTTTTAAGTGTAGTGTAGAAATAACGCAACGCAAGTTAGTACAGTATATGATACGCCCAAAAAGCGAAGCCGTTTTTAATATCGATGCTCATAAATTTTATATTTTTTTTTATTTTTTGTTTTTCTATCGTGTTGGCATTCAATTTTGATTGTTAAAAAAATGCATATCCATCAATCCTAAATCCTGTAACTTTGCGCAGACTTAAAAAGATATGAAAAGGCTCAATATTATTTTGCTTGTGTTGATTGCTATAGCTATAGCAGTATTGGTTAGTTTTATGGGCGATCTGTCGACTTATGAAACCATAGCATCTGCGAGGCAAAAAGAAGGTAAAGTAGTAACCATAATCGCAAAACTGGATAAT
The DNA here is from genome assembly GCA_035499855.1 of Puia sp. Classification (GTDB taxonomy): domain Bacteria; phylum Bacteroidota; class Bacteroidia; order Chitinophagales; family Chitinophagaceae; genus Puia. The sequence continues at coordinate 58,741 of DATJXY010000082.1, read as the reverse complement.
ACGGTTCCGATAGAATATGATCCGGTGAAAAATCCCAATTACCTCAGTTTTTATGTTTCAGATACTTTGGGAAATAAGGCAAAAGTGGTCTATTATTATGGAAAGCCTTATGATATGGAGAAAGCAGAACGTATTGTCCTCAAAGGAAGAATGAAAGGAGATGTTTTTGAAATAACCCAAAAAGACGGAATTCTCATCAAATGCCCTTCTAAATATAAAGACGATCCGGAAGCAGCCAAGAAAAACCTCAGTCAAAATTAATACCAGGCCATGGATTATATTGGTGAACATCTTTTGCCCGGTCAGATTGGGCATTTTTTTGTCGTACTTTCTTTTGCCGCTTCTTTTGTAGCGACTATTGCTTATTATAAAGCAGCTAATTCAAAGATCCCTGCTGATGAAAAAAACTGGAAACAACTCGCCAGGATCGCTTTTATTATTGATGTAGTTTCTGTTTTTTCAGTTTTTGCAACCATCTATTTTATTGTCAGCACACATTTATTTGAATACAATTATGCATGGGAACATTCCAGCAAAGCACTTTCGCCAAAATATTTATTGGCTTGTATCTGGGAAGCTCAGGAAGGCAGTTTCCTATTATGGACCATCTGGCATTGCGTACTGGGAGTAATTTTAATTTTTAAAGCCGGGAGATGGGAATCGCCGGTGATGGCAGTATTGAGCTTCGCACAACTTTGCCTGGCTAGCATGATCCTGGGCGTTTATATTTTCGGAATTAAAATCGGTAACAATCCTTTTTTACTGGTCCGGCAAATGTTCAGCGAGGCGCCGATCTTTCAGCGTCCGGATTATTTATCCATTCCTCAAATGCAGGATGGCCAGGGATTGAATGCATTGTTGCAGAATTACTGGAATGTCATTCATCCACCTATCTTATTTCTTGGTTTTGCTTCAACCATCGTTCCCTTTGCTTATGCAATTGCAGGATTATGGAAAAAGCAATATGGCGGCTGGACAAAAGTAGCACTTCCCTGGACTTTATTTTCTGCCTGCGTTCTTGGAACAGGAATCATGATGGGAGCTGCCTGGGCATACGAGTCATTGAGTTTTGGAGGTTATTGGGCATGGGATCCTGTAGAAAATGCTTCGATGGTTCCCTGGCTGGTACTGGTAGCGGGATTGCATACCCTAGTTATTTATAATTCGACCGGTCATTCTTTACGCGCCACTTATTTATTCATGATCCTTGAATTTATCCTGGTTTTATATTCCACTTTCCTGACAAGAAGCGGAATTCTAGGCGATACATCCGTTCATGCATTTGTTGATTCCGGAATGAATATCCAGCTTGTATTATTCATTCTTGTGTTCATGGTTCCCGCATTGGTATTATTTTTTAAGGAATATAATAATATACCGCATATCAAAAAGGAAGAAAATACTTATTCGAGAGAATTCTGGATGTTTATCGGATCACTGGTTATTTTTTTAACGGCTTTCTTTGTAATTATCGCCACTTCACTTCCTGTGATCAATAAAATTACAGGAACGCATTGGAGTACGGGCGAGGATAGTGAATTTGCATACAATCGGATCGTGATATTTGTTGCCATCATTCTTGGAGCGCTGACAGCGATCACACAATATTTAAAATACAAACAGACTTCAAGAGAATTTTTTTTAAAGAAAATATGGATTCCTACTTTGATTGCGCTTGTAATATCAGCACTGATCAGTGCATTGGGCGGAATTCACTATGACAAATATGGAACCGGATTTCTTTCAGCCATCCATTTTGCTTTGTTCTGTGCGATTTATTCGGTTGTTGCCAATGCAGGATATATATGGATTGGTTTGAAAGGTAAATTCAAAGCGGCAGGGGCATCTATTGCGCACGTTGGTTTTGGATTGATGCTGGTCGGCATACTGATCTCTTCTTCGAAAAAACAGGTTCTCTCTTTTAACACGACAGGCATTAATATCAATTTCGATCCATCAAGCAAACAAAATCCGCTGGAGAATATTACTTTGCTCAAAAATGTGCAGACGGATATGGGTAAGTACTGGGCTACTTATGTCAGCAATGATTCTGTGAATGAATCGAAGACCACTACTTATTTCAGGATTCACATGCAGAGTAAAGATGGGAAAGATGCTTTCGATCTGTATCCTTATCTGATCAAAGCAACAAAGGGGCAACAGGGTTTTGCATTCAATCCATCCAAACATCATTATTGGGACAGGGATATTTTTTCATATATCAGTGCGGTTGATAATAGCGGAGAGAATGATACAACGAGTTTCAAATCGTATAATGTTGCGGTGCACGATACGGTTTTTTATTCGAGAGGATATATGGTGCTGAATAAAGTGACAGTAAATCCGAATAATGAAAAATATCATTTTACTTCCGGGGATACTGCACTGATGGCAGATATCCTGGTGGTTAGTAAAGACAGCATGCGATATCATGCAATGCCTTTGCTGTACATTAAAAACAATGAGAGTAATTATATTCTCGACACTGTTTTTGCCCAAAATCTTGCTCTTGGTTTTGGAGGCATCAGTGACAATCACAAAATCGAATTAAAAGTCAAAGAATCCTCCAGTATGGTTCCTTTTATAGCTCTGAAAGTATACGAATTCCCTCAGATCAATGTATTGTGGATTGGAACTATTATCATGATCATCGGGTTTGTTATGAGTATTGTGAGGCGGATTAGAACTCTTCTTGTGGCTGCTTAGCAAATGGTCTGACAGTCTCCGTATGACCATATTTGTCAGACCGGGATGGTCCGACGAGAAAGGAGAATCCGGTCACATCTGACCGTTTCAGATTTCGCCTTTATTTAACCAGCGTTTGGGTTACCTGCACTGTCTCAATAGTATAAATTACCAGTGTTTTTGATTATCTTTAAGTCTGTATTTATGGGTTTGCGCATCCGAAAATATATCCTTATTCCATTTATCCTCGTATCCTTTGTGATAACGGGTTCTTCCTCATTTGCGCAGCAACAGAATTCTTCCAAATACGGTCCTAACGATACTTTATTGGTTCCGACCTATGTCATAAACGGTGATACCATTCCTGCAAGAACCCTGATGATGGTATGGGTGTCTGCGCCCATGACGCATGCAATGAGAAGGCGTATTGAAGAATGGACCCGGCTTCGTAATGCAGTGTATGTCACATATCCTTATGCGCGCAAAGCCGGCATTATCATGAACGAGATGAACGTGAGACTGGCAAAAATGACGAATGAAGGCGAACGAAAATCGTATATCAAATCAAAAGAAAAAGATTTGAAAAAAGAGTTTGCCGACCCTTTGGAAAAACTATCGGTTTACCAGGGAAAGGTGTTGATGAAACTGATCAACAGGCAAACGGGAAATAACTGTTACGATATCATCAGGGAATATAAAGGCGCATTCACTGCCCGCTTCTGGCAGACGGTTGCTTTTTTCTTCGGCAGCAATCTGAAACAACCTTACGATGCAAATGGAGATGATCAACAAATGGAGCTGATTGTGCAGGAAGTAGAGCGGATGTACCGGGGATAAAAATATCAGAGTTTATTGAAGTATTCTCCATTGAATTGATAAATTATTTTTTTGCCATTAATTTTTCCACCTTCAAGCACGACGGGTAACATTATTGTTTTAGTTTGTTTATCGTAAATAATTGAATAACCGGAGTTGATCTCATTGTCTTCGGAATACAGTGTATTTGTAAGATCTACTTCATATTTAAGATCATTTCGGAAACCAGATCTTGTTTTGATCATTCTATTATCATCGAATAATCTGGAACCTTTCACAGAAAAAAACTGGATGCGATACGCAAAAAGCGAAGTGCTTAAAATAGATTGGCTTTGGGCAATATAGAATTTTCTATTGCCTACTATGATATCATTGATCTGGTAATAAAAGCATCCCGGATCGGGATGGTCTTCATCCTTATTCTGTAAAAATTTTCTTGAAATTATATTTTGTCCGCTTTTGAATTGAAATACATTTTCGAAAAAATGCATGGTTCCACCCGATCTTGTATCCCATGAATAAATTCTGAACATGCTATCTTCCGAAGTGGCGATGGTCAGACCACAACTGGTGAGGTCTTTGAAATCATAACTCATCGTCTCGGGGTTTGAGGATGTAAATTTTAAGAGTAGTTTTTCAAAATCCTCATTCGATTTTACCAGTGATTTCTCATTTTTAAAATCTATTTTTAAGAAAGATTCTTTTAATTGCGCTTCAATGGTTTTAATATCCTGCGCTGACAGGCAGGATGACAATAGAAGAAATATTATCGCAAAAACGATTTTCACGAGATATTTATTCCAGGTTTTTCTTCATTTTAAATTTTTTACTTTTTCGATAATTCTTGTCGTAGAAAACCCATCTACAAGAGGATTGATGACAACCCTGCCTCCATTGGCCATTACTTCTTTAGCTCCTGCAATCTGGTCAATGGTATAATCTCCTCCCTTTACTAATACATCCGGAAGTATGGATTTGATAAGTTCAAGCGGAGTATCTTCTTCAAAAATAATAACGGCATCAACAATAAATAGCGAAGCTAATACCAATGATCTTGCATGCTGATTATTGACAGGACGGTTTTCGCCTTTGAGTCTGCGGGTAGATGAATCTGAATTGACTCCTACTACCAGAAAATCTGCTTCTTTTGCGGCTTGCGACAAAGAAGCGATATGACCTTCATGAAGGATATCAAAACATCCATTAGTAAATGAAACACTCTTTTTCAATAAGCGCCAACGGCCAACCTGATGTTGGAGTTGCGGAAGATCAAGAATTTTAGTCGGTATAACCTGCGGACTTTTCATTATTTTTTTTATTTACACGTGGCAACAAAATAAAACTTACCACACCGAATAATATAAAACTGAGGAACTGTCCAAACCATAATAACCATCCCAGGGCCTGACCATAAGGTTCCTTGGGTATATTATATAATGCTACTGTTTCCTGTACCAGTAATGCATATGCGCCGATGCCACCCGGTGATACAATCATTCCAATGCTTCCCATCGCCAGCACGGTCAGTGCATCTGCCATGTTTAATCCCGATGTTTCTCTTATTGCAAAAAAACCACACCAGGTACTTAAAAGATAAAGCATCCAGATACCGACGGTATATACAAAGAAGAGGGGCTTGTTCTTTAAAGATCTTACACTGATCAGGCCATGCCATACGCCGATCAGCATATTTTTTATTTTTTGAACAATATTGATATGACCCAGTCGGCCAAACAGGAATCTTAAAAGAAGCAGGAAAAAAATCAAGCCAATTGCCACATAAGCAATTTTTATGAAAGAAGCTTTTCCACCTTTGCCCTGAAATAAAGGATAGATATAGTTTTGGACAAGAGAATTGATGACATCGAATTGAAAAATAAAAGTCAGACCAAAGACAATCGAGAGGCAGATAACATCAAAAGCTCTTTCGGCAACAATAGTACCCACCAGTTTATTCGCAGGCACTTTTTCATAACGGGCAAGTATAGTGCATTTTAATACTTCGCCGAGTCGGGGAGCACCCAGGTTTACAAAGTAGCCGATCATGACCGCCAAAAAACAATTTAATTTGGAAGGATAATAACCCAGCGGCTCCATGAGCTGACGCCAGCGCAAGGCGCGAAGCCAATGGCTCATAAGCAATAATAAAAATACAGGGATTAATAACCAGTAATGTGCCCTGTCAATTGCAGCTTTTAATTGTTCCCATTTTTCTTTATCAATATCCCGCAGGCTTAGCCACACAAAAAAAGCAGCCAATGCTGCGAATAATATATATTGAAAAATAGCCAGTATCGTTTTTTTCATAGTCCCGGTCAATTTACTAACAATCGGTCCATCTGCAAAACGACAGACAGGTTATTTCAAATCTTGTTTCCTTCCCGGGGAAATACAACCCAGGGTTTAAAATTTTTTGCTTTTTCGAAATCCATAGTCGCATAGGATATCACGATTACTATATCTCCCGCTGCTCCATTTCTGGCTGCAGGTCCGTTGAGGCAACAGATGCCGGACCCTCTTTTCCCTTTGATGATATAGGTCTCGATGCGCGCTCCATTGTTTACATTTACCACCTGAACTTTCTCATTTTCGATCATATTAGCGGCATCCATCAGGTCTTCATCAAGGGTAAGGCTGCCCACATAATTCAGGTTGGCTTCAGTAATTAAGACACGGTGTATTTTCGATTTCAGGACTTCAATTTCCATGGTCATTTTTATAAAGAAGAAACATAAAAATAGTATAAAAGTTGACAGCGGAGAATCGTTGACCGATGATCGTTGGCCGCCGAACAACGGTCATCGGACATCGACCTTCAATAATCACATTATGTTAATATCATATTATCAATCAATCTCACTTCTCCCTGAAAAGCAGCAATCAGCGCAGTTAGTTTTAGTTGACCGTTCCAGCTATGCACTGGTTTCAGTGAGTCGGAATCGGTTATTTCAACATACTCAATTTTAAATTTGCTTGCGATAAGAATTTTTTTTGCCTCTTGCAACAGGACCGATAAATCACCCGGACTGAGATTTTTTTTAAGATAAGAAAGTGCATTATATATGGCGACCGCATTTCTTCTTTCTTCTTCGCTGAGCCTGATATTTCGGCTGCTCATAGCCAAACCATCGGGTTCTCTCAATGTCGGACAAGCATGAAAAACAGTGGTTGATTCCATGAGTTGCAATAATCTTTTAACGACAAGACATTGCTGGTAATCTTTTTGTCCCATGAATAAATGATCTGGTTTAACGATATCAAGTAACCGATGCATCACCTGGCAAACACCCTGGAAATGTCCGGGCCTGTAATATCCTTCCAATATGGTCTCCAGGTAACCGAGATCGTAATGCTCCATTTTTTTTGTTCCTTCAGGATATATTTCTTCCAAACCCGGAAGAAATAAGATGTCTGTTCCTTTTCTTTCAAGCATGTAAATATCTTCTTCGATCCTGATGGGATATTTCTGAAAATCTATCGGGTCATTGAATTGGGTAGGATTGACAAAAATGCTGCAGACTGTAAGTCCTGCGATTTGTTGACAAGCTTCAATCAGGGAGGAATGACCCTGATGTAATGCTCCCATCGTGGGAGCAAATCCGACGAGGGTACCCTTCGATTGCTGTTGGCCGATATATTTCTGAAGTTCGTTTGCTTTCTTAAAAACTATCATAAACTTTTGATAACGGTACTCATGGAAAGCAGCCAGGATGCCAATTCCCGAATAAATACCTTAACTTTGCGGACGTTTTGGTTAAGACTCTGTTCACTAATTGTCATCTATAATGGTAACAAAGAAAAGAATTTTATTTATTGCTAATGAAATGTCTCCCTATCTAGAGCTTACGGAATTTGCAGAAACGGCCAATAAGCTGGCAATAAAATCTAATGAAAATGGTTTTGAAGTTCGATGTATCATGCCGCGGTTCGGTGTAATTAATGAAAGAAGGCACCGTTTGCATGAAGTGGTTCGCTTATCCGGCATTAATGTTTCCATCGATAATGATGATTTTCCCCTTCAGATTAAAGTAGCTTCTTTGCCCAATGCGAGATTACAGGTATATTTCCTTGAAAACGAGGACCTTTTCAAACGCAAATTCATTTTTCACGACGAAAAGGAAAAATGGTTTGACGACAATGGTCTGAGAGCTGTTTTCTTTTGCAAGGGTGCTCTTGAAACCGTAAAAAAGTTCGGATGGCCACCCGATGTGATCCATTGCAGTGGATGGATGACCGGCCTGATCCCATTGTATTTAAAAACAGTCTATAAGAAAGAACCGGTTTTTGCTCATAGCAAAGTGATCTTTACAATTGGGCAGACTACTTTCAAGGAAAAACTTGGATCAAATTTCCTGAAACTGGCAAATATTCATCCGAGTCTTAAAGAAAAAGACCTTGAACCTTATAGTGAAGCAAATAACTATGCAATGTTCCGCGGGGGCGCTACCTATGCTGATGCCATCAGTTTTGGCGCAGAAAAAACAGATAAAAAATTACTGGACGAATTTTGCAAAGTGCGGGGTAAGAAAGTGCTTTCCTTTAATGCTGAATCCGATTTAACAGACTATTTGCAACTCTATAGCGATTTATCATAATACTATATGAATGGTTGGTAAATTGAATCAACTATTTGTTCAAAATTTAGTTTCAGCCATTATCTTTGCAGCGAAAAAAATTCCATTAATCGTTTTTCTAGTATGATTAATGGTTTTTTATTTGATTTCTTAATGAAATACAGGGTCATCATCGTGAAAAATTCTTAAGAAATCGGCTTATTGAATCGGTTCAATCATTTCAAATTTTTAGACATTATGCCTTATTTATTTACTTCTGAAAGTGTTTCCGAAGGACACCCCGATAAAGTAGCGGATCAGATTTCTGACGCACTGATCGATCATTTTTTAGCTTTTGACCCTCAATCCAAAGTGGCTTGTGAAACACTTGTCACAACAGGTCAGGTGGTACTGGCTGGTGAAGTGAAATCTAAAGCCTATCTCGATGTACAGGAAATCACCCGTGGCGTGATCCGTAAAATCGGATATACCAAGAGTGAATATATGTTCGAGGCAAATTCATGTGGTATATTTTCTGCGATTCATGAACAATCATCGGATATTAACCAGGGCGTTGAAAAAAAGAAAAAAGAAGAACAGGGTGCAGGCGATCAGGGGATGATGTTTGGCTATGCAAGCAACGAAACAGAAGATTATATGCCTTTGTCATTGGATCTGGCACATAAAATTTTGCTTGAACTTGCTGCATTGAGAAGAGAAGACAAACAGATCAAATATCTTCGTCCGGACGCAAAAAGCCAGGTGACTCTTGAATATAATGATAACAACAAACCTGTAAGAATTGATGCTATCGTTGTATCAACCCAGCATGATGATTTCGATACGGAAGAAAAAATGCAGGAGAAGATTAAAAAAGATATTATCAATATTCTCGTCCCAAGGGTCAAATCAAAATATAAAAAATACGCTCACCTGTTCAATGATAAAATCAAATATCATATCAATCCAACCGGAAAGTTCGTCATTGGAGGACCACATGGTGATACCGGATTAACAGGTAGAAAAATTATTGTTGATACTTATGGCGGAAAGGGTGCACATGGTGGCGGTGCCTTCAGCGGAAAGGATCCATCCAAAGTGGACCGTAGTGCGGCTTATGCAACCAGACATATTGCCAAAAACCTTGTTGCAGCAGGTGTTGCAGATGAAGTGTTGGTACAGGTTTCCTATGCGATTGGAGTAGCCAAACCCACTTCTGTCAATGTAAAAACTTTTGGAAGTGCCAAAGTAAAGATGACAGACGGAGAGATCGCGAAGAAAGTGGAGGCTTTGTTTGATATGCGCCCTTATTTTATTGAACACCGTCTTAAATTACGCAATCCCATCTATAGCGAAACAGCTGCTTATGGACATATGGGTCGCAAGCCTGAAATCATTGAAAAAACTTTTGTTTCTCCCTATGGCAAAGCGATTAAGAAAAAAGTTGAACTATTTACCTGGGAAAAACTCGACTATGTTGGTAAGGTAAAAAAAGCTTTTGGCTTAAAATAACTCGTGAAAAAAGTAGAATAAGGCAGGTCTGATGACCTGCCTTTGCTTTTTATAAATAGGCGTTATCATCTCTGAATGTTTTATTTTCGGGTATGGCAGAATATAACAATCCCTGGATAATAATTTCTGATAAACTGGTTTACGAGAATAAATGGATCAGTGTAACTGAATTTGATGTAATCAATCCGGGTGGAGGCAAAGGTATTTATGGCAAAGTTCATTTCAAGAACCTGGCAGTAGGCATTTTACCATTGGATGAAGAATTGAATACATGGCTTGTTGGTCAGTACCGTTTTACGCTGGATATATTTAGCTGGGAAATAACTGAAGGAGGTGGGGATGCGGAAGATCCCCTGGGATCTGCCCAACGTGAACTTCTTGAAGAAACGGGTTTGATTGCTGACGAATGGACTCCAATTCTCAGTATGCATCTCTCCAATTCTGTTTCTGATGAGTATGCTGTTTTGTATCTTGCCAGGCAACTCGAACAACGTTCACCCATGCCCGAAGAAACAGAAAAAATAATCATCAGGAAATTGCCTTTCGAAGAAGCATATCAAATGGTGGAAAAAGGATTGATCACAGATTCCATGTCAGTAGCAGCAATTCAAAAAGTAAAACTGATGCTGTTGGATGGAAGGTTAAACCCCCGTGCCTAAAGGAGAGTGAGAACGGGTACTAAATATTATTTCTTTTAAATGGATAAAAAATCTAATCAAAGAAATTTTAATACCCCTCCCTTCAGGGGGAAGGGGGCTCACTCTTTTCAGTGGGAAAGGGGGTTAATATCCGGGCGTCAGCCATTGATCGAAGCAATCATGTCTGGTCGTTCCATTGATAAAATTTTATTTCAGCGAAATGTCAGCGGTGAATCAATTGGAGAGATCAGAAAATTGGCGAAAGAAAAAAATATTCCTATTCAGCAGGTTCCTCCAGAAAGATTGCGTTCTCTTTCAAGAGCAAATCATCAGGGCGTTATTGCATTTGCATCGTTGGTACATTATATGGACATGCAACAGACAATCGATCATATTGTAGGGAATGGATTGGTTCCTTTATTTGCGATGCTGGATGGTATTACAGATGTACGGAATATCGGAGCGATTGCACGAACTGCCGTTTGTTGTGGTGCCCAGGCAATGATTATTCCGGATAAGGGAATTGCGGCTTTAAATGAAGAAGCATTGAAATCCTCTGCCGGCGCCTTGGAAAAAATTCATATCTGTCGAGTCGGAAGTTTACTGAAAGCAATCGATACCCTGCATCTCAATGGGATAAAGATTTTTGTCAGTGACATGAATAGTTCTCTGAAAGTATTCGAAATCGATTTTGCTGAACCCTGTTGTATCGTAATGGGAAGTGAAGATAAGGGAGTGCAGCCCTACCTGAGTAAGGCCGCTGATGCCCGTTTTGCCATCCCGATGACGGGTGGGTTTGACTCCCTGAATGTTTCAGTGGCAACAGGAATTATCCTGTATGAAGCAATGAAAAAAAGAATGACCTGATCATGCTGCGTTTTAATGTGAAAAAAATTCTTATCATTTATTTTGATGTATGATGACTAAAATAATTTCAGCTTTTTCTGCATTGCCTGGAACTTAATCTTGTTTCCTTCAATAATAAATTTTTTGTGGGAAAAGCCCCCGGCCAGACCGCCGATTAAAGCACCAGCGGCAGCACCGATGAGAGCACCTCCCAGGGTAGCTGCGCTTTTTTCATCGATAATTTCAAATTGAGCCTGCGTAGGCGCTTTATAACTGGCTGCTCCTATCAGTGCTCCTACGACCGCACCGACCGTTGCACCGATCGCAATGCCTTTGCCAACCCTTGCTTTTTTCTGGATGTATATTTCATTAATGTCACTGTATGGGAATATCTTGTACTGATCGGCGGAAAAAAGTGTATTCAATTTTGTTCCAAACGCAAGTGTGGAATCTGTGAGTGCCCTTACATAACCATTACTGGTATCTTGCTTGATGGAGACTATTATGGCTCTCAAGCTGAGCGCTCGTTGGACTTGTTGTGAAAAGACAGTCTGTCCAAATAGTATGGATATAACTATCAAAATACTGACCGGTTTCATAATAAATTTTTTAGGTGGTGAATGATATTGACTCGAAAAGTGAATGGCAAATTCCCTGAATCATTTTATTCAGTTTCATTTGATGCTGAAAGCAATTCCAATGGAAGCAATATTTGATTTAATAGGTACGTGATAGGTTCTTGAAATATTTTCGTTCCGCAAAATCAAATTTGCTTTCTTCAGATAAGAATGACTTCTTGCCAGCAAAACGATGCCTGTTACAGTTGCTCCTATGCCCAGGCCCCACAATACAATATATCCTGATCCTTCGCCCGTGAAAACATCATAATGATTATATGCTCCAACTGCTCCTCCCACCCAGGCAGCAACTCCAAGGCCCAACACAACAAAACCTGTTGTCCTCATCTGGTTGCTTTTTTCGAGATATTGAATTCCAAGGTCCCGGTTGGTTAATTTCCGTTGAGCTGTAGTGTCTTGAATTGTCTGAGCTTCCGAGATTTGATGAATACAAACAAAAATTGCTAAGATTGAAATAATTTTTTTCATGACGATTAGTATTTAAGAGTTATGCCTACTCTGTTAAAGCTTTTCGGCGACCGCTGTTTTTTTATAGAAATTTTATCTGAATCTGATACGGTATGCAATCATGCATTTGAAATAAAAATTATCATCGGCATTCCAGTTATTTTTCACTTCATTCCTTTCACCACTTCTGATTTTCCGGAACAATGAATGACCTGCTTCAAGATTCAAAACAAGATGTTTTCCGAAATAATAATCGGCGAATACGCCTAATTGGTTTTCATCCACTCTCCAGTAATTCGGTCCGCCATCGTGATAAGAATTGGTGAAAGTGCGAAAGACCGTTCCTGCATAAAGACGATGATTGAATTGATGTTCCCAGGTTAATGAAGCAGGCAATATTCCAAACAGGTTATTTCTTTCGTTGATCTGCCAGTCAATGCCAAGCAGCGGAATGATAAACAGGCCAAAGAATTCTCCGTTTATATACAGCCCCATCTTATATGTGAGATGGCTGTTCTTTTTATAATAAGCAGCTACCAATGCACCTCCGAATTGCCATTGCCCGTTTGCATTGATATTTGCATCATTCATTCTCACAATCGCAGTTGTCATCAGGCTCCAGTTGGAATTAGGAATTGTTTTTAATAAGGAAACGGGTAATACAAGACCATAATGATTATTGCTATAGTTGCCCGATACACTTGTCAGAGAAGTCCATTTTTCAAAGAAGGGGCTAAGGATCAGAGCGTCTTTTTTATTTTTAAATCGAATAGGCAGAGTAGAAGAAATATTCAAATAGTTTAATTGGGTTTCATTTTTATTTTTAGATACTGGTCCGGTTTCGGGACTATTGGTATAGCGGACATTAATCAAATCGATATATGGCTGTGCATACATTGAACATTCCGAATGGATCGCAATCCATGAAAGGATGATGAAGGGGATGATTTGTTTTTTCATGGTTCTTTCTTTTTTTCAATGACAATCCAAAAATATTTCCTGGAAAAGCCGGATCATAATTGGTTTTTTGGGGCTTTTAATGACTGGTGGCGAAACCTGAGAATAAAATATTTGCCCGGACTAACTGAAAGGCTTAATTGCTATTATTGGGGAGAAATTCTGCCGAAACCGCATTTTTTACTAAATATTTATCGGGTCGTCCTTAATTTTTTCAAAACTATTATTATGGAAGAGGATCTTTTTTGCCAGACCAAATGAAATAATCGCCCTGGTTCCTGGTTTATAATGCAAAAGGCCAAAGGAAAAGAGCAGCCATTATACCCCAGGCAAAAACGACTAAGAGCAATAGCCAAAGTCTTACTCTTGAAAATTTGGATGTTTTCTTAAAAAACAAAACGATCCCGATTGGCAGAATCGTTAGTATCATCAAAAATAGCAGTGACATTGTATCAATATTTATTTTTTTGATCCGGTCTTATATTCGTTCAGCGATCGGAGCCGGAGTCATTCATTTTTTAGAATTCGCTTTTTTATCGAATTTCTTACTGGCAATAACCAGCAATGCCAAAATGATGAGGGGAAATATTTTTTCTTGCATAAAAAGATTTTAATGGTCAATGGCTTGAATGCTGAGGCGCTTTTTCAAAAATTTAAGAACAAGAGTCCATCAGTGAGTATGTTTTTTGTTATAATAAAAATCAATAATTTTCTCAGGAATGACAGCTTCTTTTGGAGGAGCTGTTCCGAAGATCCGATCCCACCAGGTGACCGATACACCAAAACATTGCTCAGGATATTTGCAATGATGGTAAATATGATAGACTACCAGGGTGGTGAATATTTTTCTTGACCAGGGTTGATGCAAAAAATAATGCATAAAAAAGAAGCTGCTCAGTCCAAAATAAAAGCCTGTTAATAGCGTGAAATAATTTTCAAGAATAGTTGCGAGGATGATCAGTCCGACTGCTATCACAGCTATCAGTAACCGATGCAGTAAACTGACTTTTATTTCAGAAGGGTGATGATGATGGTATAAATGACTGTTTGTAATCCTTTTTTTTTGATGCCTGTCATGGAAATGCATACAAAACCGGTGATACATATATTCTGTAAATGTCCAGATGAACCAACCGGCTGTAAATAATAAGACATGAAAAGCCGCCGAACTAATATTTCTTAGGATCCAGGTGGCAATGATTGCCGGTGATACAATGATAAGGAAACAAACCAGGCAATGATGCCATGAATTTGGTTTATATATGATCTGTTTCATAAGTATAATATTTGAGGTTAGCAATCAATACCATGAGGGAGCTGTCATGGAAAATATTTTTTTCATTTATTGCTGGTTGTTGCCATGCCATGCTGATTTTTGTATTTCTGTGATCTTTGAACAACCAGGAGATGAATAAAGGAATCATAGCATAGTTTTTAGAGGTGAATAATTAATGCCTCTACTAAATTATTTTCGGAGTATGCTGATTCCTAATTGCTTTTTGCGTGTAATTGCATCTGTCCGGCAATAGTTGCTATGGGGAAGGATTCTTTGTCAGCCGCCTATTGTTTATTGCAAAAAAACCCACTACATTTATAGGAATTAATAACTCCTGAAAACTTGCATCCCCTCATTTGCATTTTTTACTAAACAACTAGACCCATGGATCAACCCAGTGTTCAACAGGTTTTTTTCCAGCACATCAAGAATAATCTACCGCCTCATCTTTCACTCGTCGATGAAATTGCGGAACTGTTAAACATCAGTAATGACAGCGCTTACAGAAGAATCAGGGGAGAAAAGGGTGTTTCTTTTGATGAGTTGAGAACACTTTGCATGCATTTTAAAATTTCACTTGATCAACTTTTATACCTGAATAGCGATTCTATTATTTTCAGTGGTTCCAATGTTGATTCGAATAATCACACTTTTGATTTATGGCTTCAAAATGTTCTTGGTCTGCTGCAATATGGCAATTCGTTCGAAAGAAGGGAATTTTTCTTTATATTAAAGGATATGCCTTTTTTTTACAATTTTTATCAACCAGAATTGGCAGCTTTCAAATTCTTTTTCTGGATGAAGACGATCCTGCAATATCCCTTATTCGGCAAGCCGGTATTTGCGACCAATGAAGTGACCGAAAATTTGCAAAAGACCTCAGCTATAATAGCAGCAGAATACAATAAAATGCCCACGCAGGAAATTTGGAATGCGGAATCAATACATACTTCTATCCGCCAAATAGAATATTACAAAGACACGAAGATGTTTTCTTCTGCAGCAGATGTTGTCCATTTATACGAATGCCTGGAAAAAATGATCGATCATATTGAAAAGCAGGCTGAATTGGGATATAAGTTTTTGATGACCGGCCCTGGTTCTCCATCCGTTCCAAAAATTCCTTACAAGCTATTTGTGAATGAATTCATTTTAGGAGACAATACTGTTCTGGCAATTCTGAATGATACTAAAGTGGTTTACCTGAATCATACTGTATTAAATATTATGTGGACCAAGGATACCAGATTTGCAGAATACACGTATCAGCATGTGCAAAACATTATTCGTAAATCCACATTGATCAGTGAAGTAGGGGAGAAAGAAAGGAGCCGTTTTTTCAATACAATCCGTGAGAAATTGCATAAGCGCAAAAAAGCTGCTGAGAACTACATCGCCGATTAAATCGCCCAATTGCAGTAGTTTAGCCTGATGAATACAAATCAGGTAAAAGACAACCCACAAAAAATTCACCTGGTAGAATGCCCCCGCGACGCCATGCAGGGATGGAAATCCTTTATTCCTACTGAAAAGAAAATCGAATATATCAACGCATTATTGAAAGTGGGATTTGATACGATCGATTTTGGCAGTTTCGTTTCAGCCAAAGCTATTCCACAGATGGCAGATACGAAAGAGGTTCTTGCAAACCTGGATATAACAGGATCTGTCTCCAGACTTTTAGCCATCGTCGCCAATTTGAGAGGCGCTGAAGAGGCGGCCAATTATGATCAGATCAGGTTTCTGGGTTTTCCTTTTTCGGTTTCAGAAACATTTCAGCATCGCAATGCCAATGGTTCTATCAGAGAATCTCTCGACAGGGTCAAAGAAATACAGCGGCTTTGTACAGAAAAAGGAAAACAACTGGTGATCTATATTTCAATGGCTTTCGGGAACCCCTACGGTGATCCATATTCGCAGGAAATTGTTTTTCAGTGGACAGAAGCAATGGCAAATCTTGGAATAGAAATCATTTCACTGGCTGATACAGTCGGACTCGCTACCCCGGAACAGGTATTTTCAACGACTGATTATCTGATAAAAAAATTGCCTGATCATCAAATTGGCGTGCACCTGCATTCAAGACCAGATAACCGGAGAGCAAAAATAGACGCTGCATTAAAGGCCGGATGTTTACGTTTCGACGGAGCTTTAAAAGGATTTGGTGGATGTCCAATGGCCAATGATGAACTGGTTGGTAATATGGATACAGAACTGATGATTGAGTATTTTAGCCAGTTGAATTTATTAAAACCTTTAAATCGGAAAGCCTTGGAAGAAAGTGTTAAAATAGCAGCTTCAGTTTTTGTTTAAATTTTTTATGAACGCAATTTTCAGAATGGCGGACAAAAGATGCGACTATGGATTTCATGTTAGATATCAATATTAATTCCCCCGGGCAAAAGATAAGTTATGATCAGCCATTGATGCTTGTGGGCTCCTGTTTTACTGAGCATATTGGTAATAGCCTGAAGGACCTTAAGTTCGACATTCTGCAAAATCCCAATGGAATCCTCTTTGATCCGATTAGTGTTACGGGAAACCTGGTTTCTTATATTGAACATAAACAATATGGCACTGATGATTTATTTTATCTCAACGAACTTTGGCAAAGCTGGCAGCATCATAGCATTTTTTCAGGAAGAGATAAAAATGAATGTCTCCAAAGAATTAACAGATCCCAGGATCAGGCGCATCTTTTTTTGAAAAGAGCGAAATGGCTGATTATTACGCTGGGCAGTTCATTTTCTTATCAACTGGTATCAGACCAATCCGGAAAAAAATGGGAGGGAGTCCGGGTAGCAAATTGTCACCGTGCGCCCGCTCAATGGTTTAATAAGCAATTATTGAAGATCGAAGAAATACATGCCGCACTGGACAATTGTATTCACCGACTTTTTCAATTTAATCCTGATATACGTATTATTTTTACGGTTAGTCCTGTCCGTCATATTCGCGACGGAGTTATAGAAAATAATCGCAGCAAGGCCAGGCTGATTGAAGCAGTGCATCACCTGGTCAATAAATTTGAAAGGATATTTTATTTTCCGGCCTATGAACTGGTGATCGATGTTTTACGCGACTATCGATTTTACGATATCGACCTGGTTCACCCGAATTACCAGGCTACCGAATTTGTACTTGAAAAATTTGAAGAACATTTTATTGATGAGCCTTCAAGAGCGATTATGCAGGAAGTAAAAAAAATCTCCATCGCCAGAAGGCATAGGGCTTTTCAGCCAGATACAAATGCACACAAACAGTTTTTAAAAAACCATTTTGAAAAGGCAAAACAATTGAAGAGCAAATATCCATTCCTGGATATGGAAGAGGAACTGAAATATTTTATGGCTGACTCCTGATTTTCAAAATGGATCAAAGAAATATTCTTCTTTCAAAAAGGATTCCAGCTTTTCTAATAAAATCAACTGGTTCAGGGCGCGATTGAGGTTTTGTTCCGGATACTTGGTTTTATAATAAATGTCATTGTTCAGGTAATCCGTTAGGAAACGCAGGGATTGCATATAGATCATCACCAACCCTGAATAATGGATTTCGTTTTTTTCTTTGTCAGTTAAAACAGCTCCAATTCCTTCCAGGTAGCCATTGATAATATTTTTGTAGAGAGATGGTTGAATATCTATTTTTTCCCATTGGGTGCTGTTCTCATCCACTGAGCAGGACATTGAGCGGATCATATCTCCTATATCTGAAAAAAATTTTCCCGGCATAACTGTATCCAGATCCACGGGGCAAATCACCCGGCCATTTTCTGTACTGAAAAGGATATTGCTGATCTTGCAATCATGATGCATGACACGTTCCGGATAAGCTTGCGAATCGAGAATGGATTCATACCAGTATACCAATTTTTTCCTTTGTCTCAATTCTGCAATGACATGCGTTGATTTTAGTAATCTTTCAATCGATGCTTTTTCAACAGCATCTTCGAATTGCTTATACCGCAATGAGAGATTATGAAAATCCGGAATGATGGGCTTTAATTTTTGTACATCCAGTCCTGCAAGTGCAGATGTAAACTCCGCAAAACATTTGGCAACAGTATATGCTGCTTTTTCGTTTTCGGGAGTCAATGGAGAAAAAGTATGATTGATGAACTGGTTTGCCCTCCAATAATTTTTTTGATCATCTATCCAAAACAATCTTCCATTATGAGCAGGTAAGGGCCTGGGTATCGATACTTTTTTATCAGATTTTTCCAGCCATTGGAAGATGATATCGTAATTGTATAAAATATCTTCAGGCTTTGCGAAGATCAATGTATTGATTGCCTGTAATACAATTGATCTTTCAGCCCGCTCATCCGTCACTTTATAAGTGTGGTGAATCAATCCGTTTCCAAGAGATTGAATCAAAAGATTTCTTCCCTCAAAAAATTGTAAAGCTGCTTTTTCAATCAACTCATTGTTCACAATTCTGATTTAAAATTCATCTGTTGTAGCAAAATTATTTTTGCGGTACATCCACAGACCGCTGCTGAAGTCAGGAAATTCGACTGTCTGGTTTCCGAGGTCGATACTCATTTCACTGAGAGGTGTGATCGCACTCCAGGCGGCTGCATCGTAAACATCCATTGGAGTCGGGACTTTGCGTTTGATGGATTCTATGAAAGCATGAAGTACAAAAAAATCCATTCCTCCATGTCCTGCCCCTTCAGTCTCTTTACTCCATCTTTGCCAGAGAGGGTGGTCATATTTTTCAAGATAGGGTTGTGCCGCTTCCCATTCATCTTCCTTTTTGCTTAGCCCTTCGATATACAACGACTTATTGACATCCATCCATAATCCTTTCGTTCCCTGTACGCGGAAACCAAGCGAATAGGGCCTGGGAGAATTGGTGTCATGTTGCAATAAAATTGTTTCACCATTAACGCATTTGATATGAGTGGTAACGACATCCCCCAGCTTGAACTGCACTTTTGCATTTGGATGATCTGCGCCTCCTTTTTGTACAATATAATTATGGAGTCCTCTTGATTTTGTTGCGAAGGATGATAAAGAAAGAAAACGGTTACCATGATTGATATCCAGCATCTGTGCTACAGGGCCAACTCCATGTGTGGGGTATAGGTCACCGTTACGATGAACTGAATGGTTGGTTCTCCATCTTGCTTCTGAAAAAGCTTTTTCTCCAAATTCAACTCCGCTGTTATAAGGATTGATCCCATTATTGAATTTAACTCCTCTCAGGTCGTGCTGGTAGCCGGCCTGCATATGAATCAGTTCGCCGAATATTCCCTGCCTCACCATATTCATCACAGCCATTACATCCCTGCGGTAACAGACATTTTCCAGCATCATCACATTTGCTTTTTGTTTTTCGGCTTCTCTGACCACATTCCAATGATCTTCCAATGTGATTCCAAGGATTACTTCCGTGGCAACATATTTGATTCCCGCCTGCAGACTATCAATGACCATGGGTGCATGCCATTCCCATGGAGTTGCGATCAATATCCCATCAATATTTTTTAATTCAATTAAATGACGATAGGCATGAGGATCTCCTTTAAAAATTTTGGGCATGGGCTTTCCTGATTTTTTTATAATATCAGTAGCCATCTGAAGCATACGTTCATCGACATCACAAATGGCTACGATTTCAGTATCGCTTCGATGAAGTGCATTATCCAGGTGATTTTGTCCGCGTAAACCGGTGCCGATAATAGCCAGTCTTATTTTTTGATCAGTATGAAATAAATTACGGGAGGGCAGTATTGCGAAGCCTGCTGCTGCCAGGGTTGAATTCCTGACAAATTCTCTTCTTTTCATTTGTTATTTTTTTGGAAGTGAGACGGGAAGATAGGAAGAAAGTCGGAAAAATTACTTCCGGTAAAGAATCGAAATTTATGATTACAGATAATGACTCCGAAATAATTTAATCATTCATTAGTGAACTCTGTCTCCACGCAATTCGAGCTTTCTGATAATTTCCGCCTCATAATGCAACCATTCTTTCCATCTATGCCTTACTTTTTCTTTATCTATATATGTTTCTGCCAGTCCAATGAATAAATGATAATGTCCGGCTTCACTTTCCATGAAGCGGCGATAAAAATTGCTGAGATATTTATCATTTAATCCTTCGCTTAATCTTTTAAAGCGCTCACAACTTCTTGCTTCGATCAGGGCCATGGTCAGCAACTGATCTAAAAATCTTTCTTCGGCGCTCCCTCCTTTTTTTTGAAACTCGAGCAATTTATTCACATATTCATCTTTACGCTGCTTCCCCAGTTTCCATCCTCTTTTTTGCAGTTCAGAAAGTACTATACGGAAATGTCCCCATTCTTCTGTCACAACAGGAGATAATTCTGTTACCAGTTTTTCTTTATCCGAATATCTTTGAATGAGTGAGATGCAGCTCGTTGCAGCCTTCTGCTCACAATATGCATGGTCTGTAAGGATTTCTTTCAATGAAATACCCGCCAGGTCAACCCAACGTGGATCGGTGGGCAATTGTAGTCCTAGAATATTCTTTTCAGACATAGCTTAATAAATACTCAATGCAAATAATAAATAATATTTAGTGTATTCATCTCTCGTATCACCTGTTCCCGGGTTTCAGATCCAAACTGTAAACTCCAAACCCGAAACTGTATATTTGAGCCGCAAAGATATGAATGAGGATTTTCTGCATAAAAAATTAGAAGAAAGAAAAGAACAAAATGCTTACCGGCAATTACGCCTGCCGGATAAAAAAATTGATTTTTGCTCCAATGATTATTTGGGAATGGTGAGAAATGATCTTTTGAATCAAAAATCACCTGAGGGAAGTATTGACAGATTCAGGCATGGCTCTACGGGCTCAAGATTATTATCAGGAAATTATGAGCTGATTGATGAAACCGAAAAAACGATTGCAGGTTTTCATGATGCGGAAGCAGGACTTATATTCAATTCGGGATATGATGCAAATCTCGGACTTTTATCTTCAGTTCCCGGGAGAGGCGATACAATTATTTATGATCAGTTGAGCCATGCTTCCATTCGCGATGGGGTGCGTTTATCTTTTGCCCAGTCATTTTCGTTTGTGCATAACAGTTTGAAGAGCCTGGAAGAAAAGTTGAAGAACGCCAGGGGAAATATATTTGTGGTAACCGAGTCTGTTTTTTCAATGGATGGAGATATGGCGCCATTGACAATGATGGCATCCTTATGCGAAAAGTATCAAGCAAACCTTATTGTTGACGAAGCACACGCAACGGGTGTTATTGGTGAGAGGGGAGAGGGGTTGGTGCAGGAACGGGGGCTGCAGAAAAAATGTTTCGCACGGGTCCATACTTTCGGAAAAGCGCTGGGTTGTCATGGAGCCATTATTTTAGGGAGCGAAGGTTTACGAAATTATCTCATCAATTTTTCCAGGACTTTTATCTTTACAACGGCTCTGCCGGAGGTAAATATTGCAGCCATCAAAATGTCTTACAAAATATTTCCTGACCTGGTTAAAGAAAGGATTTTTTTGAAAGAGCTGATCAGATTGTTCAATGAGGAAATTATTAAATTACCGCTTTTGCAAAATGGAATGGAAACATTGAAAAGTTCCACTCCCATTCAGGCAGTAATCGTTTCGGGAAATGAAAGAGTGAGAGGATTGTCGAAGAAATTGTTTGATGCAAATCTTGATATCCGGCCTATTTTATATCCAACTGTACCAAAAGGGAAAGAGAGGCTTCGGATTGTATTACACAGTTATAATACAAGAGAAGAATTAATGCATTTAATGAAATCCATTGTTTTGTGAAGTTACTGGTATTTTAAAAAAGCAACCGATTGCTTTCGCCACCGGCTGCCGTTTTTACGCTTACCCGTCTGAATTTAATAAACCAATTCAATAGTGTTTGCAAATCATCCCGGGTTTAAAGAATAAATTTGATGATAGTGAGTCCCAGGAACAGTGATCCGAGAATAAGCTTTTTTTTATTTTTTCGAATATCAAGCTTCGGTTTCATAGTTTACAGTTCAAGGTTTAATGATTAAAGGTATCTGTCTATACAAAATTGAATCAAACTAAGAACGAAAACAATACAATTTTGTGGTAATGCCTGAAGCGGGTACAATTAACGATGTAGAATGATGAGCAGATTGAACGGAATAAAATCTACGAAGTAAATAACACGATTTGAGAGATATCAAGCGGGTAAATTTACTAATCTGATGATGAGTGATAACGCGATAAAAGCAGCTTGTAATTCTATAGCTGAAGTAAAAAAAAACCTTTATTTTTAAATGATATTGCATATATCAATCGATGCATATGAGGGCTATTCCATTTCTTATTTCACTGACTATTACCGTTGTATTGATCGTTTCCCTGAGTATTTCATGGGGAACCATTCCTCCGGTAGGAGAGTTCCTGAGCCCCCAACATGGTTTCTGGCAGAATGCCGACGCCATCGATAAGAATTTCAGTTTTGATCTTAAATTCCCCCAGCTTAAAGGCAAGACCGAAGTATATATTGATGATCGCATGGTGCCTCATATTTTTTCAGCCAATGAAGAAGATGCATATTTTGTTCAGGGATGGCTTCATGCAAAATTCCGTCTCTGGCAAATGGAATTCCAGGTCTATGCTGCAGCTGGGCGTCTCAGTGAGTTGGTCGGGAGAAGAGCCCTTAATTTTGATAAAGAAAAAAGAAGGCTGGGAATGGTTTATGCTGCAGAAAGAGCTGTGCAGGAAATCGAAAAAGATTCCATCACCAAAACACAATGTGATGCTTATACTGCCGGTGTGAATGCATATATCTCGGGTTTGAAAGAAAGTGAACTTCCACTTGAATATAAACTGCTTCATTATAAACCTGAAAAATGGACGAATCTCAAAACTGCTCTTTTCCTGAAATATATGTCATTTGATCTGGCAGGTAATGAAGATGATTTCGAATATACCAATGCGAAATCTGTTTTTGGTTGGGATGATTTTGAAAAAATGTATCCTTATTCGCAGGATTCACTTGATCCTATTGTTCCGAAGGGGACGATTTATCCTCCTCAGGCCGTGGCACTGAAAATTCCTTCAACAGTGGATTCATTATATATCAATAACAGGGACACGGCTGCCATTGCTCCTGAAAAACCAAGTCAAGATAATGGCAGTAATAATTGGGCCGTGAGCGGAAAAAAAACAAAAAGCGGCGCTCCTATTTTGTGTAATGACCCGCATCTCAGCCTGAATCTTCCCTCGCTCTGGTATGAAATGCAGATAACGACTCCGGGATTCAATGCGTATGGAGTGACATTTCCCGGTGCGCCCGGAATTATTATTGGCTTTAATGATAGCTGTGCTTTTGGATTTACCAACGCTATGCGTGATGTGAGAGATTATTATGAAATTAAATTCAAAGATGAGAGCATGAAGGAATATTGGTTTAAGGGCGAATGGAAACAAACCGATTTCCGCTATGAACATATTGCGATCAGAGGAGAAGAAGAAATAATTGATACAGTGGCTTATACTGTTTTCGGCCCAGTGATGTATGATAAAAAGTTTACAGGCACACGCCGCACGAATGGTGGTTATTATGCCGTGCGATGGAAAGCGCATGATCCAAGCAATGAGCTGATGCTTTTTAACAGGCTCGATCATGCGAAAAACTATGATGACTATTATGCAGCGATTCAATGGTTGCATACTCCCGGACAGAATTGCATTTTTGCTTCCAAGAGCGGGGATATTGCAATTTGGGACCAGGGAGAATTTCCCGCGAAATGGAAAAGGCAGGGAGATTTTATCATGCCCGGTACTGATAGCTCCTATATGTGGCAGGGAATGATCCCACAGCAGGAGAATCCTCATTTGATTAATCCGGATCGTGGTTTTGTGAGTAGTGCAAATCAGTTGCCCGCTGATCCCTCAGTGTATCCTTATTATCTCGGTGGCAGTTATCCACCTTATCGGGGTTTATTGATCAATCGTTTTCTCAGTCAAATGACTGATATCACACCGAAGGATATGATGACCTTGCAGGTAGAAAACTACAATGTATTTGCTGAAATGGCCCGACCGATTCTTCTCAAAAATATTGACCTGACTACATTGAGGGATGATGAAAAAAATTATTATGATATTCTGGCATCCTGGGATCTTCGCAATGACCCAGATGCAAAAGGCGCTACTATATTTGTTTTACTTTGGGATAATTTCGCAAAAACAGTTTGGGATGATGAAATGAGCAGGACAAAATTACCGACGGTTTATCCTGTTGAAAGTACCTTGCTTGAGGGCATCCTGAAAGATTCGGCATATAAATTCCTGGATAATATTAATACAACATCTGTGAAGGAAACTTTGCGTGATGATGTCACCATTGCATTTAAGAAAACAGTCGTGCAGTGTAAATTGGCGGAGTCGGATGGAAGATTACAATGGGCAAAATATAAAGCAACACGAATCAATCACCTGGCTCGCCTGACTCCTTTCAGCAGGCTGGATCTGCCCATTGGAGGCGGAACAAATTGTTTGAATGCAACTAAGGAAGATCATGGTCCGAGTTGGAGAATGGTTGTCCAGCTTAGTCATGAAACCGAAGCCTATGGAGTATACGCCGGAGGACAAAGTGGTAATCCCGGCAGTCCTTATTATGATTCATTTGTTGATAGCTGGGCGGCCGGAAAATATTATCAGCTTTGGGTAATGAATAGGGATGATGCCAAGGATAAAAGAATAAAATGGAAAATGAATTTTTCGAACGAGTAAAAAGACTTAGAATCAATTAAAAGATATTCATTACAAAACGGCTGTTATGTTCAAGTATTTCTCATCTATTTTACTGACAGCTTTACTGGCCTTTATTTCAGGATTATACCTGCCCTGGTGGGGAATTGCTCTTGCGGCTTTCCTGATCGGACTAGTGATTCCGCAAAAACCATTTTATTCTTTTCTGTCCGGATTTATCGGAGTTTTTTTATTGTGGGAGATTCTGGCCTGGTGGCAGGATAGTAAAAACAATGGCATCCTCTCCCAGAAAATCGCACAGATCCTGCCATTAGGAGGTTCTACAGTTTTATTGATATTGATAACTTCTCTTATTGGAGCACTGATCGGAGGCCTTGCCGCATTGACGGCAAGCTATCTCCGGAGGTTGATATAAGTTTCGAGTTTACAGTTTTCAGTTGTATGAGAATCGAATTGTAAACTATAGACAATAAACTCCAGACTCAAAACTCCACATAATTCCGGCAACCAATTGCAACGTAACTTCGTCTTTTATTAAATCTCCTGATGAAAAGAATTTTGCTGCTTACTTTCTTCGCTTTATTTCATTTTCTGCTCGCGAATGCAGGAAAGATATCTGGCAGTGTAACGGACGACAAAGGAACAATTCTTCCTTATGCATCGGTGTTTGTGAAAGGCACTTCTAAAGGAACCACCACTAATAACCAGGGGAAATATTTTCTGGAGCTGGAAGAAGGAACTTACACTATTGTCTGCCAGTATATCGGATACACGAGACAGGAAAAGACGATCACTGTTAAAGATGAACCCATCACCCTGAATTTTCAATTGCCCATTCAACATACTACCATGAAGGAAGTGGAAGTGAGACCCGGAGGCGAAGATCCTGCTTATGAAATCATCCGTCATGCCATTAAAAAAAGAAAGGATTATGAAAATCCCCTGGATTCATTTACCTGCGAAGCCTATATTAAAACGCTGATCAAAACAAGAAAGCTTCCTTCAAAAATTTTTGGGAAAGAGATGCCCGAAGAAAGCAGGAAGGAAATGGGTGTTGATTCGGTAGGTAAAGGAATTATTTATTTATCAGAATCACTGACCAAAGTTGCTTTCAAAAAACCTGACAAAATAAAATTGGAAGTGTTGTCGGGAAGGGAAAGCGGATCTAATGGTTTCGGATTTAATTTTCCGACATTCATTAATTTTTATAATAATAATGTCAACATATTCATTACTCAGATTAATCCCCGCGGGTTCGTATCCCCAATTGCTGATGGAGCGTTGAATTATTACCGTTATAAATACCTTGGGTCTTTTTTCGAAGATGGAAAGGAGATCAACCAGATCAAGGTAATTCCCCGAAGGAAATATGAACCTTTGTTTACAGGCACGATCAATATTACTGAAGGTGACTGGAGAATTCATAGTCTCGACCTCTACCTGGTCAGGGAATCTCAATTGGAAATTATTGACACTTTAAGTATCCGACAGATGCATGTGCCCATCAGCCCGGATGTATGGCGCACTAAAGACCAGGTGGTTTATTTTACTTTCAACAAATTTGGCATCGATGCCACAGGTAATTTCCTCAATGTGTATAATAAATATGATACTGCTCCTGAATTCAGGAAAAAGTATTTTAATAATGTGATTATTAAATATGACACTGCAGTCAATAAGAAAACAAAACTTTACTGGGATTCAATCCGGCCTGTGCCGCTTGAAGCGGAGGAATTTAAGGATTATAAAATCAAGGATAGCATTTTTCAGAGTGAGCGGGATTCTTCTTATTCACAAAGAGTAATTGATTCACTGAGGAGAAAGCAGGGACGCATCACCGTTATGAATGTGTTATGGAACGGATTCGAAAGAAAGAATTTTAATCCCGTACGCCCGAAATCCTTTACCTGGCAGCCGCTTCTGCAGAATATACAATACAATACGGTCGAGGGATTTGTAGTTAACGTTGAAGGAACATTCCAGAGATCTTATCCTGAATCCAGGCAAAGACTCAGTTTTACTCCTCATATTCGTTATGGTTTCAGTAATACCCACCTCAACATATGGGGAACATTGGTATGGTCGAAAAGGAATTTTGAATGGGATAATGATGGAGGATCGTCCAACCGTTCTGCCTGGACTTTTTCAGGAGGGAAAAGGATCAGCCAGTTCAATAATGAGAATCCAATCTCTCCGCTCATGAATGAAATCTACACATTATTTCTCCGGGAGAATTATATGAAAATTTACGAGAATTATTTTGGCAAGATTGGATACAGCAATCGTTTTGATAATGGACTTCGTGTCGG
This sequence comes from Puia sp., assembly GCA_035499855.1. Taxonomy (GTDB): domain Bacteria; phylum Bacteroidota; class Bacteroidia; order Chitinophagales; family Chitinophagaceae; genus Puia. The sequence goes on along the minus strand of DATJXY010000082.1, from coordinate 31,372 downwards.
TGCAAATTTACTGTATGAGGACCGTATGCCTTTGGATAACACGACTGATTTTTCTTTTTTTGGAGATAAGAACAAACAATTCACGCCTAATTATCCTTATGAAAAAATACAAACACAGTTTACCCCGCACCAGGCTTTGCTTGCTACTGTGAATTTTGAATACAAACCCGGACAAAAGTATATTGAATTTCCTCATAATAAAATTGCTATCGGGTCCAAATACCCAACCCTTGCTCTGACTTATCAAAAGGGATTGCAAAATATTTTCGGAAGTGATGTCAATTTTGACAAATGGAGTTTTTCGGTTTGGGATGATGTGAATTTTAAATTACGAGGGTTGTTGAAATACAGATTTGGAATCGGAGGATTCTTCAATGATAAAATGGTTTATATCCAGGACTATCAGCATTTCAATGGGAATCAGACCATTTTTGCCAGTGAATATCTTAACAGCTTCCAGATCGCCCCCTATTATGAAAACAGCACCACTGCTGCTTTTTATGCAGTCGGTCATATCGAGCATCATTTCAATGGAATGCTCACGAATAAAATTCCTTTGTTCAGAAAACTAAACTGGAACCTGGTCATTGGGTCAAATGCATTTTATGTGAACACAGAAAATAATTACGTGGAAATTTTCGGCGGACTGGAAAATATTTTTAAGCTCATCCGCGTCGACTTCGTAGGTTCTTATCTGAATGGGAAGACAGGTCAGTTCGGCGTTCGGTTTGGTTTTGGCGGATTGCTTGGAGGCATGGCTACAGCAGGAAACGGACAGCAGATGAGAGCGAATTAAGAGTCTGTAGTCCGAAGTCTGCAGTCGATAGCCCTGATTTTATCTCCTGACTACGCACTACAGACTACGGACTAAAGACTCATTTCTTACCTTTGCATTCCTATGGCAGCACTGCATAACCGCGTCTCTCAAAAAGAACTGAAAGAACGTTTGTATAAGGAAACTGAGCCACGGATTACTGTATCCTTCTACCGGTATTTCCATTTGGATCATCCTAAACAATTCCGGGATCAGATATATAAATCACTGCATGAACTAAAAGTCTTTGGCCGTGTATACGTTGCTCATGAAGGTATCAATGCACAGGTCAGTATCCCTTCTTCCAATTTCGACGCATTCAGGAATTATCTGGATTCCATTGAGCCATTGAAAGGAATTCGGTTGAACATAGCCGTTGCAGACGATGGTAAATCATTCTGGGTGCTGAAAATAAAAGTTCGGGATAAAATTGTGGCGGATGGGATCAGGGATCCTTCTTTTGATATGCGTAAAAAGGGAAAATATGTGAATGCAGAAGAATTCAATCGTCTCACAGAAGATCCTGATACTCTCGTGATCGATATGCGTAATCATTATGAATATGAAGTAGGACATTTTGAGAAAGCCATAGAAATTCCAAGTGATACTTTCCGGGAACAATTGCCGATGGCGGTGGAAATGCTGGAAAGCGACAGAAATAAAAATATTATCATGTATTGTACCGGTGGCATTCGGTGTGAGAAGGCGAGTGCATACATGCTGCATAACGGGTTTAAAAATGTATTTCATCTCGAAGGAGGTATTATTCACTATGCCAATATGGTTAAAGAGAAGGGGCTTCCAAATAAGTTCAGGGGAAAAAATTTTGTATTTGATGACCGCCTGGGAGAGAGGGTCACGGATGAGATTATTGCCAGATGTCATCAATGCGGTCACCCCGCTGATGAGCATACAAATTGTAAAAATGATGGCTGCCATCTTCTTTTTATTCAATGCGCAGAATGTGCAAAAAAGTATGATGGTTGTTGCAGCGTGGAATGCCAGGAAACATTGAAACTATCGAAGGATGAAAGAAAGAAATTAAGGAAGGGAAAACAGAACGGGATAATGATTTTTAATAAATCCAGGCAGCGAAAAATGAATAAGCAATAGGCAATGACGCTATTAATATTCTTTTTGCATATTGCCCATTAACTTAAAGAAGGAGATACGACTCTTAAAAACGGTCTTACTCCTATCATAATCTTCGATTTCCACGGTATCAATGGATCAAGTCTGTTTGGCGTAAAATAAAGTACAAATAAAATTAAAAGAGGGAAGAGCGCGAATACAAATGTTGGCGCCCAGACTTCAAATGGAATATAAAAATGGTGCAGGTTTAAATGGACACAGCAAGAGATGCCGTAAGCAATATATGGACCGATAAAAATAATAAAAAGTAAAAGGAAAAAAATATTTCTGCTCAATAAAATAAACGGACCCCTGGAAGATAAAAGAAAAATAGTTTCTTCTTCAATTTCAGATAAGCTTTTCCGGTAGAATGTTTTAATGGTGGATCTATAAAATGCCTGAAAATCTCCATTCTCTTCCAGGTTTTGTTCGATGATAATGCAAATATGATCCAGCAGGTTGGCATGTACACTATCGATGCTGATACCTTTGCGGGTGATATCATCAGCAATAAAATCAATTTGCTGGTCGCTCAGATGATACATTTATGCAGTTTTGGGTTTAATATCCAAAATGGTAATCATCGTGCCAATAAAGTTCGAAAGTTCCTGTACTTTTTCTTTAGTCGCGGTTTTGCCTGCAGCGCTGAGGCTATAATATTTTCGTATACGCCGGCCGATGTATTCTGTTTTAGTGGTGACCAGTCCGTCCGCCTCCAAGGCATGCAGGGTTGGGTATAAAGCTCCTTCGGTTATTTGAATTCTTTCACGACTTAATTCTTTTACCTTTTGGGTAATTTCATAACCATACATTTTTTTGTTGTCGGCCAGTAATTTTAATATGATAGTCCGGAGAGTTCCTTTTAATAGTTCGGAAGAATAAATCATGGTCATTGTAAAATCTTAGCAAATATAGGTAAGTATCCTATGCATTATAATCATTAATATCATCTATTCATATACCGCGGGATTATTCTTCTGTCTTGAAAACCTTGTTTAAAATTTTATTGGTATGCTTCATTGTAGTTGTCAGGTCATCCATATTTGTTTCCCGGGATGGAGTAAGCTGATCGTTTTCCTGTGTTGATGTCTTCTTTTTCCATTCCATGATGCCGTAAATGCAAAAAATGGCTGTTTCCAGCAGCATGCCTGTAGTAAGCGCGGTATCACTGAATTCTTTATGTTCCAGCTTTGCCCATGCGCCAAAAATGACTACGGCTGCGCCGAATGAAAATGCGGTGTTGATGATTTTCTCAAAAAACATATTTATGAAATTTAGCGTAAGGTTAGATCATGGTAATTTTTTTTGCTATGTTTTTTTGAATAGGACAACCGAAATCAGGTTTTTTCTACCGAATATGACTTTTGATTTTTTTGGAATTATTTCCGGATGCATATACAGCACCAGTAAAACCAGGATTGGAAATACGGAGTATGCAATCGTGTCGCCCCATAGGGTAAGAGTGGTATTTATTTTTGCATCCGAAGGATCATTTTTCTGATAGCGTACAGGCACTAAATCACCCGGCTTCATTTCGATATTCATGTTCCCGTTAAAATATACAGTATCCTTAGTTGCAATAAACCTGATCACGGGGTAAGTAGAGATCCCAAGTGCCGATCCTAAATTGCCATGGCCTATAAAGCGCATTTCACCCATTGCCTGTTTTGATCCAAAAAGCCATAACAGCTTATAGGCATAAAGCGGCAATACAAAAATGGCAAACAGTAAAAGAAAAAATTGATTTCTGTTAAAAGTCATATATTCCTGCTAAAGCATAAGACAAATATACATAAGACTTTTATGTATTAAGGCAATGAGTATAAAATATTTTTCCACCCGGGGATTATTCTATTCCAGATTACTCAGGGAAAACAAGATCCGCTGGTAGATCTCCTCATCTTTGAGCTGTTGCGGATGAAATTCTTCACCAATCACTTTTTCATATAACTCGATATAACGGTTGGATATGGTTTGTACCCATTCATCGTTCATTTCGGGAACGGTCTGGCCTTCTTTACCCATGAAATTGTTTGCGATCAGCCATTCCCTTACAAATTCCTTGCTCAGTTGTTTTTGTTTTTCTCCTCTTGCCTGTCTTTCTTCAAAACCATCCGCATAAAAATAGCGGGATGAATCAGGAGTATGTATTTCATCCATCAGGTAAATGGTGTCGCCAATCTTGCCGAACTCATATTTTGTATCTACAAGGATCAATCCTCTTTTTTGGGCGATTTCTTTTCCTCTTTGAAATAATGCATGCGTATATTTTTCCAGCAATTCATAATCCTTTTCGCTGGCGATCTTTCTTCGGATGATTTCATCTTTTGAGATATCCTCGTCATGGCCTACTTCTGCCTTGGTGGAGGGTGTAATGATGGGAGAGGGGAAATAATCATTTTCCTTCATTCCTTCCGGCAATGCAACGCCGCAAAGCTCTCTCTTGTCATTATTGTAAGTGCGCCAGGCATGGCCTGTCAGGTTTCCTCTAACGACCATCTCCACGCGAAAGGGGATACATTTTTTGCCAATGGCTACATTGGGCGCAGGAATGTCCAGGAGCCAATTGGGACAGATATCCATAGTTGCGCGAAGCATATAAGCAGCAATTTGATTTAGCACCTGACCCTTATAAGGAATCGGGCGTGGTAATATCACGTCGAATGCCGAGATACGGTCGGAGGCAATCATGACCAGCCATTCATTTTTGATAGTATATACATCTCTCACTTTACCCTTATAGAAAGCGGTCTGCTGTGGAAATTGCAAGGTCTTCATCTCGAATAAATATTACACGAATTACAGGAAATATTGGGAATTATACGAATTATTCATCCGCAGATCCGGAAGGACTTCTTTGGCAAGAATTGCAAATGATGATTTATTATTTGGGCATTTTTTAAGTATGATCCCCGGGACTGCTGCATTTTTTGCAAATAATATGCAAAGTCTTTCGCCATGAGTTCGTAAAAAGCGGATTTTGCATCTATTATTTGTCAGATTAGAAAAACCAATTATGGATTGGAAGATTGCCAGATTAGCTTTAGGACAAATCTTTTCAAAAATAAAAATCAAATCAATTTCATCTGATTTCATGCAACTATTCATCATTTTAAAACTACAACAATGAAAAAGATACCAGTTGCTTTAGCCCTCCCTTTACGTAATAAAAATTTTTGGTTAACCGGAACAAGTATGTATTTTGCCCTCAATTGTCTAACCAAAATGATTGCCATGAGAAAGAGCTTACCTTACCTGGGTGCTTTACTAGCAACCCTTTTGACTTTTACTTCTTTTGCACAATCTGTGACCATTACGGGGAATGTCCGTAATGCAAGCAACAAAGAATTTGTGCCATCCGCCTCCGTTACGATTAAAGGAGGAGCTGCCGGTACTTTTACAGACAACAAAGGAAACTTCCACCTGACTACCAATCAGAAGCCACCTTTTACACTTATCATCAGTTCTATTGGATTTGAGACGCAGGAAGTCCAGGTGTCTGATGCCGGAGTACCAATACAGGTAGAATTTAAACCCGGTTCTACATTAGGAACTGAAGTAGTTGTATCGGCGAGTCGTGTTCCTGAAAAAATTCTGGAGTCCCCGGTTTCCATTGAAAAAATGAATGCTGTCACGATTCGCGAATTACCGACTCCAAACTTTTACGATGCGCTGCCAACTCTCAAAGGAGTTGAGTCAAGCGTTCAAAGCATGACATTCAGAACAATTACAACACGTGGTTTCAATGCCAACGGCAATGAAAGGTTCAACCAATATGTGGATGGTATGGATAACCAGGCACCTGGTTTGAATTTTTCTGTTGCTAATATTATAGGTATCTCCGACCTGGATCTTGCCAGCGTGGAATTATTGCCTGGCGCTTCTTCAGCATTATACGGAGCAGGTGGCATGAATGGCACTTTGCTGATGACAAGCAAGAGTCCATTCGAATACCAGGGACTCAGTGTAAGACTCCAGGCGGGTGTTAATCAGTTAGGCGGCAGCCAACAACCCAGTGCCGGTTTTGCGCCCGACGTAACTCTTCGCTATGCGAAAGCCTTCGGCAAATTCGCATTCAAAGTAAACTTCGATTATCTCAAAGCAGACGACTGGCGTGCCCAGGATTCTAGCAATTTTGATAGGATTGCTTTACATGTAAAACCAGGCTTTTCCCACGCAGATGATCCAAATTATGATGGCGTGAATGTTTATGGAGATGAAATCAATAATACTTTCGATGCAAGTGCCGGTCTTCTTCAGGGAGTAACCGTTTCGCGCACCGGTTATAAGGAAAGTGATCTGGTGGATTATAATACAAAGAATTTGAAAATCGGGGCTGCTCTTCATTATCGCATTACCGACAATGTTGAAGCAATTCTTCAGGGCAATTATGGTTCGGGGACAACCGTATATACAGGATCAGATCGTTATTCATTACGCAATTTTAATATTGGCCAATACAAACTTGAGTTGAGAGGAAAGCGCTTTTTCTTAAGGGGCTATACTACTCAGGAACGTTCAGGCGAAGCTTATAACGCCACCGCTTTGGGAAGCATCTTGAATGAAACGTATAATCCAAGTGTGATATACGATAATACAGGAAACGTAATTGGTGGATGGTTCCCTGAATATGCTACGGTATATAATGAAGCGAGAGCCGGTGTTTTGCCAGGTGTTCCGGGCCCACAATCCGATCAAGTTTCTCATGAACTCGCAAGGGAATATGCAGACAGAAACCGTCTTCAGCCAGGTACCGCTGCTTTTAACCAGGCCAAGGATGTTATTACCAGTAACTATATTGGTTACGGAGCTGGCAGAAATGGTGCTAAGTTCAATGACAAAACCAATTTGTATCATTATGAAGGAATGTATGATTTTACTGACCATATCAAGGTATTGGAATTACAGGTTGGTGCTTCTTACCGCGTATATGCTCTCAATTCAAATGGAACCATTTTTGACGATGCCAATGGCTCTATCAAAACGAGCGAAGTTGGTGGTTTTGTTCAAGCAGGAAAAAAAATCTTTAATGACAGAGTAAAGGTGATTGCTTCAGTCCGCTATGATAAAAATGAAAATTTTGACGGACGCTTCACTCCGCGTGTAGCCGCAACATGGGAGTTTGTTCCGAAGAATTATCTCCGCGCTTCTTATCAGACAGGATATCGCAATCCTACCAACCAGGATCAGTATATTGACCTTCCGATTCGTGCCAACACAAGGCTTATCGGTGGTTTACCCGCCATTCTCAACAAATATGACCTGATTGGAGAGACTGCAAATAAGGGATACACGCAGCAAAGCGTAGAAGCATTCAGCCAATCAGGGAATCCTGCCGATTTAGTACAATATACTTTTGGCAAGTTTAAACCAGAAAGTGTGAATTCATTTGAAGTTGGATATAAAGGACTCATCCAAAACAGGCTATTGATCGATGCATATTACTATTATAGTGAATACACGAATTTCCTGTCCTTCCTGGGTCTTGTGCAGTTTACAGACCCGACTTTCCAGAACTATAATATTTTTGCCACTTATGTAAACGATCCCGCCAAAGTAAAGACACAGGGTTGGGCGCTGGGTCTTGATTATCTCGTTGGAAAATGGACACTGTCAGGGAATGTTTCTTATAATAACATCAAGCAAACGACTGCCGGTTTGTACAATACATTCAATTCACCCGATTATCGTTGCAACCTTGGTCTTTCCAATAAAAATATTTACAAGAATGTTGGCTTTAACATCATGTGGCGCTGGCAGAACTCATTCTGGTGGAACTCCAGCTTTGCCAATGGTGAAATCGCGGCATTCAGTACCATCGATGCCCAGATTGATTATAAAATTCCAACAGCAAAAACAATCATCAAACTCGGTGGTTCCAATGTGTTGAATCATTATTATCAGACATCATTTGGTAATCCAAAGATCGGAGCAGTTTATTATGTTTCTGTTCTTTTTGATGAGTTGATTAAATAGAGAGAATAAATCAAATATTGATATGGCTGGTAATACTTAAAATTATCAGCCATATTTTTTATACATTAAATCTGAAATGCATCACATCTCCATCCTTCACTCCGTATTCTTTTCCTTCAATTCTTAATTTGCCTGCTTCGCGACATGCGGCTTCCGATTTATATTTAATGAAATCATCATAGGCAATGACTTCTGCCTTGATAAAACCTTTTTCAAAATCAGTATGGATTACCCCTGCGGCCTGCGGCGCTTTCCATCCCTGGTGAATGGTCCATGCACGCACTTCCTGTTCTCCTGCGGTGAAATAAGTGTCCAGCTTCAATAACTTATAGGCAGCGCGGATGAGTTTATTCAATGCAGGTTCCTTCATTTTATATTCCTCCATGAATATTTTCCTGTCTTCCGGATCTTCCATCTCTGCGATCTGTTGTTCGATGGAATTATTCATAATAATCATTTCAGCATTCTCGCCTGCAATTGCGGCTTTCAATGCGTCAGTGAATTTATTACCGGTATGCATAGACGCTTCATCCACGTTGGCAACATACAATACAGGTTTATCTGTGAGAAGAAATAAATCTTCAATTGCCGTTTTTTCTTCCTTGCTTAATTGCAGTTCGCGGATATTCTTCCCTTTCTCGAGATGATCACTGCATTTTTTTAGAACCTCATATTCAGATTTAGTTTTTGGATCCCCTGTTTTGATCATCTTTTCAGTCCGCTGTAATTTTTTTTCCACGCTCTCAAGATCTTTCAACTGTAATTCAGTATCGATGATTTCTTTATCGCTTACAGGATGGATGGGCCCTTCTTCCCGCAAAATATTTTCATCTTCGAAACAACGGATCACATGGACAATTGCATCCACTTCTCTGATATTGGCTAAAAATTTATTTCCCAGTCCTTCACCTTTGCTGGCTCCTCTTACAAGTCCGGCAATATCTACGATTTCGATTTGAGTGGGAACAATCCGGTTGGGATGAACCAATTCAGCCAGTTTATATAATCTTTCATCCGGCACATCTACCAATCCAACATTGGGTTCGATTGTACAGAAACGATAATTGCTAGCCTGTGCCTTCGCACTACTGCTCACTGCATTGAATAAAGTTGATTTTCCGACATTGGGTAATCCTACAATTCCAGCCTGCAAAGCCATGATAATAATTTTTGAGGGCGCAAAGATACTTGTATTTGGTGGAATTGTGATTTGATAGGAGAATTCGGTAGTGCCTCAGTTTGAAAAATCACCATTTTTATAAAAATTAATTTTAGGGTTCTCTTTGGCCTCATCGCATATTTTAAATTCTATATAATTTCCTGATCGTTCATAAAATTTATTTAAATATGGTAGCGTATCAGTTTGGAATTTTCAATTATTTTTATTGTTCCCCGGCTTGGCAATGCCTTGTTGCCTGCTGGCGGTTTATGAATGGTCAATTTATTTACGATTTCCCATAATGAAGCGCAATTACACCACACGGAAAAGTTTTGGATTCTACAAGTTTTAATTTAGTAGTCCCGGTTATATCTTTAAATAGCGGCATGCCTTTCCCCAATATTATTGGATTGACAAAAAGCCAAAACTCGTCAATTAGCCCTTCATTTAATAAGGATTGTGAAGCACGGGGACTTCCGAATATTAAAATATTTTTTCCCTCCTGTTGCTTTAATTTATTAATGTTGTGCGAAAGCTGGTCGCCAATAACTTTCGTATTGTGAAGCCCGGTTTCATGAATAGTTTTGGATAATACAATTTTTGAAACTTTGTTATACCAGGTTGAATGCTCTATGTCGTGTTTTGTTGCGTTTGGTTTTTCACCTGCTGTTGGCCAATAATTTTGCATCATTTCATAAGTTACTCGTCCGTAGAGTGCGGTGTCTGCCTGGTCTGTCATTGTTGCAACAAAGTCAAACATTCCATCGTCCAAATTTATCCAATCCATTTCTCCGTTAAGTCCGGCTACAAAACCGTCAAGAGATGTATGCATAAAGAAAATCAAGTTTCTCATTTAATACATTTTATAATTTTAAATCTTTTATCCGTCAAATTTTTTAGCGTGCCGAACTAGGTTGAAATTAGAATGTTATTCATAGTGGGTATGGGAATAATATTCAGCTTCCGATATTTCATTCATTTGTGTTATTCGAAGCTCATCATATTTTATCTTTTGTTCACACAAATAATATACTAATGCCATTTTCATACCGTCGTCATCAAGCCTTTTTTCATGCTCAAAATAAGATATCATTTGAATATCACTACCTATTTCTATCAACTCTGATGAGTAAGAAGGCGGGATGGTTTCGTAATAGACGGCATAATAATACATATCTGGTTACTATTTTATAGGTTTGACCGAATAAGCAAAGATATTTTGTATGTTGAAAAGTAATACTCCTTGAATAAATAAAGAGGGATTAAAAAGCAGAGATGTGATGGCGAGCGGATTTCTTAGGATTTTTTATGATTTTCACGGATGGATCATAACTGATCATGATCATCTGCGTTCCATCCCAGTTTAAAAATTGTCAGCAGGCACATTGGTCACCCATTTGTTCAGGTACTCCCGGCCTTTGACATTTGCTGCTTTCCATCGGATATCAAAAATACCTCCCACCAGGACAGAGACATTCGAAAATCCTTTTTCGGTCAGCAGTTTTGCAGATGAAAATGCTTCAGGGGATGAAGAGAAAGCGTATACCAGGACCAGCTTGTTTTTATACTGGCTGATCTGCCCCAGTTTATCACTGAGCTCGTTGAAGGGTATATTCATTGCATTTTTTATTTGCCCGACATTCCGCCAATTGTCCTTCGCTTTATTGTTAAATACGCTGTCGCCGCGCACATCCAGGATCAGCATATCGGGATTTTTACTGTATAGCTGATTGAATTCTTCTCCTGCAACCAAATGGTATTTATTTTCTCTCACCAGCCATTGGTCTTTACATGGAAGTGCAGAGGGGTCGGTCCATGCCCAGTTTTCAAGTCCATCAAAAAGAATATTTACATTTTTAAAACCTTTTCCTATTAAGATGCCTGCAGCTTTCGGACTGAGATTTCCGAATTCATCAGTGATGATGATGGTTTTATCCTGGGGAATTTTATCGGTTTCATTTTCCAGTACAGAAAGAGGAATATTCACAGCCTGCCTGAATTTTCCATACCCGTTTTCATGCTCTTCGGAAGATATTCCGTTAAATGCCGAATCCTTCCGCACATCCAGGATGAAAATATTTTTACTATTGTTTAATAAATTACAGATGGCCATCGGTGAAAGCAAACCATAAGGCACATTGGTTTCGAAAATGGATTGACTGCAATCGATCCCTTCAGTTTTGAGATTATTAAACATCGTCATGCCTCCATTGATATTGATAACATTCTTAAATCCTTTTTCACTTAATAATTTTGAAGCCCTCCGGCTACGCTGGCTATGCGAGCAATAAATATAAACTGGTTTATCTTTAAATGCTTCCAGCTTACTGATGCTGTCCGCAAGTTGCCGGATATCTATATTGACAGACCCTTTCAATCGCCCGATATTCATGCCTGTATAAGCAGATGTGTCCGCGAATTCTCCTTTGGACCTTACATCCAGTAAGAGGTGGCCATCCTGTTTCTCCAACTCACGGCAAAGCTCATCCCAGTACATATTCCTGAATAATTTATTATCATAACGGTATTGGGCTTTTGTCTGACTGAGCGATATCAACAGGATGAGAAGGAAAACCAGTGTTTTTTTCATATCAAAATTTTTAAGAGAGAGAATGCATGCATGTTTTGATAATAAGACTCCTTCAACTTTCAAAAAGCTTCGCTATAACAAGTGTAACGAATAATAGAAAGCAAAACTATCTAAAAAGGATAAAAGGCAATTAAGAAGATCAATAGCAGGAAATATTGTGACAGAAATTAATTTATCTTATTTTCAAGCCGCAATTAGATCGTCATGGCGCTTAATTTTATATGGATCGCTTTTTTTCTTATTGCTTTCATCGTTGCATTCATAAAGCTTGTTGTATTTGGTGATACAGAGATATTCAAAACCATCATCGACGGTGTATTTGATGCAGCTGGTTCCGGAGTGCAGATATCCATCGGGCTAATCGGTGTTTTATCTCTTTTCCTTGGGTTTATGAATATCGGTGAAAAAGCCGGAGCAGTCAGATTCCTGGCGAAAATTGTAGGACCTTTTTTCGGTAAACTCTTTCCCGAGGTACCGAAGAATCATCCGGCCATCGGGCATATGATGATGAATTTTTCTGCCAACCTGCTTAACCTGGATAATGCGGCTACTCCTTTCGGTTTAAAAACCATGCAAAGCCTGCAGGAATTAAATCCTCAAAAAGATACAGCTTCCAATGCGCAGATCATGTTCATGGTATTGCATGCATCGGGACTGACATTGATTCCCATTAGTGTGATTGCTCAGCGTGCCATTATGAAATCCAGCGATCCCACACTTATTTTTATTCCTTGTATGATCGCTACGTTTGTGGCGACAGTAGTTGGATTGATTGCAGTTGCAATCAGGCAAAGAATTAATCTTTTTAACCGGGTAGTGATATTATGGATCGGGGGGATCAGTGTTTTGATTGGAATCCTGGTATATTTTCTCAGAACCCATCCTGATAAAATTGATATTTTTTCAAAGCTGGTCAGCAACGGGCTTATTCTTTTATTATTCGTTGCTTTTATTACGGGAGGACTCATCAAAAAAATAAATGTGTACGATGCTTTTATTGAAGGAGCAAAGGGAGGATTTGATGTAGCAGTAAAAATTATTCCTTTTTTGGTAGGTATGCTGGTTGCGATCAGTGTGCTGCGCACCTGCGGCGTGTTTGATTACCTGATCCAGGGTTTTAACTGGATATTCGGATCAATGGGATTGAATACTGAATTTGTAAAAGCTTTACCAACGGCCTTAATGCGACCCTTAAGTGGCAGCGCTTCCCGGGCAATGATGATTGATACAATGAATCATTATGGTCCGGATTCTTTTCCTGCATTGTTATCGGGAGTGATGCAGGGATCTTCAGACACGACATTTTATATCGTTGCTCTATATTTCGGTTCAGTGGGAATCAAAAAAACAAGATATGCCGTTCCCGCAGCCTTGCTTGCCGATCTTGCAGGTATCATAACGGCAATAGCCATCTCTTATTTATTCTTTTATCACGCTGTGTAGAAGTTAAACCGGTCCGGGTTTTAATGAGAATGATTGATAAGCCAAGCATTTGTTAATTACAAATTTGCTAATTAAAAAATGCAATAATTTCAATCAAACCCCGCTTATGCCTGTTCGATGCATTGCTCCTGGTCATACACCAGATCATCATTTCAGAAAAATTCACAAGACCGGTCACTCAAAATATTTTCTTCTATCACTATTCCTTTTGATTGTCTTTCAGGGATCTTTTGGGGCAGGCTTCAGTTCAACTAAGTTAAAAGATACGTTGAGTCCTTCATTGAATGACTATAAATTAAACAGGGAACAATTTTATGAAACTTATGGAAAAGACGACAGCTCAAGGGCGCTTATCGGTTTTTATTTTCATAAAAGAAACAACGCGAAGAAAATGACTTTTGTAGGAGCGGGACTTGCAATTACTTTAGTGGTGATTGGCGGATTGGTGATTGCAAATAATTCGACAGTTCCCGGAACTGTCGATAGCTATGGAGCTGTTTTTGGCCTGTTTTTTCTGAGCATCTGTTTTTATGGATCCCTGGCTCTTATGACAGTAGGTATTGTAAGATGGATCATTCTTTCGCGAAAAAAATTAATGCGGCTTTTGGAAGATTATTTTGCAGGAAAGTCAATTCCAATGAATATCTCCAAAAGCAAATTGTTCAATCAATGGCTCAAAGAAGAAAAAAACAGACACCTGCATCAATAACTATTTTAAAGTAAATCTTACAGTAAATGCGAGTGCATCCGGAATAAAATTAATTTCCGGAGAAATATCCAGTTCTGGTTTCCAGTCTAATGAAAGATTTATTGGTGCGTGATCAAATTTATAATCCATGCCGATAATACCAGTCGGGCCTGTAAAAACTTTGCCATCGGAAAAGCCAATATAAGCTCCGCCTCCATAAAACCAGTTCAGACTCTGGATGCCACCAATGAGTTGGTGCATTTCAAACAGTCCCCCGATTCCGAATTTATTTCCGAATGAAATAAGTCCTTCAATAGCGGCGCGATCATTCAAAAAATATTTGATAGATACAGAATTGCTGATTGTGGGTGAGGGAGTACTGAGCCGGATTCCGGCTGCAAACTTATAATCCTGGGTTGAATCCTGTGCCGCTAAGCGATTAAACAAAGCCGTGAGTATCGTCAAAATGACGATCAACTGAAATTTCCGCATATAAAAAGTTTCTGCAGTTGGAACGGAAATCAGGAGGAGATATTAAATGAGGAATGTTAGAGTTTTCTTAAATAGTCGATAGTTCGGGATCGGTAATGATGGGAGACAGGTGGTCCCACATCTCCCATTCCTTCAGTCTTCAAACAATTCAAATTTTGATTTTGGCCTTTTCTCGTCAAGCCATTTAAAATTTCGGAGTCTCATATCATCCAGATTCACTTTCTTTATCGGGTACATGGTTCCTTCAGCATCATTTCTTAATACGACTTTGTTCAATTCTTTATTGAGAAAAATCATATCGATTATATCTGCCTTAGTGACCCGGTTCACACCCACAAGGGCCATGCTGTCATCTTTGATATAATACACACTTTCTGCGCTTCCTTTAGCGCGCATAAAATCAATTTCCCCGTTTTTAAAATAACCATTCAGGGTATTACCCTTAACCTGGTTGTACATATTTGTTCCTGATTTGCCTACGACCAGTCCGTTTTCAAAAACATATAAGTGATCCGGTTTCTTATTTTTCGTATACAGATACATGGTATCACCTGTGATTTGGTACCCGCTTGCCCAGGCAATGGGATTTGTAAATAAGCGGAAAATGGAATCGAGACCGGAATAATACAGGCTGTCAGCAACTGCCTGGAGTGAATCTGAAAAAATACGTACATGATGATATCCCTGCAAATAGCGTTTGCTGCTGTCATTGGCATTATTGCGTTTGTCCGCCGCCGTTATACCCCCTGCGCTATCTTTCTGATTCAACACAGAATCCGGGATCTGCCCTGAGAATAAAGTATCTGCCCTTACATAGATGGAATCATTATCCTGCCTGATGATCATCAGTGGTTTTTCCGTAGCGAGCAGGGAATTGGTTTTTTTATCGGAGATCATCTGGTTTGCAATAACAACTGTACCCTGCGCTGTATCCTTAAAGACTGCGTTTCCCCTGGCAATGCTGATACCGGTACTATCATCGAATTGAATGGAGTCAGCAATGACAGACTGGCCGCCATCGGTAATTTTTGCTCTCTGGCCGAATCTGGCCCGGTGATTGTGCAGGTCATAGTAACCTTCTTTTGTACGGATGGTCCTTCCACTGCTATCGCGGATATAGGTATCCGTTATAAAGGTTGCAACCTGGCTTTCGGTATTATATAAAAGTGAATCGGCTGTGAGATCATAAGCCGGATCTTTGAGAACCACATCTCTTTTAAAATAAACATCTTTGGTTTCAGAATAATAAGTTCCATCCTTGCTGGTAACTGTTGTTTTTCCATCAACCACCTTGCCGTTTGAAGTATAATTGCCTATTTTCTGATTTAAATCATATTGCAGGTCTTCCGTCGTGAGCACACCTTTTCCATCGGTGAGGCTCACCTGCTTTTGAAAGATAATATATTTCTTATCTACCAGGTATCTCATGTACTGCGAATAGATATTGGTCGTATCCGAATCATTGATGTGGACGTTTCCAAAAGCTTCCACGATATTATCTTTCTGGTTGATTGAAACGCTGTCAGCAAAAAAAAGAGTTTTTTCCTGCTGCAGTTTCACATGACCGAATAAGGATTGAATTGTTGTGAGTGAGTCTTTTTTTGCTTCGCGAAGTGTATCTGAATGCCAGATATAGACTGTCCGCATGGTGTCGTTGTCCTTTGACTTGAACTGTACAGCTGACTGTGCATCCGTTTGCCCGCATAAAAAACAGCCAATGGCAAGACAAACCAGGAAGACTGATTGCTTCATCTTTATTTGTTACCCGATTTTGAGGTAGAATCACTGACTGGTGCAGTTAATGGGCCAGTTTTATCTTTTTTACCAAAAACAGAAATATTAACATAACGTTTTGGATGAATCCTGAAATCATCCAGCAAAATATTCAGGCTCCGTGAAGTACTTTCCAGGTTCTGGTATAATTTTTTATCATTCACCAACAGGCCAAGCGAACCGTTCGAATTATTGATTTTACCGATCACTGCTTTTAATTCATTCATGGTAGATTGAATTGATTCTACAGTTTCTTCAATTTTGGCATTCGATAACTTACTTGTTGTTTTTTCAAGGTTGTCCAATGTGGTGTCGATGCGGCCATTATTTTTTGCGAGGTTGGCTGTAAAACTATTCAGATGATTCAGGGAGCCTACCAGGGAACTATTTTCTGAACTCAGCAATTTTTCCAATGCTGCAGATGTATTGGCAAGGTGATTAAAGATAGCAGTAAAATTATTTTTCACTTTCGGATCAAAGAGAGAACCTATTACTTCTACCAAAGAATCCAGTGATTCCAGAGTGCCATTCAGGCGGGCCACAATGGGATCAATATTTTTTTCAACCTGCGAAACAAGATTTAATTTATTCTGAGTTGCTATCGTATCTCCGTTCTCTAAATATTCTTTCGAGTCGCCCTTGGTAATAACAACGGATGAGGAGCTGATCAATCCTGAATTGATTATGGCCACAGAATTCTTTGGAATGTGAACATCTTTTTTCAAAGTGATGGTGACGACAATGCCGGTCATATCCTTATCTGTTTCATTGATATCAAAAACGGTCCCAACCTGTAATCCATTTATTCTAACGGCATTGGACACTTCCATTCCTTCCACATTCTTAAAGACTGCGTATATTTTTTTTGTTTTGACAAAAAGTTCTTTTCCTTTTAAGAAATTAAACCCGAGAATTAACAAAGTGATGGCAATTACAGTCAGTGCACCAATTTTGGTTTCATTAGAAATTTTCATTCAGGAGGCTGTTTAGTTTCTAGTTCCCGTTTAGTACGGGAAGCAAGTTACGTTTTAAGAATCGGAAACAGAAACAATTGGTGCGATCTTCAGCTGGGGGCTTTCTCAATTACCTGTATCCGGTTGCACCATTTCCATTCGTATTATTTTCCAGGTCTTCTTTATATCGTTTCAATGCATCAATAATATTTTGAACCACTTCTGCCTGTCCCCGGTCGCTATTGAGGTATTCTTCTTCTTCCTTATTGGTGAGATAGCCGGTTTCAATCAGCACACTTGGCATACCTGTAGCCTGTAGCACCTGGATACCCTTGTCCCTTTGCAGCACTCCTTCATTGCCCCGGCCATTTTTTTCAAATTCATCCTGCACGAGGGAAGCGAAGAGCGCACTATTATTAAAGAATTTTTTTTCGTATAGCTGAGCCCGTAATTTGGCTTCGGGAGAAGTCATGTCAAAAACGACGCCGGTGCTGTCTTCAATATCTCCTCCGCCTTCTCCGTCTGTCTGGTTGATGGATTCACTTTTGATCCCGCTTCGATCTGCCTTCCAGATATAAGATGCAGTGCCTGTTTTTGTATTGGTTACCCAATAGGATTCATATATCGGGGCATTGACCAGTTTCTTTTTTTTCTTCGATCCTTTTCCAACATATTCATATTTCTTTTTGTGACCAATCACACGCTTTGCATAATAACCTCCTGCAGGATGACCGTTGGAATTACAATGGATGCAGATAAAAAGATCTCCTTTGGCTTTATTTGCAATTTCCGCACGTACCCGCAAAGCAGGACGATAATCATCACCGCCACCCGGCAGCATATCACTGGTGCGCGTATACACAATTTTTATATCAGGGAATTCCTCTTCAATTGCCTTACCTAATTTCAATGAAAGCTCCAATGTAACATCTTTCTCTACTGAAATCAAACCATGCGTTCCATGATCAGCGCCTCCGTGACCAGGATCGATAATGATAGTGCGCAATTTCGGCGGCTTCTGAGGAACCGGATACGAAGTGAAAGATGTAAGTGGATATATAATAGCTGAGAAAAAAAGAAAAAGGAACATGGATCTCATCATACTTTTTTCATTTTAACAGTAGGATAGTAATCTTCACATAATGTTTAAACAGGTAAACCCTATTTTTGTGCATATAACGTATGAATAACGGACGCAAAATTAACTCAAAATATGTTCCGGTGTTGATTTTTACCGCGTTATTCTTTTGTATAACGTTTGCAGGCCCTGTGAATTATTCCAAAGGCCACATGTTTTGCAAAAAATTAACTGCCAGTACAGATACCGTAAGACCCGGCACGCAACTAAAAGACAAGGCGATCCGTGATTCCGGTCATCATGCTACCGATACAACCATAAAAGACACTGTTCTCCGGGATACTTCTTTAAAAGATACTGCTGTCACCAAAACGGATACATTTTCTATCAAGGCATCGAAAGACTCATTGGATGCACCCATCAATTATTCGGCTTCAGATTCCGTGGTTCTTGATGTGCCAACGAAAAATATTACTCTTTATAATAAGGCGAATACCAAGTACAAGGATATCGATCTGGATGCATATAAAATTTTGTATGATCAATCCAAACAGGTAATCGTCGCAACTTACACGCTCGATACAGCCAAACAGATGATTGGCAAGCCAAAAATGAAAGATGAATCAAGTACGATGGAATCAGATTCGATCATTTACAATCTGAAAACGCAGAAAGGAATCACAAAAAATACCTGGACTCAAAGCGGAGAGATGTTTGTGCTGAGTGAAAAAATGAAAAAAGTTTCACCCACTGTTTACTATGCATGGAGAGGTAGATTTACGACCTGCGAACTGGATACGCCGCATTTTGCTTTCCGCACAAACAAAATGAAGCTGATCAATCAGAAAATGGCTATTTCCGGACCTATTCATCCCGAATTCGAAGGCGTTCCCATTCCTATTTATCTTCCATTTGGATTTTTCCCGATTTCCCAGGGGCGACATTCAGGTCTTCTTCCTCCCGCATTGAATACAAGCTCGCAATTCGGAGTAGGTCTTGAGGGGTTGGGTTATTATAAAGTTCTCAGTGATAATTTCGATGTCACTCTCCGATCGAATTTATATTCATACGGGGGTTGGGCTTTTTTTCTGACGCCGGAATATAAAGTGCGATACCATTATGCCGGCAGATTAAATTTCACCATACAAAAAACGCGCGTTCTGAGCAATACAGGCAAGACGACCTACGATGATACAAAGACCTGGAGTTTAAATTGGGCCCATACCGTAGATACAAAGGCGAGACCGGGAACTACATTTACTGCTAATGTCAATTTCATGTCGACGAAATTCAATCAGTATGTATTGAACAACCAGACAGCAAATTTCACCAACCAGATCAGTTCATCGCTGGCTTATTCGAAAACCTGGAATGGCAAATACAATCTAACGGTGAGCCTTACACACAATCAGAACAATCAAACCCGATTGATCAATGTAAGTTTCCCGAATATTGGTTTTACTGCTACCACACTTTACCCGTTCCAGAAAAAAGAATTTGCGGGAACTCCCAAATGGTATGAAAAGCTGGGAATTGGCCTCACATCAACTATTTCAGGATTGTCAAGTTTTTACGATTCACTGTTCACTTTCAAAAAAGCGCTTGACACTTTCCAGTGGGGAGCTCAGCATACAATTCCTATCACACTTTCCTTACCTCAATTGGGACCCGTTCAAATTGCACCAGGCATCAGCTGGCAGGAAAGATGGTATTCCAGGAAATTCTTTTATAGCTGGGATTCTGTCAATAACAGGGTGAACATGACACACCAAAATGGATTTTTTGTTGCGAATGATGTTTCTTTCTCACTCAATTTAAGTACGGCTATTTTTGGAACATTCAATAAATTCAGCAAGACGAGTACGATTGCAGGTCTGCATCATGTGATCAGGCCAACGATTGGAATAACATTTAAACCCGATCTCTCCAGTCAATATTATCGGAATATTCAGGTAGATACTTTTAAGCATTATCAGAATGTATCCAATTTCCAGGGAACAACCTATGGAGCTTTTTCGCCCGGAGAATTTGGAGGAATATCTTTTGGATTGGATAATAATCTTGAAATGAAAGTGCGATCGAAATCAGATACAAGCGAGACCGGAATCCGAAAAATAAAACTAATTGATGGTTTTGGATTCAATGGCAGTTATAACTATCTCGCAGACTCATTCAAATTATCGACGATTGCTTTTTATTTGCGAAGCACACTGTTCCAAAACATCAATATTACGGGTGGCGCAACATTGGATCCTTATGTGACTGACTCAACCGGGTACCGGCGAAATATATATGCCTGGAACCAACCCGGCAAAGGGTTCTCACTGGGAAGGATAACGGGTGGAAGTCTTGCCATCTCCACGAGTTTCAAGAGCAAGCCCAAGGATGAGAAAAAAGCAGAAGAAGATAAAAAGCAGGCGATGGATCAGTTGCCGATGACGGTGGAAGAACAACAGGCGCAACTGGATTATATCAGAAATAATCCTTCTGAATTTGCAGACTTCAATATTGCGTGGTCGGTGAATATATCTTTCTCACTCAGTTTTTCAAAGACACTGAAACCAGATTTCAGCGGCTATACCACCAGCTTAAATTCAGGCATCACACTGAATGGAGATTTTAATTTAACTCCAAAATGGAAAGTAGGATATAATGCTTTTTATGACGTAAAAAATCTGAAGCTGAATGGACTGAGCGGGTATCTTTCGAGGGATCTTCATTGCTGGCAGATGTCCATCAACGTTATTCCCGTCGGCCCATGGCGTTCTTTCAGCATTACCCTCAACCCTAAGTCTGCCATATTGAGAGATCTGAAAGTGAATAGGGCGAGAACATTCCAATAAGGTCAGGGGAGGGATCATAGTTATAGGAAAAATAAATTTAAATAATTTCAACTTTGCCCTTTGACCCTTGAGATTTGCACTTAGCTTATCAGCTATGGTCAACATAATACTTCCACATAATCTCAAAGACTTTCTGCTTCAGGCTATCGACCGTATCTTCTTTCTGTATTGTTATTGGTTCAAGAAAATCCATGCCTAATTTATGTGGCAGGAGAAAAAAAGTTTTGGAAGGAGGGTTGACTTTTCTGCTGTTAAGAATAATAGCTGGAATAATTGGTTTTTTTGTGTCGATTGCCAGCCTGAAAGCCCCGTCATGAAAGGATTTCAGAGGCTGGTTGGTTTTATTGCGCGTCCCTTCCGGATAGATGCACATGTGTAATCCCATATTCAGAACTTCCTTCATGCGCAGGTAACTTTCCCGGCGACTGGCTTCACTTTTCCGGTCGACCAGCACACTTCCGGCTTTATAGATCAACCCGAATAAAGGAATCCTCGACATTTCAATTTTTGCGATCGTCTTATTACCTCCGGGAATGCCTGGTGATGAAACAGGAACATCGATCAGTGCATTGTGATTGCATACGACAATATAAGTTTCTCCTTTCTTAAAATATTCTTTGTTTTTTATTTTGAGGGGACAACCAACTAATGTTAAAAAAGTGTTCATCCAGATTCTTCCGAATACAATAAAACGATCTGTCCTTTTTGGTTCAGGAAGGAAATAACAAAATAAAAAAAAGGGGATCAAAAAGATGAACATGGTGAATATGAATACAATCGCTGCCCATAACGCGCATATATGACCGAAAATTTCCATGACACGACTCCCGCCCCCCTTCCTCCCTGAAGGGGGAACACCTGCCCCTGAAGTGGTTTTAGTTTGTTCAGTATTTTTTTTTTCGTTCATGATATCTTATTTTTTTCTCCCCTTTAGGGGATGGGGATGAGTGGGTTTTAAATTTTCCAGTCAATCGGATCAATGCCATTGGATACGAGATATTGATTTGTTTTTGAAAAATGCCTGCATCCGAAAAAACCTTTGTCGGCCGAGAAAGGGGAAGGATGCGCAGCTTTCAAAAGAAGATGTTTTGTTTCATCAATCAGCACCTGTTTTTCCTGTGCAAATTTTCCCCATAGCAGGAAGACAATATTTTTTTTCTGTTCCGAAATTTTTTTGATCACTGTGTCTGTAAATTCTGCCCATCCTATTTTAGCATGGCTCATGGGCTCATTGGCTCTCACCGTGAGAGAAGCGTTCAGCAATAACACTCCCTGTTCGGCCCAATGCGTGAGGTTACCATTGCGCGGAATCGGCAAACCGATATCGCTTTGCAGTTCCTTAAAAATATTTACGAGAGATGGCGGTTGTGGAATTCCGTCAGGCACCGAAAAACTGAGTCCGTGTGCCTGACCGGGACCATGGTAAGGATCCTGTCCAAGCAGAACGACTTTTACTTTATTAAATGGAGTGGTGTTAAATGCGTTGAAGATGAGTCCGCCGGGGGGATAGATGGTTTTCCCTGCTAATTTTTCTGTCCTCAGAAAAGTGACAATCTGTAAAAAATAGGGCTTGGAAAATTCCTGGTACAGCACTTCCTTCCAGCTGGGTTCTATTTTTACATCCATCTTGCTCGATTATTGTTCTGAAATCCGAAGTTCATAATAAATTCTGAAAATCAAGACTTAGAACTGAACCTACCGTGATTTTCCGCAAAAAGCAGGGTGTTTAACTTATCCAAAGTTTAAAACTTTTGATAAGTTAAAAGGCAAGATAAACAAGACGCAAAGAGCCTTTGCATCTTTGCTCCCTTGGCGTCTTTGAGTGAAATAACTATACTTCTTCTTTCACCGGAACTTTATTGTATTCATCGATTAATTTCCGCTGGATTTCGAATGGCACAGGAACATATTCGTAGAATTCCATCCTGAATTTTGCCCTGCCCTGGGTGATGGAACGAAGCGAAGAAGAATAATCATGCATTTCTGCCAGGGGAACCCGGGCAATAATTTTTGTGAAATGACCTTCCGTGTCGATTCCTTCCATGATGGCACGACGTGTTTGAAGATCACTGATAATATTACCGGAGAGTTCATCCGGACATAACACTGAGACTGTATAAACCGGCTCTAATATTTGCGGATCGGCCTGCTGGAATGCCTGTTTGAAAGCCATCAGCCCGGCGATCTTGAAGGAGATATCGTTGGAGTCGACCGGGTGCATTTTGCCATCGTATACACTCACGCGCACATCTCGTACATACGAGCCCGTTAGAGGGCCTACCTGCATTTTCTCCATCACACCTTTCAGGATGGATGGCAGGAATCGTAGATCAATTGCACCGCCGACAATACAGTTCAGGAAAACAAGTTTTCCACCCCAGTCCAGTTTATATTCATCACGTCCGCGAACGGAAAAGCCCTTGGGATCCGGCATTCCTTCTTTCCAGGGTTCTACCTGCATGTATACTTCCCCGAACTGACCGGCACCCCCGGATTGTTTTTTATGGCGGTAATTGGACTGAATAGATTTGCGGATCGTCTCACGGTAAGGGATACGCGGTTTGATGAATTTTACCACGAGATTTTTGGAGATATGCTCCAGTTTCCACTTGATAACAGACAAATGCAATTCACCCTGGCAATGGATGATGGTCTGTCTCAGTTCCTGAGAGACTTCCACGATGACAGTCGGATCTTCTTCCTGTACCTGATGGAGTGCAATGGATAATCTTTCCTCGTCACCTTTTTGTGCAGGTTCAATGGCAATACTCATCAGCGGTGAGGGAAAATCAATAGGAGGCAATTCATAATTCTTTCCTCTTGCATGCAGGGTATTATTGACGTGAGTATGTTTGAGTTTAATAGTTGCTCCGATATCGCCCGCAGTAAGTTCGTTTATGGATACCCGTTTGGCTCCTTCCACAACAAAGAGCTGGTTAATTTTTTCAGTCACGCCATTCGATTCGTTGATCAGTTCCATTCCGCTGCGGATCGTGCCTGAATAGACTTTGAAGAGCGACATATCCCCGATATGGGCTTCCGATATGGTTTTGTAGACAAAGATGCAGGGAGCGCCATTTGCATCGCAGGGAAGCAGGTCGCCTGAAATAGTCTTTTGCGGGGGCATTTCGTTGGCGCTGGGACAAACATTATCGATGAATCCCATCAGTCGACCACTGCCCATATTCCTTTTTGCGCATATACAGAACAGTGGGAAAAGATCGTGATTGATCATGGCTTTTTTCAACCCAATCTTCATTTCATCTTCATCCAGTTCACCCTTGTCGAAATATTTTTCCATTAACCCTTCATCGTTTTCGGCAATGGCTTCGATGAGTTCTTTGTGTAATTGGTCGGCTCTTTCTCTTTCTTCACCGGGGATGGGAAGTTTCTCAGGTTTCCCACCCTGTTCGGGGAATTTATACATGGTCATACGGAGAACATCAATGATGGTATTAAAACCCAGTCCCGAATTGAGGGGATATTGAACAACTACCACATTGCGTCCGAAATGATCCTTGGCCTGGCGAACAGTCTTATCGAAATCGGCCTTGTCCTGGTCCAGTTTATTGACGGCAAAAATCATCGGGGTTTTGAATTTCTCTGTGTATTCCCAGATGATATCGGTTCCCACTTCCACACCGAAACTGGCATTCAGAACCATGATGCCGGTGTCGGCTACGCGCAATGAAGAGAGTACTTCGCCCGCAAAATCATCATAACCCGGAGTATCTAAAATATTGATCTTATATCCCCGCCATTGGGTATGTAGCAATTTGGCAAAAATTGTATTTCCTCTTTCCTGCTCCAGTTCATAAAAATCACCGACGGTATTTCTTTCTTCCACTGTACCCCGGCGGGTAATCAGTCCGGCTTCGAAGAGCATGCATTCGGCCAGGGTCGTTTTACCGGATCCTGCATGGCCAAGCAGGACGATATTTTTTACGTGAGCAGTATCGAAATTAGTCATGACAGGCAATTTTTTATTAAGTTAAGGAAATGGGTTTGGAAAAGGAAATGATTTTCGACGAATAGACCAGGGAGTTAGTGATTATTTGCCGACCATGGACCATTGACCATGGTCCATGGCTATTGTCTATATTTTATGGTCCAGGGTCTATCCCCCCATTGCCTTCCTAAGCTCCGGCGCCACCCTCGTCCCAAGCAACTCAATAGCATGCATTACCTGTTCATGCGGCATTGTTCCCACGCTGATATGCAGCAGGTAACGGGTCAGCCCAAACATTTCAGATTCGTAGAGGATTTTGTCGACGACTTCTGCGGGGCTTCCTACCAGCAGTGATCCTTTAGGGGAACGCATGGCTTCAAACTGTTCGCGGCTCATGGGAGGCCACCCGCGCTCTCTTCCCAGCTGGGTCATGACATATTGGTAGGAAGGAAAGAATTCATTGGCCGCCTGCGCCGAATCTTCGGCTATATATCCATGTGAGTGTACGCTCAGTTGTAATTTTTTTTCATCATGCCCTGCTGTTTTGTATTCCCGGCGATACAGTTGAGTCAATGGTTTGAAATGATCCGGGCTTCCGCCAATGATGGCCAGGGCCATCGGCAACCCATAAGTTGCTGCGCGCACGACTGACTCGGGTGTGCCGCCAACCGCGACCCAGATCGGCAATTCTTTCTGATAGGGTCGGGGATAGACGCCGAGGTTATTGACAGGAGGGCGGTGTTTGCCTTTCCAGGTTATTTTTTCGCTTTTGTTGAGCTGGATCAGCAATTCCAGTTTTTCTGCAAACAATTCATCATAGTCATCGAGGTCATATCCGAACAATGGAAAGGATTCGATGAAAGAGCCGCGTCCGGCCATAATTTCAGCCCTTCCATTGGATAATAAATCAATGGTTGCAAAATCCTGGAAAACGCGGACCGGGTCGTCTGAACTCAGAACGGTTACTGCGCTTGAGAGCTTAATATTTTTTGTGACAGCTGCTGCAGCACCGAGGATCACGGCTGGAGCAGAAGCCACAAAATCGGGACGATGATGTTCACCCACTGCAAATACATCCAGTCCGAGTTGATCGGCGAGTTGAATTTCTTCCATCAGGTCATGAATCCGCTGCGCGGAAGAGATGGTTTGTTTTGTTGCAGGGTCCGGAGTTCTTTCTACAAATGTGCTGATACCAATTTCCATGCTATAGATTTTTTAAATACGAAATTAATATGGTGGATGATTTATGCCGGTGACAAGGCAGCACCAGGATTTCTGTAATACATCTGATCCGATCAATGGTTTAGGATAAATTTATTAAATTTGCGCTCTTTTTGAATGGTCCGGTAGCTCAGTTGGATAGAGCATCCCGACTTTAAGTCGGGAAGGTCATTGGTTGAAAAGGAAAAAAATAAAAAAATTGGTCCGGTAGCTCAGTTGGATAGAGCAACTGCCTTCTAAGCAGTAGGTCATTGGTTCGAATCCAATCCGGATCACTCATTAAACCGTCAAATATAGTCCCAGCCTATGTTTAACGGTTTTTGTTTTACAGGTATTCTGTCTTAATAGCTAAGTTAATGTCGGATTATTATCACTCATTAATTCATTTTGTATTTATCGGTATCATCGCACTTTTCCCTGTAGTCAATCCCATCGGATCAGCGCTTATTGTCAACCATTACTTCACCAGCCTTTCCCGGCCCGAAAAAAGAAAGGCCGTGATGAAAATTACTATATACGCTTTTCTTCTTTGTACCATCACAGTATTTGCCGGCCACTGGATTTTGGAATTATTCGGGATAACAATACCGGTAATTCAGGTAGCCGGAGGTATCATGATTTGTAAAACGGGGTGGGAGTTTTTGTCTGATAAAAAGTCTTCTGAAAAAAATACGGATGGTACAGGTAAGCCCACAACAAAGGATGATCTGGATGATCAATTATTTTTCCCGATTACATTTCCGATAACAACAGGTGCGGGAACGATGGCCGTTCTTTTCACGCTTAGTGCCCATAGTGCTACCAATGATTTTAAAGAATATCTTTTTAATACAGCTGCATTAATGCTTTCAATCATTCTTATCTGTTCAATGGTTTATTTTTTATACCTGAATACACAAACACTTTTGCGTTATGTTGGCTCAAACGGCGAAAGAATTATCAATCGGATTATTGCATTTCTTACCTTTTGTGTGGGTCTTCAGATAGCCGTTACCGGTATCAAGGCATTGACGAAAATTTAGACTTTTGGCATGAGTTGTTCTGCGGGTATACGTTTATTAAATTATAAAGCCGATGTTGCCCTGAGTAATACCCGCTCGCCAGTATAGGGTGATTCTGAAATTGACGAATGATCAAAATACCCGCGGCAGATCCCGGGACCGGTTCGATAAGAAATGATAATCTGGGTGAATTTATTTGTACCTATTTGAATTTAAATATTACCCATCCAATTATTTCCAATTGCCGCCATCTACTTAATCACAATCGCCATTTATGGATTCTGTATTGAAAGGACGAATTGATGACTTTACTTTCGATTTAGCCCGTTGAATTCCAGAAGACGATAGAAGAATAATTATTAGCCAAAACCAATCTACAAGAATAGTTTGCCCGACACTTTCTGGTTAATATGCTCTTGTTGATAGGATAACTCAATCAACCAGGATTAAAAATATTTTTATGAAAAGAAAATTAATTAACACGTTCATCATTGGCTGCTCATTTTTTATGTATTCTTCATGCTATAAAACAGGCGAAACCATTTATCAGCCAATCTGCAAACCGGATTCCATTATCGTAAGCAGAGCGATTTACAATTATCTCAATTTCTACGATTATAATATGCTGCAACAATTCAACGGTAACCTGATATACGACGCGAACAGACGATTAATTACAGCAATCAATTTACAAAACGGAGCTCCGGCCAATCATTTTGAATTTATTTATGACGCGAGCAATAACCTTATCCGCATTAATGATTATTATATTCAGCCAGACAATTCTCTTAGTCTTGTTGCTTACTACACTTTGAGCTATCCTTCCGGAACAGCAGCTTCGATCTCATCTACTGCGCAGGTTCAGCTAACCCTTGTGGACAACGTAAATCACTCTGTTACTTCAGTACCCGTTTGGACCTATAATTTCAATGCTCAATTTCAACTGGAAACCATATTCCAGGGACAGGTGAAACTGGAGCAATTAAGCTATGATTTTGGTGGAAATTGCCTAAGCGACAGCATTTATACTCAGGGAGGACAATTGCACGATTATTATGTATACAGCTCATATGATAATGGCATCAACCCTTCAAGATCTGACCGTTCCTTGCAATTGTTTTTTCAGATGTACAACAAAAATAATCCAACGAATTCTGTTCATTATACAATAGGAGCGGGTGCCGGTCCAAATAACTTCGTTATAGACAAGTCATCAAGTGGTTCTTATTTATATAATATCTATAACTACCCAACGGTTTATGCAGGAAATGTTATCGTGCAATACGATTGCCAGATCCCGGTTCCACCAACAATAAATCTTCCTGCGACACCAAAGTAATACCCCAAGTCCGGCGCGAGTGTTCAATCGCGCTGAACAAGTACAACTCAAAATATAAGTAAGCAAGCGATTGACAACTCGTGCCTAAATAAGAACTAACATAAATGCATAACCGATAATAGCCTCTGGCGTGCGCGGCAAAACTTATTTGCATTACATGTAATGCCCGTTGAACGAGTCGTGACAGAACAATCATTCAAATTAAAAGAATTTTATGATTTAAGCAATTTGGCAGGAGTTGTCAATCGGGCATATGCACTCAATATGAAATTGGATTTTGTAAGCCCGATTGAACACTCGCCTTTAGATTTACATTATAATAATCAAAAGTAACTTACTGGAGAAAACATAGCAGCGGAGAGCTATAACGCTCGCCAGGTTTTAAGACCTATCTGGCGCATTAGTCCGCTGCTATTGATGAATACTGCATTAAATAGAATGTTAGGTGTAAGGACCTACTAAAGGCTTTAATGGTATTCAAACTTATTGTTCAACTCTAAAAACAAAGTTATGGAAAAGTATCTTGTACTTGTCGGGATAGATGTTTCAAAAAACTATCTTGACAGTTATGTTATTGCTGCAGGGAAAGAGCGACATGAAAAATTTGAAAATACAAAGTCTGGCATTCGTTCACTGATAAATCATGCGGCCAGTTCTTTGCAATCCTCTGATACATCAAAAATATTGTTTTGTCTGGAGCATACGGGTGTATATGCTATGCCCTTATGTAGCTGTTTGTCGGAACAAAAATTGGATTATGCTCTTGTGCCGGCTATAGAAATTAAAAGGTCTTTAGGATTGCAAAGAGGCAAAAATGATAAAGCAGATGCCAAGGCCATTGCCAGGTATGCCTTACTGTATCAGCATGAAATAAAGCTTTTCCGTTTACCTGAAAAGGACCTGGTGAAGTTAAAACTGATGCTAGGTCACAGAGACCGGCTGATGGAATCGCGAAAAGTTTTTATGGTGGCAGCAGCAGAAACAAAATCATTTTTGGACAAAGACATTTGCAGGGAAGTAATAAATGATTCCAACCGAATGGTGCTTTACATCAATAAACGGATTGAAAAAGCAGAAAAATTAATTATGGAAATCGTTAACAGCAACCAGGAGCTAAAAAAAATATATGACCTGATTACTTCTGTTCCGGGAATAGGCATGCAGATAGCCGTATCATTAATAGTTACCACACGTTGTTTCAGTTGCTTTCAGCAAAGCAGACAACTGGCATGCTATGCCGGAGTGGCTCCCTTTGAATACCGCTCAGGCTCGAGTGTACGCGGACGCACAAAAGTATCTCATATGGCTAATAAAAAAATAAAATCACTATTGCACATGGGCGCTATAGTAGCTATCAGACATGATAAACAATTAAAAGAATATTATTATCGCAAGTTGCAGGAAGGTAAAAATGCCATGTGTGTAATCAATGCCATCAGAAATAAATTAATAGCCCGGATATTTGCCGTAGTCAACAGAGGCACACCCTTCGTCCACTTGCATCAACATGTAGCTTAATATATCCGGCCCTATAAAACTAAAAACTTAATTTGTTTTTGTCATAGAATGCGCCGGTTTAGGGGTGCGTTCGTTCTCCTAAATCTTTAATTAGTTTGAAAAATAAATTGTTTCTAACTCAGCTATGACAGAAAACCGCTAATTATTGTTTGAATGCCTACTATTATTGTCTGATGCTATCAACTGTACATTTTGTTACTTTAAGGATATTGCATTGAAAGCCAATCTGTAAATCTTTCTAACCATGTATCACACGGAAGATTCTGCTTTTTCATTATAAACCCGTGCCCTCCTCTTTCGTATATGTGCAATTCAACAGGTTGATTAGCCTCTAACCATTTGGAATAAATTTGAACACTGTGGGCGGCAAAACCGAATTCGTCATCACTGGCACAAGCAATAAAGATGGGTGTCCTCACAGATGGGACTTTGGAACCGATTATAGCATTGGCATAAGCATAAAGAACTGCCACAAAATTTGGGCGGCTCTCTTCCAAAGCATTGTAAGTGACTGACATCGCAACAGTTCCTCCAGCAGAAGAGCCCATGAAGCCTATTTTGTCAGAATCAATTTTGTATTCTGCCGCATGTTGGCGGACATACTTAATCGCAGTTAATGCATCCTGAAGTGCGAGTTTTATTACGGGTGTACTCACCGAATCTAGCATTTTAAAATTCTTTGTTTCCATCATTTTGTTATAGTACGGATGAACGGGGTCTTCGTGCACCAACCGATATTTTAATACGAAGGCAGTTATTCCTTTTTCATTTAATTTCTTTGCGACGGCAGTTCCTTCAAGCTCATAAACGAGGTAATGAAAACCGCCGCCCGGTGCGATAATAACAGCAATACCATTTGGGTTTGAAGGAACAAAAGCCGTTAAAGTCGGATCAGTCACATCTCTTAGATAACCTCCCAAATTTTGCTCTTTCCAGGTCCAGTTTTCAGAACCGGGAGCTTTTCCAGAATACAGCCGAATAACTTGTTGTGCTTGCGCCTGTGCAAGTCCGATGAGAAAAACAAGAACTGTTAATATAAAAAGCTTATTCTTCATGTAAGGTGTTTTTTGAATGACGTACAACGGCCAGAGCTTGCTGTTGTGCTGGTATTTTATAATGTCCAGCCCGGAGCCGCTGCCGATTGAAAAACTGCTGATGAAGATAACAACAAATGCTGATAGAATTCCGTCGGCTGGATATGGGCTGATAGCGGTATGATGCTGAGAATATATTCGTCTGCCGCATAGCAGCAAACTCAACTCCGGCACGAGTTGTCCCGCAGGCAAAAAGTTGATTATATCGAAAATGAATGATTGCCTTCGGGAACACTCAAGCCGGTTTAGGGCGAATTGTTAACCAGGATTATTTCACCTCCTCAAAATCTCCAGGCTTCCAGCTTCCATT
>DATJXY010000081.1:0-43995 GCA_035499855.1 Puia sp. | reverse complement strand
CTTACCTGCCAATTTTTCATTTTTCCTTCCATGGCATAATGATTGACAATTAGGTATGGTATTCTATTGTACTAACCTAAAAGCAAATCAATTATATGGGAAAAATTATAGGAATAGACCTTGGTACAACCAATAGTTGTGTCGCGGTTATGGAAGGAAATGAACCTGTTGTCATTCCTAATGATGAAGGACGCAGGACCACTCCGTCTGTCGTGGCATTTTTGAAAAATGGTGAACGTAAGGTTGGAGACCCGGCCAAAAGACAGGCCATCACCAATCCACTAAATACCATTATGTCGGTGAAGCGTTTTATGGGTCGCCGCTATGACGAAGTGACGAATGAAATCAGCCATTGGAGCTATAAAGTTGTAAAAGGTGACAATAATACTTGCCGTATTGACATTGAAGGCCGTCACTATACTCCCCAGGAGATCAGTGCCATGATCCTTCAGAAAATGAAGAAAGTGGCAGAAGATTATCTCGGCCAGGAAGTTTCAGAAGCCGTGATCACGGTTCCTGCATATTTTAATGATGCTCAGAGACAGGCAACGAAAGAAGCCGGCGAAATCGCCGGATTGAATGTTCGCCGTATTGTCAATGAACCCACAGCCGCAGCATTGGCTTATGGATTGGATAAGGCAGGAAAGGATGAAAAGATTGCAGTATTTGACCTAGGTGGAGGAACTTTTGATATTTCTATCCTCGAATTAGGTGATGGTGTGTTTGAAGTAAAATCGACCAATGGTGATACTCACCTGGGTGGTGACGATTTTGATAAAATTATTATTGACTGGCTCGCCGATGAATTTAAAAAAGACGAAAATATTGATCTTCGAAAAGATCCTATGGCTTTGCAACGTTTGAAAGAAGCTGCAGAAAAAGCCAAGATAGAATTATCGTCTTCCAGTGAAACGGAAATTAATCTGCCTTATATCACGGCAATGGACGGTGTTCCCAAACACCTTGTAAAGAAATTAAGCAGGGCAAAATTTGAGCAGTTGTCAGACAGCTTATTCGAAAGATGTCTCAAGCCCTGTGAACAAGCATTGAAAGATGCAGGTATGAACACTTCCCAGATCGATGAAGTGATCCTCGTTGGCGGAAGTACACGTATTCCGAAAGTGCAGGAAATCGTAGAGAAATTCTTTGGTAAAAAACCAAATAAAGGTGTGAATCCTGATGAAGTAGTAGCAGTAGGTGCAGCAATTCAGGGAGCAGTTTTAACAGGAGAGGTAAAAGATGTGTTGTTGCTGGATGTTACACCACTTAGTCTCGGAATCGAAACCATGGGTGGGGTAATGACAAGGCTGATTGATTCAAATACAACCATCCCAGCCAAAAAATCAGAGGTGTTTTCTACTGCCAGCGATAATCAACCCGGCGTGCAGATTCATGTATTACAGGGTGAACGTCCAATGGCCAGCCAGAATAAAAGTTTAGGCATGTTTAACCTCGATGGTATTCCGCCGGCTCCAAGAGGTGTTCCGCAGATTGAAGTAACATTTGATATCGATGCTAATGGAATTCTTCATGTGACGGCTAAAGATAAAGGCACAGGCAAGGAACAAAAGATTCGGATTGAAGCGGGTAGCGGATTGAATAAGGACGAAGTAGAGAGAATGAAAGCGGAGGCAAAAGCCAATGAAGCTTCTGATAAAGTTGCACGCGAAAAAGTGGACAAGCTGAATCAGGCAGATAGTCTGATCTTCCAGACAGAAAAACAGCTGAAAGAATATGGTGATAAGATTCCTGCTGATAAAAAAGCGCCAATTGAATCTGCCTTGAACAAATTGAAAGAAGCGCAGAAGTCACAGAATATTTCAGCCATTGATTCATCCATTGCAGAAATCAATGCTGCATGGACAACAGCATCGGAAGAAATGTATAAAGCATCACAGCAGGCTGGCACACAACAGCCGCAGGGTGATGCGGGCAACGCAGGAGGACAGGCAGGAGCTTCCACTAGTTCAGAAAATGTAACCGATGCAGAATTTGAAGAAGTGAAATAAGAATTGAACCGAAATATTGAAAACCGCCGGATCAAAACCGGCGGTTTTTTATTGGTTTTTAAGTTGATTTTAGGCCAATAATGTGTAAAATTTACATATTTTTTTAACACCGCTTTAAGTGCTGATAGTTAAGCTATTATGCAACAGTTAGGCCTGGATTTTTGCCTGAGATTTGTATACTATTGAAAGAATTCGTATCTTTGCGTCGCAATTTTGAGCAATATAATACTTGCAAGCATGGGTTTTAAGATCTAACACTTTCTTTCTAACGGTTCTTCGTGTTTTTCTCCCTGAATTGCTCAAAGATTTTTTAACAGATAAAAAAGAATACATTATGAAGAATGATGTCATTCCATCTATTGTAAAGATGGAAAAGGAATTATTGAAAAGACTGGTTACAGAAGTTAAAGAAACAGTTGCTACTGACGTGCATGTACCTAAAGCAAAAAAGAACGCTTTCAGTGTAGTTGATTTATGGAATATTCAACGCAACATGAAGTCTGCTAGCAGGCTTAGAAGATGACCAAGCTAACAATTGATTATAACCGGAGTAATCCGGAAAAATATATGTGACCATTTTTAACACCGGTGGCTGTTTCCAGCGGTGTTTTTTATTTTATATGATCTCCATTTTTTGCATAAGGAAAGACGCATTTTTGTTTTTTGCGATTCCCTTCCTCAATTTGTAATCGAAATATAATTCGCCTTCCTGAATAATGCTTTCAAAGCAAAAGTTGCTGATCATGGAGGGAAATTCTTTTTCCAGGCTGCTTAAATTGAGATCATGCGTGGCGAATAATACCAGACAGTTATACTGCAACAATTTCCTGATGAATTGTTCCGATCCATGGGTTTTATCGTCCGAATTAGTTCCACGCAATATTTCATCCACCAAAACCAGTGCGGGTAATCCGTTTTGCAGTTGCTTCACGATTTGATGCAGTCTTTTCAACTCTGCCATGAAATAAGAAGTGTGCTCCAGGAGTGAATCACTGATACGTATAGCCGAAAGCAGGCCCATCGGCGAAAATCTAAAGGACTCAGCACAAACGGGTGAACCGCATTGAGCCAGCAGGAGGTTGACTCCAATGGTGCGCAGGAAGGTCGTTTTACCAGACATATTAGATCCAGTGATAAGCTGAAGTTTTTCATTTTTTCCTATCAAAAAGTCATTGACAATTCTCTCTTTTTCGGGTATCAATGGATGAGCTATTTGTTTTGCTTCAATAATTATTTTTTCATCAGCAATCGAAGCATAAGCATAGCCCGGATTATTAAATGCAAATACAGCTAATGAATTTAAATATTCTATCATGCCCACACAGTCGATCCATTGCTGAAATTTATTCTTGTTTTTTCCCTTCCAGTTTTCCAATGCAATGATGACCTGGATATCATATAGAAAAAGACTATTCAGGAAAATGTTGACAACAAGATTCAACCTGCGGTCAAAAGCATTCGCTAGTTTTGAGAGCCTGGAAATTGCCTGATGTGCTTCAACAGCAGAATATCTTAATTCTTCTAAACAGATTGAGGAACCAAATTCAGTATTGCCAAACTCTCGCAGGATTGCAGTGTACTGATCGAGGGTCTGCTGTTTTTTGCTGATCAACTGATGTTGTTCAGATATATATTTTGAAAACAACGTAAGAAGCAGCCAGGTTAATATCAAAGCTATTGCAAATGGTAAGAAGATTCCTGTAAACAGATAAAAATAAGTCGCACCCAAATTATAAATCGGTAATACCCATCTGAGAATTAATATCCATTTTTTTTGTTTGACACGGTTGCTTGTATTCAGCCAGGATCCAACAGAGTTCAGATTCTCTTCTTTTTCTCCATATAATAATCCGTTTGCAGTAAGCAATTGCCTTTTTTCAAATTTTTCAGATAATATTCTTGCAGCTTCCTGAAAACTTTCAATATCTGCCTTTCTGTTTAGCGGATGTTGAAGCAACGCAGCGAGCTTCTCACGTCCATGGCTGGTTGTAGTTCTGTTCAATAAGTGAAAAACAGAACCATGACCAAAAATATCTAGGTCGGCCTGATAGGTTTCCTGACTAATGAATTGTTGTCCATTATCGAATTGATTAGGTTGATTTTGAAGAACAGATAGTTCATTCGAATTGATAAATAAAAGCTGTTCGAACAACAATTTTTTTCTCCTCATAAAAGAATTTATCCGGATCAGGCCGATAAATACTGAGAGAAGCAAAATGGTTGTAATCAGGACAGCTATTTGAAAAGTCTTAATGTAGAAATAAATGCTGACGCCGAATATCACGAAGACGGATATACGCAATAATGCAATGAGGTTGAGTTTTTTTTGTAAGACGCCCAGTTTCGAACGATAGTAGTCTGTTTTTTCTTCATATAGGGAAGCAGGAGATGCCATAAGTGATATTTGAAGAAGCAAAAATAATGGCTAAAATCATCAGAAAATGAATTATAAATCGTTATACTTCAGTAAGTAAGGGTTGCGCTTGTATCTTTATCGATCTTGTTGTATTTTGGAACAAACCCCCTAAACGGGTCTATCCATTATCCGTATGATAGCCAAAGCAATTATAAGACAGTTATTGCTAATCGTTTTTTTTTATTGCGGCACTGTAAATGGGCAAACTATTTCCGGTGTTGTTAATTCTTACTACCAGGTCACCGCGATTAATACCATCTCCAACACAGTTACTTTAAATACGACTTCCGGTCTTGGCGCCGGTACAAAGGTTTTAATCATTCAAATGAAGGGGGCAACGATCAATTCATCTAATAACAGTTCTTTTGGAGATATTTCAGCCATCGGCGATGCGGGTAATTATGAATTCAATTATATATGTAGCATTAGTGGTAATGATGTGTTGCTACAATATCAATTGGTCAATGCTTATGATCCAACCCAGACTGTTCAATTGGTTTCCGTTCCTGTTTATAATTCAGTAACAATATCCGGTACATTAACGGCAAGTTCCTGGGATCCTGTCTCCGGTACAGGAGGCATTGTTGCATTGGAAGCAACAAACACTATTTTTCTGAATAATAATATCGATGTCAGCGGACAAGGTTTTCAGGGAGGCGCACTGCTGAATTATCCTGAACCATCTCCTTATGATTGTAGTTATTTTATCCCGATTTCAGATTTTTATACATCCGTTCCAACTTCAGATAAATAT
The DNA here is from genome assembly GCA_035499855.1 of Puia sp. Classification (GTDB taxonomy): domain Bacteria; phylum Bacteroidota; class Bacteroidia; order Chitinophagales; family Chitinophagaceae; genus Puia. The sequence goes on along the minus strand of DATJXY010000081.1, from coordinate 38,816 downwards.
CATACAGGTGGGAAAAAAGGAGAAGGAATAGCTGCATATATAACAAGCAAGGATTATGGAAAGGGTAAACAGGCGAATGGCGGTGGTGGTGGAAATGCAACCAATACCGGCGGTGCCGGTGGTGGAAATTATGGAGCTGGAGGAGGTGGCGGACAGAGGACTAACCAAACTGGGTTTCAGTGTCTGGGGGCAAATCCCGGCGTAGGAGGCCTGGCTCTGTCAACTTACGGTTATTCTCCGGCGCAGAATAGAATTTTTTTGGGAGGCGGAGGGGGCTCAGGGCAGGAAAATAATGGTGTGGGTGAACCAGGTGGAAATGGCGGTGGAATTGTAATCCTGACAGCTTCTGCGATTACTGCCGGAGGAGGTTCAATATTTGCCAATGGCATTTCTCCAGTCAATGCAGCTTGTTTGGATCCAACCAAGGCTGAAGGTGATGGGGGCGGCGGGGGTGGCGGGGGTGGAGCCGTGATATTAAATGTTACTACGGTAAGTGGAAGCATAACAATTCAGGCAAACGGAGCAAAGGGATCAGATGCCAGCAATAATATAACTAACGACTGTACAGGTCCTGGAGGCGGCGGGGGTGGTGGAGCAATCTGGGCATCTGGCGCTGTTTTTCCAGGAGCAATTACTGCATCTGTCAGCGGTGGGACCAACGGTGTAATTGCCCAGGGTAAAGCTGCCTGCACAGGATCATCGAATTTTGCAACAGCAGGAAACAATGGTGCAACAGCAACTGGTTATATCGCGCCAATGGGTACAATTCCCATTTGCAGTGTTTTGCCAATTTCAGCATTGCAATATTTCAAAGGAAAATTAACTGACCAGGGCGCACAACTTAATTGGGCAATGAATACAGTGGATGATGTATTAGATTATAAAGTTGAAAGTTCTCTTGACAATACGAATTACAGTGTAACTGCTTCAATCGATAATACGGGCGAAAAAAGTTTAAGTTATACAGATTTGCACAAAACAGATGGTACTATTTATTATCGGCTGATGCTTGAATTTAAGAATGGTTCAACTTCCTATTCAGGTGTAGTGGCACTATCAAGGCAGGTTGATTTACCCATCAGCCTGGTAAGCCTGCAACCCAACCCCGCTGATGAGAACCTTTATCTTGTTGTATTTGCTAAAAAAATGGAGCAGTTCAACATAGCGATATACAACACTTATGGACAAAGGGTCCATTCATTTAATTATACATTGAATTCAGGTAATACGACCCTGAACATTTCCTTATCAAACATGGCACCCGGCGCCTATTTTTTGCAAATGAAAGGAAGAGATATAGAAATGGTGAAATCTTTCATAAAGAAACAATAATTGCTTCCTGTTAAAATCCCTGCCTGGGAAAAGAAAATGACCAGGTTAACTCACATTATATCTAATGCTTTAGCAAACCAGGTACATACGAACGGCAATGTAAGAATACAAACACCTCCAATAATTTGATACAACCCAAAAAAAGCGCCTACTGATATCAGAAAGAGTACCCAATAGAGGCCTGAAGATTTTTTTGCATTTTCCATTTCAAAATATTTGGTGCGCAAATATAATAAAATCATTAGTTCTCATTATATGCTTCTGAAATTTTCTTTTTAACTCGTTGTTTTGATATAAATTCGCCCGGTGTATAAATTACACATTCGGAGTGCCAATAAGCAATTGGCAATGGGCAATTAAATTAAAGATAAAAGAACATCAAGCCAGACTAGAATATCTTTTTGCTTATTGCCAATTGTTCATTGCTGGTTTATGCATCAAATTTTATCAATTAATGAAGATTCATTTTTACTTACGGTTTCATACAAAGTTCAGGCAGGCATTATATGTAACGGGAAATATTGAGGCGCTGGGAAATGAGGATCCTGGAAAACTTTTTCCCCTTCAATATATGAATAATGATTTCTGGCAGGGAACGATTGAAGTAGATCTGAAAAAAGGTTCGAAGATTCAATATAGTTATTTATTCAGAACTGAAGATGGAGCTGTCATCAATGAATGGGGAAATGATCGCGTGATTGATATTTTCAAACAAACTATCGAAGAAATACAAGTCGTGGATACATGGAACCACGCAGGAGAATATGAGAATGCTTTTTTCAGCGCCCCTTTTCAGCAGACCCTACTCAAACTTCATAAAAAAGAAAAAAGTCCGGTATCCCGAAAACCTTTTAGTCATATTTTCAAAGTAAAAGCTCCGTTATTAAAAAAAGATGAAATTGTCTGCCTGTCAGGAAGTGGAAATGCTCTGGGAGATTGGGATACCAAATCTCCTTTATTGATGACCCTGGAAGGGAATTGGTGGGAATATAAAATAGATTTACCAAAAGAATCATTTCCGGTTTCTTACAAATATGGCGTATATGATTTGAAGCATAAGAAATTTCATCATTTTGAAGATGGAGATAATAGAACCTTGTATGGAGATGCATTGCAAAAAAAGATTACTGTCTTGCATGATGGTTTTATCCATTTGCCAAATAATACCTGGAGAGGCGCGGGTGTAAGTATTCCTGTATTTAGTCTTCGCAGCAAAAATTCCTGGGGAGTAGGAGAATTCAGCGATTTGAAATTGTTAATTGACTGGACAAAAAAAGTCGGACTCAAATTAGTTCAGATCCTGCCGGTCAACGATACTTCTGCAACGCATACATGGATCGATTCTTATCCATACGCTGCTATTTCTGCATTTGCACTGCATCCTATTTATCTGGATCTTGAAAAAGTTGCCGGGAAAAAAAATGCTTCCGTAATCAAACTCCTGAAGAAAAAACAAAAACAGCTAAATGCTCTTCCGGAACTGGATTATGAAGAAGTAATAAAACTTAAATTATCAGTCATTAAAGAATTGTTTTCGCTTCAGAAAGATGAGTTTATTCAAAGCGAAGAATACCAGGAATTTTTTGAAAGCCATAAGCATTGGCTGATCCCTTATGCAGCTTTTTGTTATCTCCGTGACCGGAATGACAGCGCAGATTTTACTACATGGAAATGGCATAGCAGGTATGACAAAAATGCGATAGAAAAATTTGTATCACCTCAGGCCAGACATTATGATGCGATCGCATTGCAATATTTTATTCAATACCATTTACATCTCCAATTGCGTGAGGCTTTTGATCATGCTCATAAAAATGGTATAATTCTTAAAGGAGATATTCCCATAGGAATTTATCGTTATAGCTGCGATGCCTGGATTGAACCGGAATTATATCATATGGATATGCAGGCCGGGGCCCCTCCCGATGATTTTGCAGTCAAGGGACAGAATTGGGGATTCCCAACTTATAATTGGGAACAAATGGCCAAAGACGGTTTCACCTGGTGGAAACAGCGGTTCGAACAAATGGCCAATTATTTTGATGCATTTCGCATTGATCATATTTTAGGTTTTTTTCGCATCTGGAGTATTCCCATGCATTCAGTTGATGGGGTTATGGGACATTTCGATCCGATATTGCCAGTACACCTGAATGAATTTCGGGATAGAAATATCTGGTTTGACTATTCCCGTTATACAAAACCCTTTGTGAATGACGCCGTATTATGGGAGTTTTTTGATAACAAATCAGATCATATCAAATCTTTATTCTTCAATCATATCGGTAACGGCCTCTTTGAGCCGCTAAAAGCTTTTGATACGCAACGAAAGGTTGAAAATCATTTTGCTGAATTGGAGAAAAATGATTTCAATGAGAAGATCAAAAATGGTCTTCTGAACATTCTTTCTAATGTCATTCTTTTTGAAGTTCCGGATTCGAACAAAGAGTTATTTCATTTCAGGATTGCTATGGAAAAAACTTCTTCTTTTCGATATCTTGATTGGGGATTGCAACAACAATTGAAGGATTTATATGTCGATTATTTTTTCCGTCGCCAGGATCATTTCTGGGAAGAAGAAGCCATGAAAAAATTACCGCCTTTAAAACGTGCCACAAACATGCTCGTCTGCGGGGAAGATCTTGGTATGGTTCCTCATTGTGTGCCGGATGTAATGGAACAGTTAGGAATTCTCAGTTTGGAGATCCAGCGCATGCCAAAAGATCCCAAAAAAGAATTTTTCCATCCTGCTGATGCTCCTTATTTGTCTGTTGTAACTCCATCAACCCATGATATGAGCACCATACGAGGGTGGTGGGAAGAAGATAAGGAAAGAACGCAGCGTTTTTTCAATCAGGATTTGGGACAATGGGGCGAAGCTCCTTATTTCTGCGAACCCTGGGTTAATAAATCAATCGTTATACAACATCTGCATTCACCAGCCATGTGGTCTATTTTTCAATTGCAGGATCTGTTGGGAATGGATGGAAATATCCGCAGGGAAAATCCACATGATGAACGAATTAATGTTCCTGCGAACGCAAAACATTTTTGGAAATATCGCATGCACCTGCTGCTTGAAGATCTTCTGAAAGAAAAAGATTTCAATGAAGATCTGAAAGGTTATGTACACAATTCAGGCAGATAAATCAGTTATCTTTTGCTTTACCTTATTCATCATCCTGATTTGAAATGAAAATCAACTATACTTCATATAATCTTCCCTTCAGGTATCCATTCACCATTTCAAAAGGCACGAAAACACATCAACCTAGTTTTATAGTGAGCATTGATCATTTAGGGATCAGGGGTTATGGAGAAGCCCCGGCAATTTCATATTATCATATTCCGGTGGAAAAGATGATTGAGGATTTGGAAAGCAAAAAAGCATTCGTTGAAAAGTTTGCATTTACCGATCCGGAAAGATATTGGCATTATCTGCATCATCTTTTTCCAAACAATTCTTTTTTGGTTTGCGCGCTGGATATTGCTGCCTGGGATTTATTCGGCAAGATGAAACAAAAGCCTCTCTATGAATTATGGAAGCTCGATCCTTTGAACGGTCCATTTACAGATTACACGATCGGAATTGATACCGTTGATGATATGATAAAAAAAATAAAAGAGAAACCATGGCCCGTCTATAAAATCAAACTGGGTACAGAAGAAGATATACAAATTGTAAAGGCATTGAGGGAGCATACAAAAGCTGTCTTTAGGGTAGATGCAAATGCAGGATGGAAACCGGAGGAAGCTCTTCATAAAATTATACTTCTGAAAGAACTGGGAATTGAATTTATTGAACAACCATTGGCAAAGGATGATTTTGAAGGAATGAAAGTGTTATACGAACGATCTCCTGTTCCTTTGATTGCTGATGAGTCCTGTGTGCATGAATCGGATGTGGAAAAATGCCGTGGATATTTTCATGGAATAAATATCAAACTTACCAAATGCGGCGGCATTACACCGGCCCGAAGGATGATTCAGAAAACAAAACAGCTTAACATGAAAGTGATGGTTGGAAGCATGAACGAAAGCACGATTGGAAGTGCTGCAATCGCGCATCTGCTTCCTCTATTGGATTATGTTGATATGGATGGACCGCTTTTACTCGCTGAAGATATAGCTACCGGCTTAAAATTTGACAACGGCAAAGTCATAATATCCGGTTTGCCCGGGCTTGGAATCGAATATACAGGACATCCTATTTGATTCTGGCTTAATTTTGTTTTTCAAACTCTTTCTATGGCAGAAGACCTCGTTATTGCACAAGGTACCAAATCGGAAAATTATAAAACAATCTTACCACAGATCAGGGCATTGATTGATGGAGAAGAAGATGTCATCGCTAATCTGGCCAATATTGTTGCTGCCCTGAAAGAACAATTCGGATGGTTATGGATAGGATTCTACCTTGTAAAAAAAGATGAATTGGTGCTGGGACCATTTCAGGGTCCCGTAGCGTGTACGCGTATCCGAAAGGGTAAAGGAGTTTGTGGTACAAGCTGGGAGAAGGCGCAAACGATTATTGTACCGGATGTGGAAGCTTTTCCGGGTCATATTGCCTGCAGCAGTTTATCCAAATCTGAAATTGTAATACCAATTATCAGAAAAGGCCAGGTAGTGGCCGTTCTGGATGTGGATAGTGAGCAGCTGAATCAATTTGATGAAAAGGATCAATTATATCTGGAACAATTACTGGCCGATATTCAAATCTAAGAAGTGCAATCTCAACTCCTGAACAGATTTATCTAATTGTTAATTGGTGGAATGAATTTTGCCTTGATTTCTATTTGGCGTATATTCCATTATTCCTAATCATTAAACTTTTATTTTATGGCGGAAAATCAATCCACGGCGGATAAAGCCAACGATTTAAAGCAACAGGCAGCTGAAAAACTAAACGAGCTAAAAGAGAAGGGCATTCACCTGACAGATGAAATGAAACAAAAAGCTGGGGAAGTGTGGGATGATTTAAAATCAGGAAAAATACAACATGAAGTAGGTGAAAAATTTGGCGAACTAAAGGATAAAGGCCTTCAGCTCACGGATGAACTCAAGCAAAAAGCAGAAGGAGTTTTAAATGATCTGAAATCAGGTAAATTAAAAGAGGAAGCAGGAGAAAAAATGGATGAATTAAAGGAAAAAGCTCAGGGATTATGGGGCAAAGTAACCGGGAAAAAAGAAGATAAAGCATAGGCCATTCCTGAAAATCTTTGAACCGGGAACATGAAACATTTTGTTTCGTGTTCCCGGTTTTTATTTTTTGTATGAAGAAGCAATCGCTGAAATACCTTCATCATATGATGTGGGCTGAAAATGATATGCATTTTGAAATTTGGAAGAATCGAATAAATAATCAAATTGATATTGGTAAGACATTTCGTATAACTCTGCAGTCGTCCTGTCAAATAATCCTCCCAGCCTGATCATCCATTTACGCAATATGACGTGATTTGATTTTGCATACATTTTTTCTGCCGCCCTTTCAATAAATTCTTTTCCGGTCAGCGGACTGGCAGCAGTTGGTAAATGCCAGATCTGATTCCATGAGCGATCATCTTTTGCAAGTATATACAGTGCTTTGGCTGTATCAGGTGTATAAGTGAAGGAATGTTTGACTGAATCATTCACCAGCCACTGGGCACTTTTATTTTTTGCAAGATTCGAAAATACAAGCAGGTTGGGAATACTGGTTTTGTCTGCTTCAGGTCCATAGAAATCAGCAGCACGGGCAATGGTAGCTGTTATATTTTCCTTTCTCACCTCACTCATAATCTGGGTTGCAATTCTCGCTCTCAGATCACCTTTTTTGCTGCAAGGGTTGTAGGGAGTTTCTTCGGTCATCCATCCGGCTACTTTTCCATACATATAAACGTTATCGAAAAAAATGAGTTTTGATCCGGTTTCCTTGCAGGCATCTATCACATTATTGATTATCCTGGGCCATTGTTCCCGCCAAACAGAAAAATCATATTTCAATCCGATACATAAATAAACGATCGAAGATCCTCGAATGGCTTCGATTGTTTGCTTTCGGTCAGTGATATCCGCACTGAACCATTCGGCCTCTTTGATTGTTTTTGAATTCCGGGAAACCAGTTTTACTTTTTCCTGATTGGAGATAAGCTCTTTCATGAGACTATTTGCGATAATGCCTCCTGCACCCAAAATAGTATGTGTGGACATATCAGTGGATTTATTATCAAAAATAAGCAGATCAGAATAATCCCTTCTTGGGAATCATCCTTTGAACTGCTCAATCCTCCATTCATGGAAAATTAATTAAACAAGTGTTTGGTTTGAGCTGAAATACTATTTTTGCAGTCTTATTATTCTACCCTTCACCTAATGCATAGATTGCTTGTACAGAACAGGGAAAATTTTTCCTGAGGGAATTCATTGTAATGCCTTTGAGTAAAAATTGATTATTGATTTATATGAAAAGAAAGTTTTTTTTGTCTTTGCTTGTATTTTTGTTACTGGCATTGAATATTGCAATAGCCCAAACCGGAGATTCACTGCTGGGGGAGGCTACTTTGCAAAACTGTATTCAATATGCGTTGAAAAAACAGCCCGCAATTAACCAATCCCAGATCGATGAACTGGTAGCAGACAGGGAAATCAAGAGTAAACTGGCAGACTGGCTTCCACAGCTCAATTTATATGCGAATTACCAAAACAGCTTCATCTTACAAGAAATTCCATTTGGAAGTCAAATTGTTAAAACGGGCACATACAATAGTTCAACAGCACAGTTTTCGCTGACACAAACCATTTTTGACCGTGATGTTTTACTCGCCCGGACCAGTGCAAAGGACGTACGCACGCAATTCAAGCAGTTTACAATCAGTAATAAGATTGATCTGGTTGCAAATGTGAGCAAGGCTTTTTACGATGTCTTACTTTCCAAAAAGCAAATTGAACTAATTGACCAGGATATTTTATTGCTTGAAAGAAGTGCAAAGGATGCATATAATCAATACAAAGGCGGAGTGGTCGATAAAACCGATTATCAACGTGCTACCATCACACTGAATAATGCAAAAGCGCAAAGAAAAAATTCAGAAGAGCAATTAAAAAGTAAGTATGCTTCGCTGAAACTTCTGATGAGTTATCCGGCAAACGAAGAACTAGACCTGTACTACGATAGCGCGAAACTGGTGCAGGAAGTACTGGCAATTGATACTACCTCGCAGGTCAATTTCGATAATAGGATCGAATACCAGTTGTTAAAAACACAAAGAAAGCTTTTGGAAGCCAATTTAAGATATTATAAATGGGGGTTTTTACCATCACTTTCTGCATTTGGACAATATAATCTTAATTATTTCAGTAATGATTTTGTCAAAATGTATAATGATAATTTTCCAAATGCATATGCAGGCGTCAGTTTATCATTCCCCATATTTCAGGGGACAAAAAGATCACAACAAATAAGAATTGCCCAATTGGAATTGCGAAGGCTTGATTATGATTTTATTGCTGTGAAGGATTCTATCGTTGCACAGCATATACAGGTATTGGCGAATTACAAATCTAACCTGGCTAATTATTTTGTGCAAAAAGAGAACCTGGAATTGGCCAAAGAAGTGTACAATATCATTCAGCTTCAATATCGGTCTGGCGTAAAAACTTATCTTGATGTGATCACAGCCAACAATGATTTGTTTTCGGCTCAGATTAATTATCTGGATGCAGCCTTTCAGGTTTTAACCAATAAAATTGATGTGGAGCGATCATTGGGTATACTTCAATATTAACATGAAAAGTTAGTCGATATGAAATATATTATTTACTGGATTGGTTTTAGTTTAACAGGGATTATTTTTTTAGAGTCATGCGGAGCCGGCAATCCCGGGCAGCAAAAAGCTCCGCCTCCTGTGGCAGTGAATGTGTATCGTGTTCAATTTGGGAGTGCAAAATATCATGATATATATCCTGCAACCGTAACAGCATTAAACGAAGTAGAAGTTCGTTCGCAGGTGTCGGGATATGTAACGGGAATATTTTTTAAGGAAGGCCAGGATGTAAAAAAAGGAGAAAAATTATACTCGATCGACCAGCAGCAATATCGTGGGGCATACGAAGCATCGGTTGCAAATCTCAATGTTGCAGAAGCCAATATGGCAAAGGCAAAACAAGATGCAGACCGTTATGAAGAGCTCTCAAAGCAGGATGCGATTGCGCGCCAGACTTATGAACATTCATTGGCAGATCTTGAAGCAGCTAAAAAACAGGTAGAAGCGGCCAAGGCAAATGTTAGTTCTGTTGAAACCAATCTTCGATATTCAACGATCTATGCTCCATTCAGCGGAACGATTGGTATTTCCCAGGTGAAGATAGGCGCATCAGTGTCTCCGGGGCAGACAATATTAAATACTATTTCATCTGATGATCCAATTGCTGTTGATTTCGCACTGGATGAAAAACAATTGCCGCGCTTTATGCAATTACTGCAACAAAAAAATGTAAAGAATGATTCCACTTTTACAATAGTGCTCGCCGATCAGTCAAATTATCCTTACCCGGGCTCGATTTACCTGATTGACCGTGCAGTTGATCCACAAACCGGGACAATCAAAACAAGACTTGTTTTTCCAAATCCAAAAAAAGAATTAAAGGTTGGGATGACCTGCAATGTTCGTGTGCTGAATAATACATCTCAAACCATATTGATTCCATACAAGGCTGTGACGGAACAAATGGGTGAATTTTTTGTTTTTGTGGTTGGAGATAGTAATAAAGTATCACAGCATAAAATAGTTCTCGGTCCCCGAATCGATGACAAAATCGTAATACGAAGTGGATTAGAGGCGGATCAACAAATCGTCATAGACGGAATGCAAAAATTAAGAGAAGGATCCATGGTGCAAATCGGCCCCGCGCAGCCAGTAAGGAAACAGGATTCGGCGAAAGGAAAATGAAAAATGATAATAATTTATGAAACATAAATCGTGAAAGGTGAATGGTCAATCGTGAGTCGTCAGATCTGTAATGTGAAATTGAGAATCACGTTATATATTATTACCGACTACTGACTCGGGACTCACATCTCACTATTCATAATTGAACATTCACGTCTCACGTTTGACGTTTTACGTCTAATACTGAAATTAATATCACATGATTGCGGATACATTTATTAAGAGACCTGTGACAGCTATCGTGATCTCCATCGTCATTGTAATGGTTGGTACACTTGCGCTTCTGAATTTACCGGTGAGTCAATACCCGGATATTACGCCTCCCACTGTAACTGTCACCAGCAATTTTATTGGTGCTGATGCACAAACAGTAGAGCAAACCGTAACAACGCCCATTGAATCACAGGTGAATGGTACTCCAGGCATGGAATACATGCAGAGTAATAGCACGAACAACGGCCAAAGCACTATTACTGTAACATATGATGTAAGTGCAAATGTCAATATAGGAATGTTGGATGTTCAAAACAGGGTTGGCATTGCCACACCACAATTGCCCGATGAATTAAAGAGACTTGGGGTCGTTACACGCAAAAGAAACCCAAGCATCCTGATGCTTGTTGCTATTTATTCACCGAATGGAACTCATGCTGTCACATTTCTTGACAATTACACAAATATTTTTGTAAGAGATGTTTTATTGCGTGTGAAGGGAGTAGGCGATGTATTCACGAGGGCAGATGATTTCAGTATGCGTATCTGGCTGAAGCCGGATAAACTTGCACAATTGGGATTGACTGCAACGGATATTGTAAATGCTTTACAGGAACAAAATATCCAGATTGCCGCCGGCTCTGTAGGAGCGCCTCCTCAAAATAATGTGCAGGCTTTTGAGTATACAGTAGTAGCCAATAGTCGTTTATCGACCGAAGACCAGTTCAATAACGTAATCATCCGCAGTAACCCTGCAAACGGTTCCATGGTTTATTTAAGTGATGTTGCCAGAGTTCAGCTTGGTAAATTCAGTTATGCCGCCAATTCTTTTGTTGATGGAAAGAGAGCTTCTTATCTTCTCATCTATCAGGCTCCCGGAAGTAATGCATTGGCAACTGCACAAGGCGTATATGATGCCATGGATCAATTGAAAAAGTCTTTTCCAAAGGATATCAACTACGTAGTACCATTCGAATCCGTTTCTGTGGTACAGGTTTCCATCAGCGAAGTTGTAAAAACATTATCGATAGCATTGGCATTGGTAGTCCTTGTTGTTTTTCTTTTTCTTCAAAGTTGGAGAGCGACATTGATCCCTATATTGGCCATCCCGGTTTCCATAATAGGAACATTTGTATTTTTTATACCATTGAATTTTACAATCAATACATTAACCTTATTTGGTTTTGTATTGGCAATCGGAATCGTGGTGGATGATGCGATTGTCGTTGTGGAAGCTGTTCAGCATTATATTGATGTGGAAAAGATATCTGCTAAGGAGGCGACTGAAAAAGCGATGAAAGATATTTCTGGTCCTGTGGTTGCCATTGCACTTATTCTTGCTGCTGTATTTGTGCCGGTTGGTTTTATTCCGGGAATAGTTGGTCGATTATACCAGCAGTTTGCCATCACCATTGCCATATCTGTACTGATCTCGGCATTTATTGCCTTGTCGCTTACGCCTGCTTTGTGTTCACTGTTGTTGAAACCAATGCACCTGGATGCAAAATCAAGGGGGTTCAACTGGTTTTTCTACAAATTCAATTCGCTGTTTGACAGAATGAATAATTCTTACACCTCAAGTGTCGGCCGGTGGATAAAAAAATCTCCTTTAGTCATCATTTTATTAATCTGTATTTGTGTTGGCGCTTTCTTTTTGTTCAAGAGCAAGCCTACTGGATTTATTCCTCAGGAAGATGAAGGTCGTTTGTATATCACCTATGAATTGCCGGAAGCTTCTTCTACTGCCCGCAGTCTTGAAACGCTGAATAAAATGATGAAGATAATCGGGGAGACAAAAGGGATCAGACATTTCGCTGCATTGGGTGGATTGAATGCAATTACATTTGCAACCAAGGCAAATAGCGGAACGATTTTTACATCTCTCCAGCCATGGAGTGATCGTGAAGATCCATCATTGAGTTTACAAAGTATCTCAGCAACTTTACAAAAAGAGTTTGCTTCCATCAAGGAAGCGACTATCCTGGTAATTTCTCCGCCAGCTATTCCGGGTCTGGGTTCAACAGGCGGATTTACTTTCGAATTGCAACAAAAAGAAAGTACTGATGATATCAATGGCTTTGAAAGAGTGGTCCGGAATTTTATTGCTGAAGCAAATAAACGCCCTGAAATAGCAAGAGCATTTACTTTTTTTACAGCCCGTACGCCGGGATACCGTTTAGATGTTGACAGAGAGAAATGTAAAAAATTAGGAGTATCACTAAGTGATGTATACAATACGATTCAAACTTATCTTGGCAGTTCTTATATCAATGACATTACCATTTACGGAAGAAATTTCCATGTCGTTGCGCAGGCGGATACTTCTTATCGTGGAGATATCGGTGACTTAAATCAGTATTATGTTCGTAATAGCGAGGGTATCATGCTTCCATTGAGCTCATTGATCAGTTATAGATATGTGGAAAGTGCACCATTGATCAGTCATTTCAATCTTTTCCGTACCGCTGAAATAAATGGTGATTCCAAACCAGGATATAGCAGCGGACAGGCGATTCAGGCTCTGGAAGACGTTGCAGATAAAACATTGCCGGCCGGATATGGATATGAATTTGCCGGCTTAAGTCGACAGGAAATAAAAGCCGGAAGCAGTACGCTGATCATTTTTTTGTTGTCGATCTCTTTTGTGTTTCTTTTCCTGGCAGCTTTATATGAAAGCTGGCAGGTTCCCTTTTCAGTTTTGCTGGCAGTGCCGGTCGGATTGTTTGGGGCGATCCTTACATTAACAATTATCTCCCGTCTCGTAAATAATGTATATGCACAGATAGGGATGATCACATTGATTGGTTTGTCGGCAAAGAATGCGATCCTGATTGTGGAATTTGCAAAAGAGAGAGTGGACAGGGGGATGCCAATTATAGAATCTACTTTAGCTGCGGTAAAATTGAGATTGCGACCAATCCTGATGACATCTTTCGCATTCATACTGGGAGTTTTGCCACTGGCACTCGCAACAGGAGCTGCAGCCGTGGCCAGATCTACTATCGGATGGACGGTGTTGGGTGGTATGTTAGCTGCTACTTCACTGGCAATATTTATCGTGCCGGTATTATTTGTAGTGATTACTCGTCTGGTGTACAGTAAAGAAAAATTGCAAGAGTTACAACAGCATGTGAGTTCCGGACTGACGGAATAAAGAATTGAAATATAATTGCAGATTTATAATCTATTTGAAGAGATTATAAATCTGCAATTTTTTTTTATTAATACAATATAATGTCTTTTGATGTTGGTCCTACTTTTATAGTGACTGTGCTATCGCAGGTTCCGCTTCCGAAATCCAATGTTCCGCTTATATTATTGTTGTAGATAAAGGATATAACTCCGGCCGAAACAAATTTGCAGGCATAGGCTTTTGTAAGAAGAGTTGTGATGCTGTCCGATAAAGTATTTCCGGCTGAAGAACTGAAAGTATTGCTACCTGCGATGCTATACACATCATCGGAAAGATCTGATGGAGTTGTCATTCCGGCTGTCATTTTGATTGTTTTATTTCCCGCATAATTATAAAAACTTGCATCCGGGAAAGTAATCTTTCCTCCGGTCACACTTGTCACGAATGAAATTCCTGCTATAGTGGAAGTATTCGTAATTGAATAAGTTCCTTCCAACTGGTATCCATTGACTGAATAATTCTGAAATGTTGCAGATGCCGTTGTTCCGGGCGTCAGAATTTTTCCCGAAAGAACATAAACAATTTTCCCTTTTCTTGTAATACCATCACCGCTGGTACATCCGTTGCCAAAATCAACAGTCAAAGTTTTAGGAAAAGTGGTAAGGTCTGCAGGTGAAAGAATATAAGATGCACATGTAAATGTAGAAACGCCATTGACTGATGTTGCAGCGTGTGAGCCGTTTGTTTCAACCGTTCCTTCCGAAGAAGAAGCTTTGTATGCTATATTATTATCGAAGCTGCCTTCCAGCACAACCTGCAATACATCGTTATATGCATTATCAGCAGTGGCTGATGTGCCGGAGAATACTATCGCGGAGCTGTCATCGCTATTATTATTTCCTCCATTATTGTTGTTGTTATTATTGCTATTGTCTTTTTTACAGCTGGCAATAACAATGATCATTGAAATGGATACGATTCCTAATGATTTGAATAAAGTACTGATTTTCATGATGTTGAATTTTTGTTAAGAGCTATCATTAATAACGAAATAGTTCAGCAGATATTTCTTTTCCGGGCCTGAAAAAAACCTTATTTGACCTGGTTTAGCTCATTTTTTTTTTAATATATCGCTCAAAACAGTCATCTTCTGCTTTCATTCCTCCTAAAAATGAATTTCTGCTTTGTTTATCCGCTTCTATTGCTGATAAAATAAATTTTAATTCCCTTATAATGGAATTGTTTATTATTGGCAGATGAAAAAAATTATTTTGTTTCTTTTAGGGTCGATATCCGTGTGCCTTTGTTTTTCCCAAAATCAGACGCCTTTGGAACATACCCTGCTTTGGAAAATCAGCGGGAAGAATTTAAAAAAGCCTTCTTATATATTCGGGACAATGCATATTCTATGTGCTGAAGATGCCAAGTTGAGTAATAGTCTGAAAAAAGTGATCGGGAACTGTGATGAAGTATATTTTGAGATCAACCTCGACGATATGAGCGGGATGATGAAGTCTCTTCAATTTATGCGAATGAATGATAGTAAAAAACTTTCTGATCTTTTGGGAAAAGATGATTACCAAAAAGTGAAGGATTATTTTGAAAAACAGGGACCGGTTCTGCCCTTCTCCATGCTTGAAAGATTTAAACCTTTACTAATAAGCAGCCTGATTGAAGAGCAAGACCTCGATTGTAAAACCACGAATGGAATGGAATTGATTATAATGAAAGAAGCGCATATCCAGCAGAAAAAAATCGGCGGATTGGAAACTGCAGAATTTCAGGCGGGTTTATTTGATAGTATTCCATATGAAAAACAGGCGCGCGACCTTGTAAATTATATTGACAGTATGGATATTTATAAAAAGATGACAGCCGAGCTGGCCGATGTATATCGCAAGCAGGATCTTGAAAAAATTGATGACCTGACGCGGAATGGAGATGCAACAGTGGGGAATTATCTCGATTTATTATTGTACGGTCGTAATCGAAGATGGGCAGATTCACTGGATTCAATGCTTCCCGGAAAATCATTATTGATTGCAGTGGGAGCGGGGCATTTACCCGGAGATCAGGGATTGATTAGTTTACTAAGAAAAAAAGGATATTTTGTATCGCCGGTGAAAAATGAATGGTGAGATAGTGGATGGTGAATAGATAATAGTGGATCGTGAAAAGTGAAACGACAAATATGAAAGGGGGAAATTTGTAGTAAGAATCTAAATTTCACGTTTCACATCTCAGGTCTCAAAACAGCTCCAGCCCGCTAAAGAAAAAATCAGATTCTATTTTTGCGTTTTCATCGCTATCACTTCCGTGAATGGCATTTTCTCCCACAGATGCGGCATATAGTTTCCGGATGGTGCCTTCATCTGCTTTGGCTGGATCTGTAGCTCCAATCAATTGTCGAAAATCTGCTACTGCATTTTCTTTTTCAAGAATTGCAGCAATAATGGGGCCGCTGCTCATGAACTCAACTAATTCCCCATAAAAAGGTCTTGCCTTATGAATTGCGTAGAATTCGCCTGCTTTTTCGGACGATAATTTAGTCATCTTCATTGCAACAATCCTAAACCCGTCTTTGATAATTCTGTCAATGATCGCTCCCGCATATCCTCTCGAGAAAGCATCCGGTTTGATCATGGTAAATGTGCGATTATTCATGGTTCCAGTCTTTTGGCGGGCAAAGGTATGAATTTTGAATGAGAGATGACAATTGACAGATGAAAGATGAAAGTATATGGTAAAAGTGATTAGCAGTCTTCCAGATATTAGAGACCATGGGCAATAATTAGTAGACATGTAGTAGACATGGTCTATCGTCTATACCATCTATCATCTTATTTGGCATTTGCCCTTTTATTGTGCAACTTTGCACCCATTTTAGATGAAACCGGTACAGCAAATATTCCCAACGCTTCAATCGCCAAAAAAGATAGTTATCGTCATGCACCAGAAACCAGATGCAGATGCGATGGGCTCATCCCTGGGGATGTATCATTTTTTGCAGGAGCTTGGTCATACAGTATCGGTTGTTTCTCCAACCAATTGGGCTGATTGGCTCAAGTGGATGAAGGGTTGCGATCAAGTGATCGATTACGAATTAAATTCTGAAAAAGCGAATTTTCTTTTGTCGGAAGCCGAATGGATATTCTGTCTTGATTTCAATACTTTGGTAAGAACAAAAAGGATGGCGGCAAAACTCTCGGAACTTTCGGCAACAAAAATTCTGATCGATCATCATCAACAGCCTCAAACTGAAAATTTCAATTATGGCTGGAGCGATACTTCCAAGAGTTCTACCTCTGAGATGGTATATGATTTTATTGTGGCTTCCTGCCATTCTGATAAAATAAATATTCCCATATCAGAATGTTTATACGCCGGTGTCATGGCTGATACGGGATCCTTTCGTTTTTCTTCTGCAACTGCATCTGTTCATCGAATGGTGGCGGATTTGAAGGACAGGGGACTGGAACATACCAGGGTTCATGAATGCCTTTTTGATAATTTCCTGGAAAACCGTTTGCGATTTACCGGTTATGTTCTTCAAAGCCGGATGGATATTTTTTATGAGTACAATACTGCACTCATCAGTGTCCCCTGGAAAGATCTTGTAAAATACCAGATAAAGACTGGAGACACAGAAGGCCTGGTAAATTATCCGCTCACAATTCAGGGCATTAAGCTGGCAGCGCTTATTATTGACCGTGATGATGAGATTAAATGCTCATTTCGCAGTAAGGGTGATTTTGATGTGAATGTTTTTGCCAGGACTTATTTTGAAGGTGGCGGACACTTTAATGCGGCAGGTGGAAGAAGCAGTGATACGCTGGAACAAACAGTTCAGCGTTTTATCAGGGCTATGAAAGAAAATGCTTTACAATTACAATAATTACAAAATGAAAAAAAACAAGGCTCTTTTATTTATCCTTCCTGTTTTCTTATTCATGATTGCCTGCAACAATCAGGGCATAAAAAAAACGAAAAGCGGACTCCTTTATAAAATTATTTCTGATGGTAAGGGACAAACAGCTAAAAAAGGACAATTTTTAAAAATCAGATTTGTTCAAACAGTTCATGATTCAGTTTTATACAATTCCGGAGACGGAATTCCTGTTTATCCTCCTGTTGACAGTATTGGTCCCAACTATAGTGCAGGAGAAATATTTCTTTTTCTCCGTAAGGGAGATAGTGCAGTGGTTATTCAATTAGTGGATAGTATTCAGCACAAATTCGGTCAGCAGGTACAGTTACCTCCTTTTATCAAGAAAAAAGACAAAATTATTCTCGCCTTTAAGGTGCTGGATATCTTCCCTTCTCTGGAGGCTGCAAGGGAGGATCAGGCAAAAGAATATAATGCATTGAAACAGGAAAAAATAAAACAAATAGAAGATTATATCGCCAGTAATAAAATTAATGCACAGAAAACAGCCAAGGGAACTTATGTGGAAGTTAAATCTGTAGGAGATGGGCCTGCAGTCGATTCAGGAAAGTTGGTATCCGTGTTATACAAGGGTAAATTATTTCCTTCAGGTAAAGTGTTTGAAGATCATATGACACCTCCTAATAATCAGCCGATCAAATTTGTACTGGGTAGGAGATCTGTAATTCAGGGATGGGACGATGGTTTGAAATTATTTAAAAAAGGGGGCAAGGGCACTTTATATGTTCCTTCATTCCTGGCATATGATCAGCAGCCAGGTCCCGGCAGCAAGCCTTTTGAAAATTTAATGTTCGATATCGAAGTAGAGGATGTGGCTGATGCGCCGGCGCCGCCCGTTCGCCCAACTCCACAAATTAATATGGCTCCAAAGCAGAATAAAATGCAAACATCGCCAGGAAAGAAGTAGATGATAGATAATGGACGATGGACCATAGACAATTGAAAAACATAGTTCATGGTCTATCGTCCATTATCTATGGTCTAATAACTATTACCAATAGTCGAAATCAACTTCACAGCTTCTCTTGCTTCTTTTACGTCGTGTACTCTTAAAATACCGGCACCTTTCAACAGACCGATTGTATTTAATACTGTTGTTCCATTCAGTGCCTCCTGAACAGAAACGCCCAGTGTTTTGTAAATAGTGGATTTGCGGGAAACACCAATCATCAATGGACAATCCAATATTTTAAAAGAGTCGAAATGATTTAATATTTCGAAATTATGATGGATTGTTTTTCCAAATCCAAAACCTGGATCCAAAATAATGTCTTTGATCCCTGCTTTATTGCATTCATTTTTCTTGCGGATGAAAAAATCCAACAGTTCTGTAATTACATTATCGTATACCGGATTCCGCTGCATATTCCGGGGATCGCCTTTCATGTGCATGCATATATAAGGGACATTCAACCTGCTTACTGTTTCGAACATGAGTTCATCGCCGTTTCCCGCAGTGATATCGTTTACTATGGATGCCCCTGCAGACACTGCCTGTATCACGATTTGCGAATGATAAGAATCGACTGAAAGAATGGCTTCAGGAAATTGTTGATGGATCAATTCGATCGCCGGAATCACGCGTCCTGCTTCTTCGTCTATACTTAATTGTTCGGCTCCGGGCCTCGTACTCTGCCCTCCGATATCAAGGATCGCGGCGCCTTCTTCTAACATTTTTGCAGCCTGTTTTAAAATATCGCCCTTGTTTATGAAACGGCTGGATGAATAAAATGAATCTGGCGTGATATTAATAATACCCATCACCAATGGTTGTTCAGCAATCAATAATTTCCCTTTACAATTCAGTGAAAACATGCAGACTTCTTTGTTTGATACAGTGATTCTTTAATTTTGAAAGATAAATTCACATTTATCAGTCAAATTTTCTCGATCGCCCTCATTGACAAATTTACTATCTTGGAACTATTTAAAATCTCTGAACAGCTTTCTTATCTAAAATCCTAAGTCGTACATTCGCGCCATGAATAAAACCACTCTGCAATATGACCTTGCGGTTCAATCCTGCAAAGAAATTTTCATCAATAAAACGAGGGATTATGGCACATCATGGCGGGTATTGAGAACTATTTCGATCGTTGATCAGATATTTATCAAAGCTCAGCGTATTCGTAATATTCAGCAAATAGGTGTTCAGCGGATAGGAGATGACGTTTCCAGCGAATTCAGAGCGATTGTGAATTATGGGGTCATTGGTCTTATTCAGTCCGAAATTAAAAATGAATCCATGGAAGATCTTCAGGAATACACCGTGAGTAAATGGTTTGATAAAGAAATTGAAGTTGCCAGACAGGTTATGTTCGATAAAAATCATGATTATGGGGAAGCCTGGCGCGATATGAGCCAGGAAAGTTTCGTGGATTTGATACTGATGAAACTACTGCGCATCCGGCAGATATTGGCCAATGATGGAATAACACTGATCAGTGAAGGTATTGAATCCAATTTTATTGATATTATCAATTATGCATTATTTGCATTAATATTGATTGAAGAAGGGAAACATGCAAAATGAATTTGAAATGAAAATAATTCGCAACCCTTTATCCATATCAAAACTCATATGATGAAGCTTATCATTAATATCTGCCGCTTCATTGTTGGTGTACTGTTTATTTTTTCAGGTTTGATCAAGGCCAACGATCCCTTAGGACTGAGTTACAAAATGCAGGAGTTTTTTGAGGTATGGAATATTCATTGGCTCGACAATTTTACATTGGTTTTTTCCATCCTGATGATTGTCTTTGAAATTATCGCCGGCATTGCAATATTGCTTGGATGGCACATGAAATTATTCAGCTGGCTGCTGGTCTTATTAATCATTTTTTTTACTTTTCTTACCGGTTATGCATTCTTATCAGGCAAAATAAGAGAATGTGGTTGTTTTGGAAACTGCATCCCATTGACGGCAGGAGAATCTTTCGCAAAAGATTTAGTACTGCTTGTCCTGGTGTTTTTTTTATTTTTCAATCGGCGAAAGATAAAACCGATACTGCCGGATTTATACAATAGCGTTATATTCATTCTTGCCGTGATATTTTCATTTTCAATTCAATGGTATGTTTTGCAGTATCTTCCTGTAGTTGATTGCCTTCCATATCGCCCAGGCACAAATATTATGGCAGCAATGAAAGTGCCGCCAGGCTCAATACCGGATAGTACGGTAATTTCATTTGTCTATGAAAAAGATGGCAGGCAGATCGAATTCACTGCCGATAAATTCCCTGCTGATTTTGGAGATTCATACAAATTTGTGAAAAGATATGACAAACTGATCCGGAAGGGAAATGCGGAGCCTGCAATTAAAGATTTTTCCCTGACCAGTATTTCCGGAAATGATACTACGCAGGCTATCCTCGAACAGTCAGGCTACAAAATATTGGTATTTGCAAAGGAAATGCCTGACACGGACCCATCCTGGAACAAGGAGTTCAGTATTATTTATTCTCTTGTAAAAATGAAAAATATTCCACTCAGCTTTGTCACAGCCAATACTGATCAGGTGGAAGCATATATGCGCAGTAATAATCTCGGTAATGAAATAACAATTCTCAAATGTGATGTTACTGCCATCAAAACTGCAGCAAGAGCAAATCCAACATTATTTCTGCTGAGAGATGGAACCATTCTGAATAAATGGAGCGCGGCTGATTTTGAAAATGCAATCAGGGGAATAAGTAGTTTGAGAGTACAAGAGAGATGAGATATGAAGTATGAAGTGCGAGGCATACGTTTGTAGCAATTAAAAATTTGCGATTCAGGTCTGACATTTCAGGTCTCACGTTTGACATTTCACGAAAACAAATCCCAGGTTATGTTCAAATACCTGCTAAGAAAAATATTTTATGGATTGCTGGTCATGCTTGGGATCATTGTCGTTGTGTTTTTTTTGTTCCAGGGATTTGGTGATCCTTCAAGATTGATCATAGGTCAACGGGCAGATGCAGCCACACAGGAAAATATCCGTAAAGAATTAAATCTCGATCAGCCCAGGTGGAAACAATTTTTGTTATACCTGAATGATGTTTCACCAGTTAGTATATATACTGATGAAGAAATTCAAGCCAGGGCTTTGAAAGGAGTTTTTATAGGCGGTCATACAAAACTGACTTTAAAATTTCCTTATCTCCGTCGATCATATCAGACTAAAAAAGAGGTATGGGATGTATTGATGGAAGCTCTTCCGGGAACCATCCTTCTTGCAGTTGCTGCTATGGTCATTGCAACTATTTTTGGGATTTCGCTGGGTGTTTTAGCTGCAGTAAAAAAAGACAGTTGGCTGGATACTTCTGCAATTTTCACGAGTGTATTGGGAATTTCAGCTCCTTCATTTTTTATGGGAATTGTGATTGCTTATTTGTTTGGGTTTGTGCTGAGCAGCTATACAGGCTTGCATATGACGGGAAGTCTTTTTGATACGGATCCATTTGCAGGACGCCAGTTGAAATTGCAAAACCTGATACTTCCGGCCATAACACTTGGAATAAGACCTATGTCAATTATTGCACAGCTTACCCGTGGTTCTCTTCTCGACGTGCTGGATCAGGATTATATCCGTACTGCTTATGCGAAAGGAGTCAGTAAAAGAAAGGTGATTTGGAGACATGCATTGCGGAATGCGTTGAACCCTGTCATCACAGCGATTACAGGATGGTTTGCAGAATTGCTGGCAGGCGCTTTTTTTGTGGAATATATTTTTGGATGGAAGGGAATCGGAAAAATAACAGTGGATGCATTGTCTAAACTGGATTTTCCCATTGTTATGGGATCGGTGCTCATCACTTCTTCCTTTTTTATTGTCATCAATATCCTGGCCGACTGGCTATATGGAGTGATTGATCCGAGAGTAAGGATGAGCTGAAAATTTTTATTTGATCACAACTTCTTTGATCAGTTTTTCTCCCAGGGCTTCATTAACCAGTTCAATGATTTTTTCTTTTTTATAAAGTAATTCCTGTTTTAACGGAGCAACATTTGTCGTGATATAAAGCGTCTGTCCGTGTATTTCAATTTTATCTGTATACCTGGCAATAGTCTTTCCCATGATCTGCGCCCATACATCGGTAATTTGGAGGCCAAGTATTGATCCTTTCAGTCTGCTTTGATTAAGAAACTGCCGCATGGCATCCCCTAAAGAATATTCGCTCATAATTCAAATATAGGTTTTGTTGGGAAGAGAGGGATATGAAAACTCTTCACATTTTATTTTCTGTTTTTACAACCCCACCAGCTGATAACTCACACCGAGTGTTTCTGCATGTTGTTTGATTCTTTCTTCATGCGTGTCAGTTATGAATATCTGTCCTTTATTCTCAATACACACCCAATGAAGCAGATTATGCATACGTGACGCATCCAATTTTTCGAATACGTCATCCAATAATAAAATGGGGGCGAAACCTTTTGCATGCATGAGTGTTTCATGTTCTGCCAGTTTCAGTGCGAAGAGAAGACTTTTTCTTTGTCCCTGCGAAGCTGATTGTTTGAAAGGCTGATCGTTTAATCTTGTCTCGATATCATCTTTGTGAATGCCTGCATTGGTACGTTGCCATAACAAATCTTTTTCCCGGAATTGCTGAAGAAGATTTTCAAAAGATGAATGAGTCAATTGACTGTTATAGGATAGATCCAGTGGTTCTTCCAGGCCTGCGATTCTTGTATAATATTTTTTTACCAGCGGAAGCACTTCAGAAAGAAAAGATTTTCTTTGCTCATAAATATATTTCCCGCGCCTGGCAAGTTGTTCATCATATACATCCAATAAATTTTTTTCACTTATTTTTCCTTCAGCCATTGATTTCAAAACTGTATTTCGCTGCTGAATGATCCTGTTATATTCAATCAGGCTTTGAAGGTATACAGCATCAAGCTGACAAAGCAGGGCATCCATAAAACGCCTGCGCTCCTCACTGCCGTCGGTGATAATTTGTGCATCATCCGGACTGATGATCACACAGGGAAATTTTCCGATATGCTTTGAAAATTTTTCATAAACTTCTTCATTCAGGGAAAGTTCTTTTTTCCCGGTTTCACGAAGAATACATACTACTTTTTCTTCATGCGCATTTAATCCAAAAACTCCTTCGATCCGAAATCCATTGTGGTGATGCTGGATATTTTGCTGATCGCTTTTAGAAAAATAGCTTTTGGTAAAACATAAATAATACATTGCGTCCAGGAGATTTGTTTTCCCAACTCCGTTATTTCCATGAATACCGATAATTCTTTCATGAAAGGAAAAAGAAGCCTGTTGATAGTTTTTGAATTGTACGAGCGATATTGTTTTCAGCTGCAGCAAAATATGATCGGATAGGATGCAAGATACTGGATTGAATGGAGCTGAACGCAGGGAGAATTTGAACTTATTTATGGTATTTTTGGACCAGTGTCCGGCCCTGGTTTACCCCCAATCTTTCATTCAAAATTCCCTTTTACCCCTTATCTTTGCACCCGCCTTCTTCCGCCTGAAGCGGGTTAGCCAAAACCTAAAAATTTTATGAACGTGGCCACAAAGTTGACGAAAGAAACGACTTCTAAGTTTTCCAAAGAAACTTACTTATACTGGTATGAATTGATGCAGCTGATCAGACAGTTTGAATCGATGGCTGAAGAAAAGTATAAAATGGAAGGCAAGATCCGCGGCTTTTTTCATGCATATATCGGCCAGGAAGCCATTGCAGCCGGATGTATGACTGCTACACGTCCTGAAGATCCATTCGTGACCGGTTATCGTGATCACGGTCTGGCTTTGGCTAAAGGGATCAGCGCAAATGCCTGCATGGCCGAATTATATGGTAAGGCAACAGGAGCAGCTAAAGGAAAAGGTGGAAGCATGCATTTTTTTGGTTCCGCGGTAAAATTCTTCGGAGGAAATGGTATTGTAGGCGCACAGATCGGCACAGGAGCCGGACTGGCATTCGCAGAAAAATATAAGGGGACTGATAATGTATCGCTGACTTTTTTTGGTGATGGTGCAGCCAGACAGGGCATGTTGCACGAAGTATTTAATATGGCTATGCTTTGGAAATTGCCAGCCATATTCATCTGCGAAAATAATAATTATGCCATGGGGACTTCGGTGGAAAGAACTTCCAATGTAGTCGATATTTATAAACTTGCAGACGCATACGAAATGCCGGGCGATTCTATCGATGGAATGAGCGCTGAAGCAGTTCATGAAGGTGTTGCCCGTGCGGTAAAAAGAGCAAGAGAAGGCGGTGGCCCCACTTTATTGGAAATTAAAACCTATCGTTATAAAGGTCATTCTATTTCCGATCCTCAGAAATACCGCACCAAGGAAGAAGTGGAAGAATACAAACAAAGAGATCCTATTCAACAGGTTTTTAATACTATCCTTTCAAAAAAATATGCTACGCAACAGGAAATTGATGCAATCAATAAAAGAGTCAATGATACGGTAGCTGCTGCTGTAAAATTTGCAGAAGAATCACCCTGGCCCGATGACAGTGAAGTGTTGAAGGACATTTATATGGACAAGAATTATCCTTTCATTGTTGATTGATAAAAATAAAGGGATAAAATATAAATGTCTCCGCCCTTTCCGGGTATTGAAAATCATAAATTATAAATAATACATACTAATGTCAGAAATTAAGAAGCCTTTGCATGTTGAGCATGAGAAGAATTTTATTACACAGTTTCAGCAATTCTGGAGTAAATACAATAAGCAAACCACTTATGGTTTGGCGATAATTGTTCTTGTGGTAGGCGGTTATCTTGGTTATAAATATCTGATCCAGGAACCTAATGAGAAAAAAGCAGCTGAAGCCATGTTTCGTGCAGAAGAATATTTTCGTATGGATTCGGTGAAGCTTGCCCTGCAGGGCGATAATATCAATTCAGGGTTTTTAAAAATTATTTCAAAATACGGTGGTACAAAATCTGCAAACCTCGCTGCATTTTATGCGGGCACCTGCTATCTGAGGTTGGGAGACTATAATAATGCGATCAAATATCTCAAAGACTTTTCTTCACCTGCTTTACAACTCGAAGCAAGGACGCATGGAATGCTGGGCGATGCTTATTCAGAATTGAACAAGAAAGAAGAAGCTATTGCCGAATACAAAAAAGCCGGAACTGTATTTGATAAAGATGATCTCCTTTCATCCGAATACTTATTCCGCGCCGGTTATTTATACGAAAGTATGGGCAAGACAAAGGATGCTATTGAAATGTACCAGATCATTAAGGATAAATATCCGAGTTCACAAAGAGGATACGATATTGATAAATACCTGGCAAGACTCGGTGTCCTAAAGTAAAATGGGTTGATCATCTCATTTTATTTCTCATCCGGAAACTATCATCATGGCAGTAGTAGCTAACAGTAAATTATTACAAACAAATGCAGGCATGTTGGATTCTCAGGGTGCCTGTGTTGTTATTGTCAGAACTGAATGGAATGCAGATATAGTAGACGAACTTGAAAAAGGCTGTAAGAAAATACTTGTTCAACAGGGGTTGAAAGATATTCATATCATCACAGTACCCGGTGCATTTGAAATTCCTTTTATCGTCAATACTTATTGGAATGTAAATAAATATAAGAACAATCGTCCGAATGCATTTATTGCTCTCGGTTGTGTGCTGAGAGGAGATACACCTCATTTCGATTATATATGCCAGGGAGTTACTGATGGCATTCAGCAATTGAATTTATCATTGCCGGTCCCCACAATCTTTGGTATTCTTACTGTCGATAATCAGCAACAGGCTCTTGAACGCATTGGCGGTAAGCATGGACATAAAGGCGAAGAGGCGGCAATTACGGCTTTAAAAATGATTTCTTTGAATGCATCCTTGCACAAAAGAGAGAATGTGAAATGATAGGTCAAATATCAAACCTGAGATGTGAAAAGTGAAACTAAAATTTGGATTATAGATTACTCGCAACTAACGTTTCACATCTCACGTCTGACATTTCACAACAAATGATCTCATGAACATCCAATTATTCATACCATGTTTTGTTGATCAGGTTTTTCCGGAAACGGCTTTTAATATGGTCAAAGTGCTGGAGAAACTTGGCTGCTCAGTTGAATATAATACCGATCAAACCTGTTGCGGACAGCCGGCCTTTAATGCTGGTTTCAGAGAGGAGGCAAAGGATGTCTGTACAAAATTTATTAAGGATTTTGAGGGAGCTGATTATATCGTTGCTCCCAGCGCTTCCTGCGTAGGTTTTGTGAGAAATTATTATCCTTCTTTATTTGACAACTCATCATATTACAATGAAGTAAAGGATCTTCAAAAAAGGACTTTCGAATTCTCAGAATTCCTGGTGAATGTTCTTCAAACAGAAAATATTGGTGCTTCTTTGTTGGGAAAAGCTACTTATCATGATTCCTGCGCAGGTTTAAGAGAATGTAAAATCAAAGAGGAACCACGTAAACTTTTATCGAAGGTGAAGGGACTCGAACTGCTGGAAATGAATGATGTAGAAACCTGTTGTGGTTTTGGAGGGACCTTCGCTGTTAAATTTGAAGCGATTTCAATAGCCATGGCCGATCAGAAAGTAAACAATGCCATTCAAACAGGAGCCGACTATATTATTTCCACAGATCTTTCCTGCCTGATGCATCTTGATGGATATATCCGCTATAAAGGATACGAGTTAAAAACATTTCATATTGCTGATGTTCTTGCGAGCGGATGGTAGTAATAAACCAAAGACCATAGTCTGGAGACTGCATACTAAAAAGACCACCCACATTGCCACTGGCAAGCAGATGGTCCTGACCTTAAAACAACCTGTCGCAAAGAAATAAATAAGGTTAATATTCACCCACCATTAATGATACGTGGGAACAGGAAAAAAAGATTCCTTCAAAAAATTTTTTTTTGAAAGTATTGTGCAAAGAAAAAAAGCCGGATTTACGGCTTTTTGTATACGTGTTAAGGCTGGTTAACTTTTGCCATTACTACATGATCGATGACATGAATTACACCATTACTTTGGTATACATCTTTAATCGTTATAGTGGCCACTCCGCCATTTTCATCCTTCAGCATGATTTTATTGCCCTTCATCATCAGCCATAATTTTCCGCCTGATACTGTTTTTAGTTCTGCTGTTCCATTTCCTGCTTTTATCATCGATGCCAATTCTTTTGAATCGAGTCGTCCACCCACCACATGATAAGTAAGAATCCCCTGAAGTTTTGTTTTATTTTCCGGCCTGAGCAGGGTTTCAAGTGTTCCCTGTGGCAATAAATTGAAAGCCTCATTGGTTGGAGCGAATACAGTAAAAGGTCCCGTTCCTTCTAAAGTTTCTACAAGTCCTGCGGCTTTCACTGCAGCTACAAGGGTGGTATGATCTTTTGAATTCATTGCGTTTTCAATAATGTTCTTGGAAGGATACATCGGCGCTCCGCCAACATCAACCGTTTTTTCCATTTTTTGTGCAAGCGATATATTTGAAAGGAAAACTGTAATAAGTATCCACGTAAAAGTTTTAATTCTTTTCATACAATTATTTTTTTGTTTTTTTAATTTTTGAGATTAACTTTTAAGATAAAGAACGGTCGTTACATGTAAACAACGAATACACATACGCACCGACTTTCTTTGCAGATTTTTTAAACTGATATTTTTTATTTTAAATTCAAGTCTATGGCTTATTGGCTGGTCAAATCAGAACCTTCTGCTTATAGTTGGGAACAATTGGAAAAAGATAAACAAACAAGATGGGATGGAGTCCGCAATTATGCGGCAAGGAATCATTTGAAGTCTATGAAAACAGGCGATGAGGTTTTGTTTTATCATAGTAACGAAGGATTGGAAATTGTGGGAATTGCGAAAGTTGCAAAAGAACATTATCATGATCCCACCACAAAAGAAGAAGCGTGGGTGGCTGTAGATTTGAAACCATTCAAAAAACTGAAAAAAAATGTTCCGATGTCCATTATTAAAGCGGACAAACGATTAGCAAATATGGCCCTTGTTCGTATCGGAAGACTATCTGTTCAACCGGTGACGGACAAAGAATATGCTACAATTATGGAGTTGGCGGGGATGAGTTGATCTCTATCGTCGTTATTTTCGGGGAAATATTCAACGATCAATAAACAATGCTCAATGATACTGTTTAGCATCATAAGACTACATTGGACATTGATAATTGATTATTTGATTATTGATTGTTCAAAGGGAAATATTTAATAATACAGCATTTAAGTCTATTATAAATCTCCGTTTCTAATCTGATATAATCATGAATCGAGATGCGCGAAAAAAAATTGTTGTCCTCACCGGTGCAGGCGTCAGTGCAGAAAGTGGCTTAAAAACTTTTCGCGACAGCGATGGATTATGGGAGGGATATGAAGTTACTGAAGTAGCTACACCGAGAGCATGGCGAAAAGACCCCGAGCTGGTATTGAATTTTTATAATATGCGCCGGCGGAATGTATTGGAGGCGAAACCGAATGCTGCACATATAGGACTTGCCGAGCTCGAAAATGATTTTGATGTGAGCATTATCACACAAAATATTGATGACTTGCATGAACGTGCCGGATCTACCGATGTTTTACACCTGCACGGACAAATATTTAAAATGCGCAGTGAACGCAATGAAAAATTGATATATGATATCCGGGGAGATATTCAGTTGGGAGATAAGGCAGAGGACGGGGCACAATTGCGTCCTCATATCGTTTGGTTTGAAGAACCTGTGCCGATGATTGAAAAAGCGATTATGGTTGTTCAAACTGCAGATATTTTTATTGTAGTAGGTACTTCACTGGTCGTATATCCAGCTGCCGGATTAATCAACTATGCTAATTGGGAGATACCTAAATTCATTGTAGATAAAAAAATTCCTTATACCTCCGCCTTACGAAATTTAATAGCTATTGAAAAACCAGCTACTACAGGCGTGCAGGAGTTAAAAGAGAATTTACGATTGCTTGTTTAAAAGAAATTGCTTTTTTTTATAGATGTTTTTTAAACTCACCTGGATTATATGCAGTTTCTATTGTTGCTTGCTTTTGTTATCCCAGCAGTTTTATTTATTCTTGCCCAGCAGAAAACATTGGAATTGATCCAACCTGCCAACAGGCTCATGAATCCACCGATGGTATGGTTACAACTGATACCTCTTTTCAATATTATTTGGCAATTCTTTGTTGTGTCGCGGATAGCCCATTCTATTAAAAACGAAATTTCATCATGGGATGACGATTCTGTTTTTGGTATCTCATCGTCTGAACTGGCAAATCAATTCGGTAAGCGACCCACTTTCGGCATTGGTATCGCATATTGTTGTTTATTCGCCCTTTATTTCATTATAGCTTTTCTTAGAAGAACTGAAATTTATATGGCTTATTTACTATTGATTGTTTGTTTAGCCTGTTTTATTTGCTGGATTATTTATTGGATACAGCTTGCTCGGTATAAACGTAAATTGGCTAATAAATTTCTTTAAGCTTTCGCTAACAAAGACTTTTATATTATTGCAGCCGCATGCAGATTCTAATAGCCCTTTTATTGTCATTTCTTTTAATTTTTCTTCAGGCTTCCTTTGCCCAGGATAACAGGCAATTGCAGGGTCTTCGTGAATACCTGAAAGCAAACAGGCCTCCGGGCTATGATTCCACACTCAATTATGTGAATTATATAAAAGGAACAGATCTGCATTATCTCTATCCTTTATATCAGTTGATCCGTGAAGAAGACAGGTTCAAAAAAATTCTTTCCATCCCCGGCTATTACGATGAGTTAAGCCAGGCCCTTGCCTGTAATGGCGATTATACGAGCTCGTTAGAATACCTGCAGAAAGGATATGACAGCGTGGTAGATGAAGTTGCAAGAAGGCAAATCAATAAAGTCATCCAGGGCTTTAAAAATGTACAGCATGCCGATGCCAGGAGATATATTTCTTTCCTGGCCAGGAATTACCAGGTGGTTATGATCAATGAAGCGCATAACAAGCCCCAGCACCGCGCATTTGTGCTGGCTTTATTGGATGATATGTATAAAAAAGGATTCCGCTATCTCGCAATGGAAATGCTGAATAATTATTCCAACCGTTCACCGGATAAATTAACTCCGCTGACAGGTCATTATTGTTCAGAACCTGTGGCTGGTGAATTAGTAAGAACCGCCATCGATATGGGATTTAGACTGGTGCCTTATGAAGATACTGCTGCCGATATCCATACGGCTACACAAAGGGATTCAATTCAGGCATTGAATATTTACAAAATTATTCTTGCAGATTCTACTGCAAGGATATTGGTATTGGGCGGTTATGCTCATATCGCTGAAAAGAATATCAGCAACGATTATATTCCGATGGGAATGGCATTTAAAAAAATCTCCGGCATTGATCCGCTTACAATTGACCAGGTAAATATGACGGAAGGAAGTGATTTCACATATGGTAAAGTTTTTTATGATGCATACACTCAGAAATTTTCACTGACTTCACCCTCAATTGCTTTGATTGATGAGCAACCGGTGGATGTCACGAGCAGTAATCTTTATGACCTCTGCGTTATTCATCCACCAACAATTTATAAAGATTCCAGGCCAGGATGGTTGAATTTAAATGGGCGCCGTCAGCCTTTATATATAAAGCCATCCAATAAAAATACTTTTCTGGCTCAGGCTTATTATCAATTTGAATCATTCAGCGCCAGGCCGGGCCAGGTGATTCCGGCTGATCAGACATATATTCCAACCAGTAAGGGAAATTATCTTCTGTACCTGAGGCGGGGTAAATATATTGTCGTATTCCGCGACATGCAGTATAAGACACTGAATACACTACATGTGGAAGTTGATTGATAGCTTTTCCAAAGTTTTAAACTTTGGAAAAGTCAATCACCTCCTCGTTGAATCGTATATTACGTTCTTCCAATTCCATCATCACCGGTTCATAAATTTCAGGCAGGATTGGAATATGCAACCCGGTTAACCTGATTCTATCCTGCAGGATTAATTTGGCTGCAATTCCAAGTGGAAGTCCAACAGTTTTTGCCATCGCAGTCCGTATATGATCATCACCCTTTACAAGCAAACTGCTCCTGATCTCCTGAGCGCTTTTCCCGATTTCATATTGGATTTCATGCAACATCACAATCATATCTTTATCGCCTGCAGACATTTTTAATTTTTGTTCAAGCAGGGTTTGAAGAATATCGGCAGATGTCTTTGCAGCTGCAGGCGTTGGCGTCTCATCAAAGAAACCCAGATAGTCAAACATAAATCTGTCATCGTTCCTAATCAGACCAAGTATGGGTGTTGACCATTTTTTTAGACTGAGTCCTTCTGTTTGAAGATTTTTTTTGTCATCAGTTAATCCGGCTTTGACGATATATTTCCAGTTTTTACAAAAATCCGGATGCCTGAGAGTTGTCCGGATAAAAGTCTTTGCTTCTTCCAATTTATAAAGAGATATATAACTTAAAGAATCACGATTGGGATAATACGAAAATCTGCCTGCATTTTTTACGAAGACTTCCTTGCAATCTTCAAACAATTTCTCGTAAGGAATATTTTTGATTTGACTGTTTTCTTTATACAAAGCTCCTGCAGCGCCTGCTCTTACAATATTCCGCGGATTCCAGCTGATTTTATAATGCCAGGGATTATTATCACTTTCAGGGGATATTAGTCCGCCGGTATGCGATTTAAAAGAAATGATCCTCCCTGATTTCTTTTTAATGGAATCAATTAATTGCATGGCGCTCATATGATCGATTCCAGGATCGAGGCCCATTTCATATAAAAAAAATAATCCCTTCGCTTTGATGGAGTCTTGTAATTTTTTTGTCACCTCATCAATATAGGAAGCAGTCAATAGATTTTTTCCCAATTCGATGCAGTCCCGGGCAATAATAAAATGAAGTGGGGCTGGCAACAGGGAAATAATCAAATCAGCATTTTGGATCAGGATCTTTCTCTCCTCAATATTCTCCACATTCAGCGCCATCGCTTTAACATTCGGTGAATGTCCCGCTTTCGACTGCACTAACTTTAAATCGGCATCTGCAATCGTAATTTCCCAATTATAAATAGGAGATTCAGCAATGAGATAATCAATCAGGCAGGTGGCCGATTTTCCTGCACCAAATAATAAAATTCTTTGCATGAGCAATGATAACACAAATTAGGCGCTTTAGAAAAGCCCGGAATCAGTGCGATTTCAATACCATCTAAAAAAAATCAGCCAGCTTTTTGAGCTGACTGATTCGACGCTTTATCATTTAACTGATACCGTCCCTATATTCGTTTACTCTGTTAATCTGATAGTTTAATTTCTCCCAGGTTTATATTTTGGCCCTCGTTGACCTCCAGGTTTTCCCTTACCACACTGTTGGCCTGTGTTTTCATCGAAACAACAACTTTCCAAACTCCAGGCCTTAGTTTCATCCCAAAATAGCCATTCTTGCTGAACGCTCTAACAGAATCGCTTCCATTGATGGCCAATATGGATTCTGCCTGATTTGCCGGGTATAACTTACCATTGATAAAACCCGTACGTAAAATCCTTGTGGTATGGATAATTATTATGATTAAAACAATAGTCATCAACTCGAGAAATGCCTTTCTCATGATTCAAAATTTACTTTCTTTAAGAAAAATCCTCTGGATTTTTAGCAAACTTAGTTGCTGGTTAGAGTAACAGGGAGGGCACGTGCTTTCTCTGAATTCAACTACTATGCCAAGAAGAAAAAATGTGAAAAAAAATATTTTATCTAATTGTTATTTGAATTTGAAGATCCTGGCTAAATATCAGAGAAAGAGATACCGTTATTCTTCGAATTGATCACGGTTACGCGGTATTTTACTTTCACACCGCGGGGGCTTTTAGGTGCTTCCTGCATAAGTGCGGAACCGGCGGTGATATTATGGAAATACATGTTTTCCGTCTTAAAGGTCTTTTTGTTACTCTGTATGTATTGTACCTCCACAATAACCACATCCAAAGGGTAAGGGGAACTGTTACTAACAGTTATCTGTAACTCAGAAATACCTCCAAATGTACCGACATTGTATTTGCTGGCGGTTACAGTCACATAATCTTCAATATTATTTTTTATTGCGTCTTTTTCGTTTAAAATATTTGATTTTTGTGTTGCTTCTTTTTGAACGAAGGAAGAACTCGAATCGGTTTTGCCGGGAACAGTTTTTTTGCTCTGCAGAGAATCTGTAAGTTTAGGTTTGACGATTTTAGTTTTTTTCTTTTCTATAACGGAATTATCAGGAACATCTCCGGTAAAATTATCCGAAATATTATTATCACTGGTATTATTATCGATACCCTTATCTTTTGGTTGGGCCGGGATGGAAGATGATATAGGAATTGTTCTGGTAGGATAAGAACTTTGCTGATCTGATACCGCGAACTGATCTTTGGCAACATCTTTCTGTGAGGAAATTGTTACCCGCTTGTTGATCGATAAACCAATAAAAATCCCCCCAGCTAAAATCATTCCCATTATCAATACCAGCAATGCGGGTTGCGCGTATTGACGCCATTGAAACTTCTTTCTTCTTCTCTGCGCAAGAATTTTTTCAGCATATTGTTTTTTGATATCATCCAGCGATTGTGAGAAATTTTCTTTCAACCCAACTGGTTCTCCCATTGAGGATGGTGACGATTCGACAAAAGTAATTTGTATGGGCTCTTTTCTTGCGGGTTCCTGTAAAGCTTTTTCACGCTGGGATTGCCTGGTTTCTATATTCTCACGGAAATTTTTTTCTTCTGCAAAAGTTTTTTCCGATGGAATATTTATATAAACTGATTTATTGGTCTGACCGTTACTGGTTGATTCAACAGGTGAAGAATTATTGCGGCGATTTTCTGTTTGTGCCGGAGATTGTGCAATTGTATTGAATGAATGATTTTCCTGAACCGGCTTTTTAAAGAAGCGATCAAAAGGTTGTTCTTCTACAGGAGGTGCGTACAATTTTAGTTCTTCTATTTCTCCGGGATACCTCCAGGCTGCACTTTTTCCTTCTACCCACACGAGATCATATGCTTTCAATCCCATTGAACGAATTTCGTCAAGGGTGAAAGGTCCGCTTTGCTTATTGCTGCGTAACAATAAATACTTATTCATATCTCCCAGTTATGAAGAAGGGCTAACGACTTTTTTGATAGGGAAGGAACAACAAATTTATTACCTTTTTTTGTGAAGGCAACGTTATAACAATACAATATAACATGTTTTTAGAAATAAACGGGATGAAATTTCCATCTCTTCAATGTATTCCATTCCAATGTTGGAGCCGGGAATTTGATAAATCTGGTGAGATAGGCGGCTGCATTGAAAAAATCGCTGGATGAAGGGACACGGATCAGGTCCACATCCGGCGCCAGGTAAAACTGCCGGTACCGGTTGAAAGATGGAATTGTCTTTCCATTGATGCTTTCAGGGTTTGAGGAAGCCCCGATCATGCCTTCTGCACCATATCCAACACTCATGTTCAGCCAATTCGGGAAATCGTTTTTAGCAGACAGGAAAGATTTGATATTGAATGATAACCAATAAGTTTGGCCATTATAATCCTTTAGAATTCGGGAAACAGAACTCTTGCCCAATTCCTGGGGATAATAGGAAGGATAGATAGTGGAGTGATAAGAAAATTTCAGGGATATCCTCTGTTCTTTCCATCCCAGTTGCTGCCCGGCAAATATGGCTGTGCCGATAAGATTTGCGACCATATCTCCCTTTGAAAAACCCCATTTGGAGGAAAATCCGTCCAATATTTCTATGATGGACATGTAGCCGACTGCTGTCAATGATCCGATTGCTACGGAAGCATCATTTTTCACACCGCACCAACGCATCAGATCATATTGAATGGCCCCAATATTATAGGCCGTGGTCAGATGCCCCATTTTATCCATTTGAAGCCATTCATTGTTATCATTAAAAAAATGAAAATGGGAACGCGGATGTTTCCTGTACCATAAAAAATAAAGACCTGCTGAAACCACAAGGCCGCCGGCAATTTCAGAAATGACTACCCCGCGCAAACGATCCGGGTTATATTGATCAGATGGGGTCAGGAACTTATTCTGCGCCTCCACTTCCGGTATCAGTGAAAGAAGAAATGCGAATACAAAGGCGATTTTTAATAAAATGTATTTCGGCCTGAACATGGATCGAAATTTGAAGTCTGGAGTCTGAAGTCTTAAGTCTAAAGTCTGATCTGACTTCAAAGCTTCGACCCAAACATCAGCTTCAATATATTTGATTGAAGCATGAAGTTATGATTTGATTATTTCCAAAATTCAATATCTTCATTTTTTAAATTAAAGGAATCCATATGGATGCTTCTATCCAGGACAAAGTGAATACCTGGTTAAACGGAAATTACGATCAGGAAACCAAGAATGATATTATCCGCTTACAAAAAGAAAATCCTGCAGAGCTGACAGAAAGTTTTTATCGCAATCTAGAATTCGGAACAGGCGGTTTGCGTGGAATCATGGGCGTTGGCACCAATCGTATGAATAAATATACGGTTGGAATGGCGACACAAGGTTATGCGAATTATCTCAAACTTTCTTTTCCCGGAAAGCAGGTGAAAGTAGCGATTGCTCATGATAGTCGTAATAACAGCAGATTTTTCGCAGAGACAGCTGCAAAGGTTTTTGCCGCGAATGGCATCAGGGTTTTTTTATTTCAGTCATTGAGGCCTACTCCTGAATTGAGTTTCACCATTCGTCATTTAGGATGCCAGGGTGGTGTTGTTTGTACAGCTTCTCACAATCCGAAAGAATACAATGGATATAAAGCATATTGGGATGATGGCGGACAATTGGTTCCTCCCCATGATACTAATGTAATTAACGAAGTTGAAAAAATTGCTTCTGTGGATGAAGTGAAATGGAGTGGGGGAGAATCGCTCATTACCATGATCGGAAAGGAAATCGATGAAGCTTATGTGAGCATGGTCAGGGGCTTATCGGTATATCCTGAAATTATTGAAAAGCAACATAACCTCTGTATTGTATATACGCCGATTCATGGGACAGGTATCAAACTCGTTCCGGAAGTATTACAGCGTTTCGGATTCAGTAATGTGCATGTGGTGGATGAGCAGGCGAATCCCGACGGAAATTTTCCAACAGTAGCATACCCGAATCCGGAGGAAAAAGAAACCATGAGCCTGGGTCTGAAAAAAGCAAAGGAAATCGATGCTGATATTTTGTTAGGAACGGATCCGGATGCAGATCGTGTAGGTATTGGGATTAAAGATGATCAGGGCAATTGGGTATTGATGAATGGAAATCAGACAGCAGTACTGGCTTTTAATTATATGATTGAAGCTCGCAAGGCCAAGGGTATTGCCCAGACCAATGATATGGTGATCAAGACCATCGTCACTACAGATATGATCGATGAGATTGCGCGACAGTCAGGAATAAAATGTTACAATGTGCTGACTGGTTTTAAATGGATTGCTGAACTCATCAAGGAGAAAGAAAAAACAGAAAATTATGTGATCGGAGGTGAAGAAAGTTATGGGTTGATGATCGGGTCAAAACTCAGGGATAAGGATGCTGTCAGTGCCGTTGCGATATTATGTGAAATGGCAGCCTATGAAAAAGAATCCGGCAAAACACTTTTTGAAAAATTGATTGAACTCTATATTCAATATGGATTTTATAAAGAATCGCTGATTTCCCTGACAAAAAAAGGAATGGACGGACAAAAACAAATTGCAGATATGATGGAAGGATACAGAAAAAATCCTCCTTCGTCCATCAATGGTTCGCCTGTTGTACAGTTGCTCGATTATGAATTGCGTAAAGGTAAAAATCTGCAAACAGGACAAAGTTGGGATATCGGTCTTCCGGCGAGCAATGTGTTACAATTTATACTTGCCGACGGAAGCAAAATTTCCGCACGCCCTTCGGGAACGGAGCCCAAGATAAAATTCTATTTCAGTGTTCATACGAAGTTAGATAATGCATCATCCTTTAATAAAATGAGCAATGAATTGGATGCAAGAATTGATGGTATCATTAAGGATATGAAGCTGAAGTAAAACATATTTCGGGCAATTAATTGTTAAGCCGGGCCCAAAATCAACGATTGCGGTTTCAAATATTTCTTCTCTGTTTGTCAACTAAAATATTTAATAACTGTTTTGTATATACGCATATGAAAAGACTTATTTTGTCAGCCGGACTCATGTTTTTCTTTTTTTATTCATTTGCCGTTCCAAAGCTTCCGAAGATATTTGGAGATAATATGGTATTGCAGCGCGATCGCCCAATTGCTATATGGGGATGGGCAGATGCAGGGGAGAAGATTACGATACAATTCAATAAACAGAATAAAGAGCTAAAGGCTGAGAAAAACGGGAAATGGATGACAAAGCTGGATGCGGAACCCGCCGGCGGACCTTATCAGCTTATTGTTATTGGAAAAACTGTGGTTACGATCAATAATGTTTTAGTGGGTGAAGTGTGGATCTGTTCGGGTCAGTCGAACATGGAGATGCCCATTGAAGGCTGGGGAAAGATCAATAATTATAAACAGGAGATTGCTGCGGCGAATTATCCTCAGATCCGGCATTTTAAGGTCCCCAATACCGTT
Organism: Puia sp.; assembly: GCA_035499855.1. Classification (GTDB taxonomy): domain Bacteria; phylum Bacteroidota; class Bacteroidia; order Chitinophagales; family Chitinophagaceae; genus Puia. Next base: position 659 of record DATJXY010000081.1, on the reverse strand, counting down.
AGTCTCACGCCAGCCGAAGATATTACAGGTGGTGAATGGAAAATATGCAGCCCTGAGACAGCCGGAGATTTCACAGCAGTCGGATATTTTTTTGCGAGAGAACTTTATAATAAACTTCATGTTCCTGTCGGACTTCTTAATACTTCCTGGGGCGGTACCATGATCGAAACCTGGACCAGCCGGGGCGCTTTTGAAAAAAGTGATGAATTCAAAACCATGATTGCTTCAATGCCCACAATTGATCTGGCCACACTGGCCAAGCAAAAAAAAGATGAAATGGAAGCAAGTCTGAAAGCAATCCCAGGTGCTTATGATGATCATGCCAATCCGGAAGACTGGAAGAATGAAAGTTTAAATGACAATAACTGGCCACATATGAAATTACCTGGTTTATGGGAACAGCAACATATGGGACTTGAAAACCTGGATGGTATTGTGTGGTTCAGGAAAGAAGTTATGATTAGCGCAGAGGATGCCGGTAAAGCAGGTGTCCTGGAATTGTCAAAGATTGACGATTCGGATGATAGTTATTTGAATGGTGTCAGAGTTGGAGGAATGAAAAATCAATACAATGAAAACCGCCGTTATACGATTCCGGCAGGTGTATTGAAAGAAGGGAAAAATAGTATTGCCGTCAGGGTAGAGGATACCGGTGGAGG
>DATJXY010000080.1:0-11148 GCA_035499855.1 Puia sp. | reverse complement strand
GACATTATTTTTATCAGTAATCGTCATATTGATGCGCATGCTGTCGAAGGACTGCAGACTAATATTTTTGAAAGCAATGCCAAATTCAATTTTTTCTCCCAGCTCGACCGTGTCTTTAACGGACAGGAAAATATTAGGCGCAAGCGCTCCTTCCGGAACCGGAACGTAGTTAAGCCTCCAATAACGTAACTGATATGGAGTTGCATGTACGCTGTCAGAAGTCAGCAACTTCAATTGTAAATATGGATATTGGTTTGCGTTGATGGAAGAAATATCCAAATCCTGTGTACTTAGATTTACCGTGTTGAGGTTTGTCTGATTACCTGAATTGTCAATTCCGATGATCTGTACCGAAGCACTGTCAGTGGAAGGAGTTTCTATGCTAGATCCCCTCCAGTGGAATTGTTTCCATTGTTTTGCAGGCCCGAATTTCGGAGATACCACACTACCCGAAAGATTGAGCGATGGACAGTCTACTGACAATGTAATCTGGTCATAAATGCCGACAGAGATTTTATATTGCGGTATAAATCCTGCATCTCCTTTTTTATAAACCAGGACCCAGTCGCGCGGTTGATTGATCGAATCTATTTGCAACAGACCGGCTTGAAGCAAACGATGGTATATGGAATTATTTGATCCATAGAGAGCAGTATCCGCTTCCCATGTTGCTGCAAATGAATTATTATAATTATAGTCGAAACTGCGCACAATTACATAGCTTCCCAAAGGAATGCTATCCATGAAGTCCATAATTTTCTTTCTGCTTGCAGCAGTCATGTAAGAAAACTCGAAATTATAATTACGGGTTGGTTTACAATTGGCGCTTCCGCTTCCATATAAAAACAAATTGTTCCCTAATGCGTCTACATTTTTCCAGGGTTTAAAGGTTGCGGCGTCAAAAACATTGAATAAGAGAGAATGGCCGACACAGGCGCTTTCAATAAAGGCATTGCCGTTTACGCTGACAGCAAAAGATCCGTCCAATGTGCCGCCGGTCGGATACATTGTTTGTGTGATATATAAATTATTTAAGTGCGTTCCGAAATCCCAGGTTCGTCCGGCATCCAAACTCATTCCCTGTCCTGTTGATTGCAAATGCTGGTAATAATGTGATTGGTTAAAACCAACTGTACTTCTGATAGAATCAATATATACAAAAGAGAATTCGTTCCAATGATATTGTCCGTTTTGTGAAGGCACTATAGATGTTCTCCAGTAATAAACTACACTATCTCTGAAATTAATTCCGGGGTCAAATTCAAGGACTCCACCAACAGAAGTAATATTTTTAGAAATTTTTGCAGGGGAATTAAATAATTCTGTCGTATCAATTTCCATTACATACTGCGTGGATGGAGCGAAAGGATTTGCAGTTGATGCATATAGTTTCTGATTCGAAATATTAATGATCGCATAATCATATGGATAGATCGGTGTCAGCTCGTCTTCGTATATGTATACATTTGTGGTTACAGTATTATTGGCTAAAGTTACTTCAGCTACATCGTTGTCGGAGTTTACTGTTATGGTGATGGTGTTCTGTCCCTTGTCCCGTGTCGCTACAATCGGGAATGAGAATTGTAAGGAATCCGAGTAGAGAATGCCTGCTATTCTTTTTTTGATTGTAGTACTGGTGCCGTCGGGATATTTGCGAGTAACGGAAACAGAGATCGAATCTGAAACCGCTTTCCCGAGGTTAACAAAACGGGCATTTACCGTAAAACTGTTATCAGCAACCGAAATAAAAGCAGGAGAAATCACCACTTGTGATGGTTCAATATCGTAATCGGGAAGGTTTTCGTTATTCAGTTTCAAATAAGGATCTCCATGTATATTCATCTCCTCAGCTTCAGCACGCGCAAAGAAATCAGCTGGTAAAATATTCAGAAGGCTTTGCATCGCATCCGATTCGATAACGCTGATGTTTTTGCCATAATCTTTGTATCCTATAAACTTATACAGTTCACTCAATAAGATGTTGAGGTAGTTCACAATGCCGTAATGCGAGCTTGCTACGAATGCGATCGAACCTTTTTCTTTGGCCAGCACATAGCTTTCCGACAAGGTTTTGGACAATGTCAATCTTCCCGGATCAAATGTGTAGAAATTTCCAGCATAGCAACCGTTCACGTAAAATACAGGATATTTTCCCTGGTTGTTATATAGGGTAGGGTCATCGAGGTTGAAACCAAGTGATGACGCGGAAGAATGTCCGAAATAACTCATCATGCTGATTCCATTTGAAAAAAGAGCAGGAAACTCAGCCGATGAAACCTGGTTATTCTGATTGACATCCGTGCTGCAAAAAGTGGTTACATTCGCTCCGAATAATGTATCTATAATGATCCCCCTGTAATAATTCATGTAATTACATAATATAGCCTCCAGGTATGGATCAGTCGCCCCGGTGATATGAACAACATTTTTCATCCATCCTCTTCCATCAATAGTATTGGGAGCAGATTGCTGTTCCTGTTCATATTCTTTTATTTTATTCAGATAAATTTCTACTTCCGGACCATTGATGGCTGCCAAACGTCCAATAGGAGTCAAGGGTATGCTATGAGATCCATCGGCTGAGCTCAACATCATATCAGAGGCCGGAAAACCAAAAGTCGGGACAGGGTTTAAAATATCATCAGCGCTACTGCTTTCATTGTACCGGTAATCATTATACGCCATTCCCCTGCCAATCAGAAAAACAAATTGCGGCTTGGCTGCATAATTGTTGCGGGCATAATTCAGGAAATTTTTTATAGACAGGGGATGTTTTTTAATACCAAATGCGAACTGATCCACCAATTCATTGATGTCAACTACTTGCGCGTTAAAACCTCCTCCTGCAGGAGAGTTTCTGTAATTTTTATAATCGACTACAGGGTTATTTCCACTGCTTCCGATGTACAATGAAGGATTGCTGATGATAATATAATTGCCCTGATTCGCAGGATCCGTGAAACGGATAAAATTCTTGGTGGTCAGCGAAGTAACAGTGTTGATATTGGTAGGATCTTCACTGACAAATACCATTTTCCTGATTGATGAGGATCCTGTCAACAAAAATGTAAATACATTTCCGGCATTGACAATCGCAGTATATCTTTCACCGGTAGCAAGATCATAAAGTACAGGTATGCTCCCTCCCGGATTGAAATTCGTAATCTTGAGGAAATAGCCGCTTGGCTTTGCCGGAAGTTCGAAATAAAAATTAGACAATCCTCCAAAATTAAATTGACGTGGATAAGTCAATTCATAATAAGATACGACGATCCTGTCTGCAAGTTGGGTTGCCTGGGAATTATTGATGAATTGAATATCAGTTGAAGCTGAATTGAGCGTGGCCAAAGGAACGGTTACGCTGGTCAGCACATCATTGAAACTATTCATGGCTGTATCTTTTACCAGCGAATTATTTACTTTAACCTGGATATGCCTTAAGGTATCTGCACATCCAACAGCTCCAAATTGGAGCGTTGCATTTGGACCACTGTTGTATATGAATAAATTGCTTTGAATATCGTCAAAAGGGGCCCCAGGAGATATAAATCCCGAACTCCAGAATTCACCCAAATCGTAAGAAGAAGAATAAATATATTGTTCTAACACCTGCGCATAACCGGGATTGAGCTGCGATTTGAAATAATCAGCCGCTTTATGCATGAAATAAGGTTCTACCGGAAGGATATTCCCTGTTGTGTCATTCGTTGCATTTGTAAAATGAAAAGTTGCTCCTGTAGAATTTACAGTCAGAAAATAAACAGCTGTATCTGTTTGCAGGCTCCATTTTTCTGTGTGCTGATATGCCGGGTTTCTGTAAAGTGGTTTATCGGCTTTACCGTCATTCATTCTTCCCCAGAATTCGATATAGTCATTTACTCCGAGGGTTCCGCTCGCAACAGAAGTATAAATAGGAATTTCTGCTCCATTTCGGAACAATTGAAAATTTTGAACCGGAGTGGATCCAAGTCCGGCTGCCGCAAGAACGGATTGCGGAATGCGATACAGTCCGTCAGCACCGACTTTAAATTTATAATAGGTTTTGTTGAAATCGATCCATTCGTTATTATAAGTCTGAGCAAATAACCCGAGTTGAATCAGCAACAACAATAAAGTAAAAATTTTCTTCATGATATTCATTTCAATTTTCATCGGATACAGGTGATTATTTCTTTTTTCCTTTCTTTTTTAAATCCCTTAAATCAACTTTCAATGAAAACACATGGGTGTACAAAGGATTTGACTGGTTAGCCAGGTTAGTAAATGCATAATCAATCTGTACATCCCCAATTTTAAATCCTGCACCAATACTCGGCTGGTAGATCCATATTTTCCTTTGATTCGTAGTGTCCTTATCATCCAGGGCCTGCTGAAAATTATTAATGCCGGCACGCACAAAAAGAACATTGTTATAGGACAATTCCAATCCCACTTTAGGATCGATGCTGACAGGATCGAAACTTAATACAGTATTTCGTTTCCCATCAAAAGTTATATCAAAATCTGCCTCGGCAAGCAGACTCAGTTTTTTATTTATTTTGAAATTGTAAGAGCCTCCAAGAATGAGTTGGGGGGCTGTTAGTTCTGTTGATTTTGAAGGAATATCATTTTGTGTCACATAAAACACTTCTCTCATTTCCTCATCTATACTATACGACCAGGCATTGAAAGTCGTTGTTACATCCTTGGCTACGATTCCTATTTTCCACCGGTCTCCAATGATCTGCGCACCGGCATCGAATCCAAATCCCCAGGCTTTTGCGAAATCACCTGCAACCCTACGAATGATTTTTGCATTGAGTCCAAAATTGATTTGTGTATTTTGTTTCAGTTTGGCCTGTTGTGCGAGTGAAATGATAAAAGCATAATCGGCAGATGAAAAAGTAGTGATATTGCTGAAATCAATACTTCCATCAGGTTGGACAAGAAAGACCGTGTTGGGAATATCATCTACTGCAAATCGCAACAAAGTAAGGCCCAGGGTTCTTTTGTTGTCTTTCAACGGAAGAACAAGGTTAGCAAAATCATATTTACCTATGCCTGCGTAATATTCTGAATGCATAAGGTTGAGTTGCGGATTATCTTTTACGTTTACCAGTCCGGCCGGGTTCCAATAGCCCGAAGTACCATCAGTCACAGAAGCCACCTGAGCATTACCCATCGACATGGCTCTGGCACCCGCGCCTATGTTTAAAAATTCGTTTGAGTATTTGGCAAATTGAGCTATAGCATTACCGCAGAACGATGCGAAAAAAAGGGTTAATAAGAAGTAAATTTTGGCCATCTGACTGATCTTTGTCATTACTGATGTCAGACGAAGCGCACCCGTCATATTTTCCTCCATAAGCCAATAATTGGATATTAGTCCTGGATATGCTTTCAATGAATGGTACGAGTTCGTTTCATCGAAATGTCTTGACTATACAGTTTCTTTAGACTGTTTTTTATTGATATTGGCTGCAAACTTACATTTCATATTGATAACCAGAACGAATCCGGAAATAAATATAAAGGCCTGCCATAATCTTATCTAACGTATTTTTATTCAGATTATTGCGGCTGTTTTGAGAGGAGGAAACCCTTACTTTTGCCAAAATTGTTAATCGATCCTTATGTCGCTGATTCAAGAATTGCAATGGAGAGAATTGATCCAGGATATTATGCCGGGAACTGAAGAGCAGCTTTCCAGGGAAATGACTTCGGGTTATATTGGATTCGATCCGACTGCCGAGAGTTTACATATTGGTAGTCTCGTGCCCATATTATTACTTGTACATCTGCAAAAGGCCGGACATAAACCCATTGCATTGGTCGGAGGAGCTACAGGAATGGTGGGTGATCCGAGCGGCAGGAGCGAAGAAAGAAATCTTTTGGATGAAGATACCCTAACCAAGAACCTGGCCGGCATAAAAAAGCAACTTGAGAAATATCTTGATTTTAATCCGTCGAAAAAGAATCCGGCCGAAATGGTAAACAATTATGACTGGTTCAAACAGATGAATTTTTTATCATTTATCCGCGATGTAGGTAAACACATTACAGTGAATTATATGATGGCTAAGGATAGTGTTAAAAAAAGATTGGAGGGGGAAACCGGAATGAGCTTTACTGAATTTACTTATCAGCTGGTGCAGGGGTATGATTTTTACTGGTTATACCAACATAAAAACTGCAAACTCCAGATGGGAGGAAGTGATCAATGGGGAAACATTATAACAGGGACAGAGCTCATACGAAGGAAAGCAGGAGGCGAGGCTTTCGCATTTACCTGTCCGCTGATTACAAAAGCAGATGGAGGTAAATTCGGAAAAACCGAAAAAGGAAATATCTGGCTGGATCCGGAAAAAACATCCCCTTATCAATTCTACCAGTTTTGGTTAAATGCAAGCGATGCAGATGCGGAAAAATGGATTAAAATATTTACTTTTTTAACCAGGGAAGAAATACAAACTCTAACTGAAAAGCATAAACGAAACCCCGGCGAAAGGGCTTTGCAAAAAACTTTGGCTGAAGAAATAACTGTTTTTGTTCACGGCAGAGATGAATATGAAAAAGCAATAGAAACTACAGCGAAATTATTTAAAGCCCAGTCCATGCCTGCTGAATCTTTGAGTGCAGAGGATTTGGAAAATATGGAAGGAGTCATAAAATTTGAATTCCCGATGATGAAGATCCGGGAAGGAATTGATATTGTCAGTTTTTTAGCGGAGACGGGAAGTTTTTCAAGTAAGGGGGAAGCAAGGAAAATGATTCAAAATGGAGGAGTCAGTATTAACAGGCAAAAAGTAGAAGATATTGCTACTAAAGTGACAGCTTCTTTTTTACTCCACAACAAATACATTCTCATTCAAAAAGGAAAGAAAAATTATTATCTCGTTAAGACTATATAATTTTTAAACTGCCGGATTTTTCTTCCACCAATGTTGTGCTAAATAAAAAACCAGGGTTCCTGCAGTAATTAATAATATGGCCAGGAAAGCTGCCATCCCTGTGGAGAAAAAAACATATAGCCATATCAAAACGGAAAGAATCACAGGCAGGGGATAGAGCCACATTTTGAAAGGAAGATTTTTTGTTCCCACTCGTTTTCGAAGGAGTACCACGCCAATAGCCTGTGCGATAAATTGTATGAGTATGCGCATGGCGAGAATTCCATCAATCACATGCTTCATTTTAAACAGCATACTAAATATAAAAGCTATGGCGCCGAGAAAGAGTAGTGAGATATAAGGAAAATTTTTAGTGGGATGTAATTTTGCAAAGACACTGAAAAAAGCCCCGTCTTTAGCCGCTGCATAAGGAACACGGCTGTAGCCAAGAGTAGCCGAAAACAAGGAGGCAAATGCTACAAGCAAAATAATCACCGTCGCAATATTTGCGGCATGAATGCCCTGAGTGGTTTTTATCAATTCACTGATTATATATTTATTTTTCATGGCTGTTTGCCATGGAATGATGCTCGTCACACTAAGATTGGTGGCGATATAAAGTAAAGTGATGCCGGCAACAGAGATCAACATGCTTCTTGGAATATTCTTTCCGGGATTTACGATTTCGCTTCCGAGTTGGCAAACATTATAATACCCCAGGTAAGTGTAAATTGTTTTTACTGATGCCTGCCCTAATGCCACAAAAAAAAGCTGGTTGATGACCAGGTTATCGTTGATATGACTCAATGGATCCAGCATTTTTCCATGACTGATTCCAAGGCCGATAATCCATGAAAAAATTATAATCATGCTCGTCCATAAAATAATACTCAGTTTTCCGATCTCTTCAATTTTTCTATACAGAGATATCACCACAAGTATAATAACAGATCCTGCAATGATTTTCGATGCCCAGAAACCGAGTGGGATAAAGAAATTCAGATATTCTGTGAAGCCGATGGCTGCGGACGCCATCACCAGGGGAGCCTGGATCATCGTTTGCCATACATATAAAAATGAAAATAACTGCCCCCATTTTTCTTCCCCGTAGGCAACTTTTAAAAAATTATAGCTTCCGCCTGCCAGCGGGTATGCGGCTCCGAGTTCGCTCCATATCAGAGCATCCATCAATGATAAAAAAGCGCCCACGAACCAGGCATACAAGAAATGAGGACCACCGGAAATTTGTATGACGAGATATAACACCACAAAGGGACCGATACCTGCCATATCGATCATGTTGATACTTGTAGCCTGTAATAAATTGATTTTTCTTTTTAGAATTGGATTAGGTAAAGCCATTAAAACTCGTTGAATGAGATTTGTAATTTAGAATTCTGCAGGCAATCCATTGCTATGATTTCATATCGATTTAGCTTTTTGCAAATTTTTCAATTCCTTCAACCAACAGGTCCAGGTTCTTTATACTTGTATACACATTCGGAGTTATGCGAACCCCTTTTAGATTTTCCCATTCAATCGCAACACTGTGAATCTTGTAATTATTGAACAGGAATTCTTCCATTTCCGAAGGTTTTTTGCCTTCCACACTTACTAGCCCTATCGCACAACCGAAACCAGCTTTCATGGAGGTGCTCAATTTTATTTTTGGAATATCTTTCACTTTATTCATCCAATAGTTTTTGAGATAGAACAGGCGTTGTTCTTTTCGCTGGGCCCCGATCATATCATAAAACTCAATGGCCTTACCTGTTGCCTGCTCAATGAAAAAAGGGCGTGTGCCCAATGCTTCAAATTTCCGGATATCATCGGCTTTTGGATTTGCCGGGGCGAAGAGCGGATAGAGATTCGCAATTTTTTCTTTTTTTACATATAAGAGACCTGTGCCGATGCAGGATGCAAGCCATTTGTGCAGGCTCGATCCAAAATAATCACAATCAAGATCCGGAATGGTAAATTCAAAGTGAGCGAGACTATGAGCTCCGTCGACTAACACTTCAATACCGTGTTGATGTGCGGTGTTTGCAATTCGTTTAACGGGTAAGATCTGACCATTCCAGTTAATGATATGTGTGATATGAACCAGTTTGGTTTTAGGAGAAAATAATTTAATGTATTCGTTCGTGATATAATCATTGTCCTCCGAAGGTAATTCGAGGTTGACCCAAACCAGTTTGATTCCATCACGCAATTCTCTTTGTTTCCAGGCATTGATCATATTGGGATAATCCTGTTTACTCAATACAATTTCGTCTCCTGCTTTCAGACTGAGTCCGAATATAACTGTCTCCAATGCTTCTGATGTATTGCGATGGATCGCGATTTCTTCTGCCTGGCAGCCTGCGAGCTTTGCAAGATTTTTGCGAAGAGGTTCCCGTCCCTGGTCGAGGATGCGCCACATATAATAACTCGGCGCCTCATTCGAGAAATCATGATAGCGTTTCATCGCATCCTGAACTATTTTGGGAGAAGGAGAAACGCCTCCGTTATTCAGATTGATCAAACTGGGAGATACTGTAAATGATTCCTGGACATAATACCAGAAATCTTCATCATCGGCTAACTGCTCCGGAGTTTTATTTGTTGAGTGAATTAATGCTTTGTCCAGATTTCGGCCCCAGGAAGGTTGAGTGAGAGAAGCGAGAAAAGCTGTTGTTGAAAACGAGCCGATTGAATGCAGAAATGAGCGACGGTTAAAACCTCTCATGTTAAGTTTTATTTACAATGTAACAAAAATTCAAGATGTTATGATTTGAATTTTGCCGTCTTGCAATCTGATCTTATTTTTGCGCCTCCAAACAGGACTCATTGCCCGATAGTATAATGGTAGTACGACAGATTTTGGTTCTGTTTGTCGAGGTTCGAATCCTCGTCGGGCAACTCAGGCCGAAACCAAACAAGGCCTAACAAAGCTCAAAACCCGCTATAGCACTCGATTGTAGCGGGTTTTTTCATTTTCATGACTTTCGTTAAAACCGGGTAAATTGGGCAAAATGTTTTACAGTTTGTTTTACGGTTTGTTTTACAGTATGGCGTACCTTGAGTAAATGAAGAATGTGACCTATAGACCTATCCTGAATTGGCGCAATGCTACCAACGTCTCAAAGAAATATCCGATCCATTTGCGTATCACTATTGAAAGAACTGCAAAATATTTTCCAGTAGAAATTCCTGACAACGTTAAGCCAGAAGAATGGATTGACAAACAAAATGCCTGGGTTAAGAATTCACATCCGTTTGCTTTTGAAATAAACAAGATTATCAAAGAGAAGATGGACTTAGTTGATGATGTAGTAAAAAGATTTTACACAGCAAAAAAAGACCTGACCTTTCCACTTGTCTTCAAAGAATTACAGAAGTCGAACAATACTAACTTATTTAATGAATATTTTTCTGACTGCTTAAAAGATCCGCCCGAAACTTTGGATAATGAAACGTTGAAAAGATACCGGGCCTGTCTTAAACATCTAAATGCATTTAACGCGGCAATTACATTCAACAATCTATCCGATGAACTTTTTCAAAGATTCAAGAAATACTGCGAAAGGAAGGAATTGGTCGGCTCAACAATAAACGGATATTTTAATGCTCTCAAGAAAGTAGTTTACTGGGCACGGAAGGACAGTCACATAACAAAAGAACATCAGCAATCGATTTTTGAGGATGTACATATAAAAATTGGAAAACCAAAGAAAGATCACCTTGAAATAGAAGAAATTCAGACATGGAAAAATCATGTCTTTGACAAAAAGAAAAAATCGTTTGAGCGGGATCGTGATATGTTTTTGCTGCAGATCTATACGGGCTTTTACTATAACGATCTCAAGGAACTTTTAAAATCAGAATTGAGGAAAGACCACGAATACGGAAATTATATTAATGCTGCAAGATATAAAAACGACAACTTGGCAATTATTCCGCTTTGGAAATTCCCAAACGCTTTGCCTCTGGTTAAAAAATATGGTGATCACAATCCTAAAAGTAAATATCTTTTATCGCGAGAATTTTTTATGGAAGATCAAGTCTACAACCGTAGGCTTAAAGAAATTGCAAAGCAACTTGGATGGACCCGGAATGTTTACAATAAACTGGCACGGAATACGAATTCACAATTGTATATAAGATTTGGTGCAGACAGGCCAATCGTTTCAAAAATAATGGGGCACGAAAGAGAGGAAACGACGAATTCATACTATGAGGTAAATATCCGGGATGTTATTGAAGGAACTCGAAATTTGGATTTTGACCCTCTTAAGAT
>DATJXY010000079.1:0-3439 GCA_035499855.1 Puia sp. | reverse complement strand
AGCAGCTTGCAAGGGAAAAAAAGTTAATAGAAGTTCTCGTCGAGCCTTTTTATGACAATATTAAAAGTGCACGTTTAAATTTTCAAGCTCAGCAGATTGGAAATGTTTTTTTTGAAGAAAGCGGTTTGTACAATAAGAATTGTTTCCTTCAAATAGAAAAAAATTTCAGAGATGCAAGGGAATGGTCCATACAAATAAAAGAAACTGATAAAGACACTGGACTCAAAGCTGTACAAATAATTGATCTGCTCAACAAATATGGAATTAATGAAGTGGATATCCTTAAATTGGATATTGAAGGAGCCGAGAAATATCTATTCTTTGATGCGAACTATGCCGCTGAATTTTTGAAGAGAACCAGGATAATTGCTATAGAAATTCATAAAGAGTACATAGAAGAAAGTAGCATCCTGCATGTACTTAAAGACAATAATTTTACCGTTTATAAATCAGGAGAGATTCACATAGGAGTAAAAGAAAATTAAGAAAGGTCTCGAACTCTGGAGTAAAAATATTTAATAACATTTCTTCCATTAATTCATGAGCCGTGGAAAAAAAATATTTCAGTTTGCAATTATTGGTTGTGGACGAATAGCCCAGCGTCATGCCGAACATATAAAGAAGATTGGAAAACTGGCGGCCGTTTGCGACATTGTCCCTGAAAGGGCGAAGGCACTTGGGGATAAATATGGGGTTCCCTCTTTTCAATATGTGGCCGATATGCTGAAGGAAACAAAACAAGCCGACGTCGTTTCGGTCTGTAGCCCGAATGGGCTTCATGCAGAACATACGATCAAATCTTTACAGGCAGGGTTTCATGTACTCTGTGAAAAACCGATGGCTCTTAGCGTGCAGGATTGTAGTGCAATGATCAATGCAGCAGAGCGGGCTAATAAAAGATTGTTTATCGTAAAACAAAACCGCTTCAATCCGCCAGTGGCTGCCGTCAAAAAGCTAATCGAGGAAGACAGGCTGGGAAAAATATATAGCATTGAATTGAATTGTTTTTGGAACAGAAACAATGAATATTATCAGAATTCATGGAAGGGAACAAAAGCATTGGACGGGGGAACATTATTTACACAATTCAGCCATTTTATTGATTTGCTTTATTGGATGATTGGGGATGTGAAAGAAGTCCGGGCTTTCACAAGCAATTTTCATCATAAAGGTATCATAGAGTTCGAAGATACCGGGGCGGTAAGCTTGAAATTTCATAACGGCGCAATCGGAACGATTAATTATACTGTGAACTGCCACAAAAAAAACATGGAAGGCTCTCTCGCTATTTTTGCTGAAAAAGGAACTGTAAAAATCGGGGGCCAATATTTAAATGAATTGGAATATCAGGATATTGAGAATTACAGGATAGAAAACCTGCCGCCCGGTAACCCTCCTAACCAATATGGTCAATACCAGGGATCCATGTCAAACCATGATAAGGTTTATCAGAATGTGGTTGAAGTATTGGAGGGCAGTGGAGTTATAGCTACCAATGGACTCGAGGGTTTGAAAACTGTTGAAATCATTGACAGAATTTATTCAAGTGCCATAACCATATGAATCCACTATTTAAAGAATCGGGCATTGCAAAGGATGTAGTTTTTGGAGAGAATGTCACCGTTGTACTGCCTGTTAATTTATATGGTTGTAATATCGGAAACAATTGTTTCATCGGTCCCTTTGTGGAAATCCAGCGGAATGCTAAGATTGGAGATCATTGTAAAATACAATCACATGCTTTTATCTGCGAATTGGTGGAAATCGGAGATCATTGTTTTATCAGCCATGGAGTGATGTTCATCAATGATCCTTTTATGAATGGGGGCCCGGCCCGCGGTGACAGAACCAAATGGAAAGCTACAAAAATCGGGAATCATGTTTCTATCGGCTCCAATGCGACGATTTTACCAGTAAAGATTTGTGATTACGCCGTGATCGGAGCTGGTGCGGTTGTAACGAAAGATATCACTCATCCTGGTATTTATGCCGGCAATCCCGCCAGGAAATTACCGGACAGGTAGCCAATTCAAAATAAGATTCTCTATTAATTTTGATTTATGATTGGGAAGCGAATTGCTATACTTATCCCATGCTATAATGCTTCTGCGACCATCGGAGCAACACTGAAATCAGTTGAAGTTTCCATAGAAAAATTGGGATTTCCCGTACCTGTTTTTATTTATGATGACTGTAGCAAAGATGATTCAATTGCTGTGGCCAGGAATTCCTGGAAAAATCAAGATACCCTTTTTATTGAAAAGAATGACGAAAACAGTGGTGAAAGAAAAACAGTAAACAGGGCATTTGAATTTTTTTATCAAAAGTACAACTGGGTATTTATCATCCATGCTGATGATATTGTGAAGCCGGATTGGCTTTTGGAAATCTATGCACAGATTGGAAAAGTTGACGACAAAGAGTATTTTACAATCTGGTCGAGTTTTGATTCGCTTGATGACAAAACGGGCAACATTACTACAGGAGATAATATTGGAAATATACATGCAAGGGAAAGGACAGAAGCCGAAAAAAAACATTATTTAATTAAATTTTATTCGAACTGGCATCTGTCCGGAGCCGCTCTGAATGTATCACTTTTTCAAAGCCTTGGTGGGTTTGATCCATCTATGCCCCAGTTTGGCGACACTGATTTTTTTGTGAGAGGGCTGCTAAAAGGATATAGGGATCTCTATTTATCGAGAACCCTGACTTATTATCGAATTATTTCCGGATCCGTCTCATCCACAAGCGCCAGAACTAACCGGGATATTAAAGAAGTCAAATACATTGCAAAAAAATTCCAGTATCTGATGAAAAAAAAAGAACTTAAAATGCTCTATCGGAATTTGGCATTTCTTTCCTTTAAAAGATCATGGCAATGGTTCCGGAAAGCAAATATGAAGAATTTCTTTTTTTGCTTCGGATCAACATGGCGTTCTTATATAAATTCATTGTAATTCCATGAAAAAGTATCTCCATGACACATACACCCATAATTTTGAATCACCCTTTGAAATTGTTTCTATATTAAATAAAGCACTTCATCCCAAAACAGTCGTAGATATTGGATGTGGGACAGGTACTTTTTTGAACCAATTTAAAAAAATGGGCGTGCAGAAAGTTTTGGGAATTGATGGACCATGGGCAAAAAATGATCTTTTGTACCAAAATCTTGAAGAGCATGAATTCATTGAAATGAATCTTGAAGGTCCAATAAAACTGGGAACAAGATTTGACCTGGCGCTCTGCCTGGAAGTTGCTGAGCATCTTCATGAGCAATATGCCGACAACCTGATAACAGCTTTGATTCAGTTAAGCGATATTATAATTTTTTCAGCGGCTATCCCTTTCCAGGGAGGACAAAATCATATCAATGAACAATGGCCCGACTACTGGAAAAAAAAATTTGAATCGAATAATTATAAAATATTCGATG
>DATJXY010000078.1:0-6471 GCA_035499855.1 Puia sp. | reverse complement strand
TTTACATAATAATATGCCTGGAAAATTTCATCGGTTGAAAATCCTTTACCAAACACTTCTTCTCAGGCACCCTCTGTTTTATTGCCATTCGCATCCCATTTATTTTTTAATTCAGGTACAATGTACCGGCTTTGTAATAAATTTTTTATCTGCTGATTCAACATACAGGACGGGAATTCTTTCAATTGAAAGCGGAACATTTAACGCCGGCACATGGAAACCTTTCCTGCATTTAAATGGTGACGAAGATCACCAGGGGAGACACTTACGAATTCCATTGAATGACTGGGATATTCAGCATATAAAGTTGTATGAGTATAAATAGTAAATTTTGCGTGGTAATTTCCTGTAACATAAAAAGCGTAGGATATATGGGAGCTGATCACAGTTTTTAATCGCGAAAAATAGTTTTGCCGGCCTTTTCCCCATTCAGGTTTTTTGCAGGTAAATACCATTACACTTCTACAGAATTTCAATTGATATTAATAAATTCACCAAAATATTTATATCAAGGCCTCACTATTCATTTCAGCACCATGAAAAAAATATCAGGAGTTTTATATTGCTTGGTTTGCTCGACCGGCTTTTTGTTTGCGCAAATTGATGTGCAATTAAAGGAAAACATTCGCAACACCGGTTATGTGCATAGTCCATTGCCGCTTGATTACAGCAAGTCATTCGAAACATTCGGGATCACAAAAAAAGTTTTGGTTTCAGATATGCTTTGCGATATGGAGAGCCTTAACCAATGGATACACAAAGGATTTGGAAATATGTACCTCAGTTCCGAAAGAACTATGTCAGGAAAAAATAGTTTACGACTGACTGCCCAGACTACTAATCCGGATTTTTTAAATTGGGGAATTGGCCTGGGCACTTCCATGGCAACTTACGATGTTGGTGGTGCGAACTGGGAAAAATATAACCGCATTCATTTTTATGTCTTTCCAAATTGCGAAGGCGCACGTAGCATTTACCTCAATTTATATATTGAAAACGATGGCAAAATAAAAGTGCCGGATAAATATGGTCGCGAAGGCATTCATGAAATTAATTTGATCAACGGTCAGTGGAATGAATGTTTTGTTGAAATGACAGAATTGCCACGTGATAAGGTAACAAAGCTCTCGTTCGCGATTGAAATTTTTGGCAAAGAACGCACAATGGGCGATTCATTGAAATTTGATATTGATGCAGTGTCTCTGCAAAAAATCCAGAACCCCGAAGTGGTGAGCGGATGGATGCCTGCACAGAACCGCATCATATATTCTACCACTGGTTATCGTGTAGAAAGTGAGAAGTCTGCTATTGTAAATGTAAAAGATAATGATGGCAAATTCCAGCTGGTTGATGCCGTAAGCAAGCATGTGGTTTATAACGGAAAAGTCACTTCACAGAAGACCGATATCGGAAATTTTGAAACAATTGATTTTAGTGATTTCAAAAAAGTAGGACAATTTTTTATTCGCGTTGGCAATGTTGCTACAAAACCTTTTTACATCAACGAAAATATTTGGGACAATTCCGCATGGCGTGTACTGAATTTTATTTTTTGCGAACGCTGCGGTTATGCGATTCCCGGGAAACACGGCGTTTGTCACACTGATTTGAATGCAATCTATAACGGCAAAACTTTTCCTTTTAATGGTGGCTGGCATGATGCTGCAGATATGTCGCAGCAGGTTTTGCAATCAGGTGAAATAGTTTATTCATTGCTTGAAATGGCGCAAAGGGCTAAAGAAAAAAATGAAAAAGAATTATTTCTGCGCTTACAGGAAGAAGCAGAATGGGGCATTGATTGCATTCTAAGATCGCGGCTTGGCGATGGTTATCGTGCGCAAACATGGGGCACTAATTTATGGACGGATGGTTTCATCGGAACAAAAGATGATTCTT
Organism: Puia sp.; assembly: GCA_035499855.1. Classification (GTDB taxonomy): domain Bacteria; phylum Bacteroidota; class Bacteroidia; order Chitinophagales; family Chitinophagaceae; genus Puia. The sequence goes on along the minus strand of DATJXY010000078.1, from coordinate 4,575 downwards.
CCGCACGCCGTCATGTACATGTACATAATCGTGCATTTGAGAATTTTGTGTTCTCTGGTATTGAGGCCTATGCATCTATGATGATAGAAAATGACCCGATGCTCAAAGAAAATTTGCGCAAGGTAGCAATTGAAGATTATGCTTTCGCAAAGAAACGATTCGACAGTTTGGAATTTAATGATCTTACCAGTATCGGTGGTGGCGGCGACCATGCTGCAATGGCTTCTAACAGCCAGTATTCGGCGAATATTTCTTTTTCTGCAAGTTTATTATATAAATTAACCAAGGATACTTTTTATGCCGCTGAGGCAGCGAAAGCCATTCAATATACTTTGCAATGCCAGCGTTCGGAACCACTGAATGATAAAGATAAATTGCATGGTTTCTTTTATCGCGACCTGAATAAAAAATCCATTGTGCATTTTACACACCAGTCACGGGACCAGGTGTATATGCAGGCTCTCACTACACTTTGCGAAACGCAACCGAACAATCCCGATTACAAAAAATGGGCAGAAGCCATCAGGATATATGGTACATACCTCAAAGCTATTATGCAATATGATGCGCCATATGGTTTGGTGCCAAGTGGTGTGTACAACATAAATGAGGTAAAGGACTCAGTTAATTTTTATAAAGTGCAGGTTGGTATACATAGCGGTGCTACCAATGATTATCAAGAACAACTTGCGAACGGATTTAAATTAGACAGTGAACATTACCTGCGCGTGTTTCCAGTTTGGTTTTCTTTTAAAGGGAATAATGCGGTCGCACTTTCAACGGGTAAGGCCGCTGTGCTTTGCGGTAAATTTTTGCATGATAAAGAGCTAATTAATATCGGCGAACAACAATTGTTCTGGATTGTAGGCAAAAATCCTTTTGGACAGTCATTGATATGGGGAGAAGGAAATAATTACCCGCAACTGTACACCGCATTGCCCGGAGAAACTGTTGGCGGTATTCCGGTTGGCATGGAATCAAGATTTAATGAAGACACACCCTACTGGCCACAGTTTAATACTGCTACCTATAAAGAAGTATGGGGCGCGCCTGCAGCAAGATGGCTTTCCCTGGCTGCTGAATTTTAAATCTGACGAAAAAATCATTGACAGAAACGGTTGATAAACCGGAAAAACTCGATGAGAAATATTTGAAAGATGAGATTGAAGGAACGACTTCTAAAAAATGGTTCAGAAAATATTCAGCTGAGCGGTCAGCATTGCAGGAAGATATGAAAAACTTAAGAAGCGATCATTCTGATAAATTCCAGAAGCTGATCAGGTTGTTTCCCTACCTTGAAAATCTGTTGTCTTTGTTCGACAAAGCAAATTTGCAACAAATGCATTCAATGCTCAGATTGTGTTTCAAACATACTCTCATGTTTAACGGGGTGTCATTTGAAACCGCATGGCTCAATCCGGCCTTCTCACACAACTATATTGTTCTTAAAGAAAAAGGACTGCTTTTGTGAAGCAATCCGGAGAAAATTCGGGGGGAAATCCCGCGTGTACCCGGGACGGGAATTGAACCCGTACTTCCGTTTCGGGAAACAGGATTTTAAGTCCTGCGCGTCTACCAGTTCCGCCACCCGGGTATATACTTGAAACAAAAAATTCCATCCGTTCATGAATGGAATTGAAGAGCGGAAGACGAGGTTCGAACCCGCGACCTCAACCTTGGCAAGGTTGCGCTCTACCAGCTGAGCTACTTCCGCATATCAGTTTTGAGTTTGTAGTGATAGGTTATTAAACCTGAAACTCTAAACTCAACAAATTTTTAAGAACTTTCAGGGGAGTGCAAAAATAGGAAATGTAAACCTCTTCTTAAAATTTTTTGCCTTACTTATACTGGGGTGTATATAAGGTATTTGAAGGCACATTGACCTCGGGTTTGCCTTTATAACGATGCGTATAAAGCCCGTAACAGCCACCCAACAGGAATGCTACCACGCAAAAGACCTGGAGATAAAACAAAAATACAGAAGAATTGACCCAGCTATACGCGAAATCTTTTAATCTCGGATTTTTTATTTCTTGTTCCTGGTCCATAGTATTTATTTTGCCTGGCAAAAATAATAGATTCGGTTAAAAAATCAGTTTTTATTCTCCACTATTTCCGTAAAAGTTTTTTTACCCCTCACAAAATGTTTCCAGACCACACTATGCAGGTACCACCCCGCTAAATTTGCTTTTCTTTTTTTGGGAAATACACTTTCATTTTGCTTAAATAAAATCCATTTTACAAAGGCAAGATGAGCTTCTGAAATCGCCAGGAAATAAATAGCTTCTCCGGCAAATAGCGATTTCCAGGCTGAAATGGCATCCAATAAAAAGCGGAATGGGATCTTCCATATGGCCTGCCCAAAAGGAAGGTTTTTTGCCAGCATGATAAGATTATTCCTGAAATTAAGAAATACTTTCCGCTCATTTCCTTTTGGCAAAGTCCCCCCTCCTACGTGATAAACTACCGACTCAGGACAAACATAGATTCCATATCCCTCCAGTTGCATTCGCCAGCAAAAATCTATTTCTTCCATATGCGCAAAAAAATATTCTTCCAGCCCACACAATTTGTGATAAAGGCTGGCCCTGACAAACATAGCGGCTCCACTTGCCCAGAATATGGGTTGGATGGTATTGTATTGACCCCGATCGGTCTCACATACATCGAAAATTCTTCCCCTTGCAAAAGGATATCCAAGACAATCCATCCAGCCTCCGGCAGCGCCTGCATATTCAAACAAATGCTTGTCATTATAGCTTAGTATCTTCGGCTGACAGGCTCCAATCGTTTTATCTTTTTCCATCAGTTCAATAACAGGCTCTATCCAACCAGGGCTCGTTTCCACATCGGAGTTAAGCAATACATAATAATCTGATTGAACTTCTTTCAGAGCGGTATTATACCCTTTGGAAAACCCTATATTTAATGGAAGCAAAATAATTCTTACATGCGGGAAATTTTCTTTTAAAAAAAGAATTGAATCGTCAGAAGAACCATTATCTGCAACAATCACTTCTTTATTTGCATAAGTACTTGCCAGAACCGATGGCAAAAATAATTCCAGGTATTTACGCCCGTTGTAATTGAGTATGACTATCGATACTTTAGGCAACACGATATTGTTATTATCAAATAATTTTCAAAAATAAGGGCAGCGGAATAGATTCCAAAGTGAAAATGCAAAAGTTGAAAAAAATATAAAATCCTAAGGTTTCCATAAATTCGGGTCATGATTGAGAGAATACTCAACTGGCGTTTACTATTAGCCGTTGTTGCCATTGGTATTGTAAGCGGCACTATTTTCTATTCACAATATCTTGCAAAAAAAATAGCATCAGAGGAGCAACAAAAAGTACAACAATGGCTGGCAGCCAGCAAAGCTATTTTAAATCCGGATCTCACTCTTCCCAATTTGATCCGCAATGAGCAACATTCCATTCCGATTATAGAGACCAATGAAAAAGACAGTATCACTAATTTTTTTAATCTTGATTCAGCAAAAGCGGTTCGTGATCCGTCATTTTTACCTAAAAAACTAAAAGAATTCAGGGAGCAAAACCCTCCTTTGGAAATCAGATTAAGCGATACTCCGTATACGGCTAACCGTTATTATTACGGGCATACGATTTTGCTTGAACAGGTTCGTTATTACCCGCTGGTACAATTATTCATTATTGCTTTGTTTGTTTTTTTCATCGTTTATTCCATCACGGTAAACAACAAGGCTACTCAAAACCAGGTTTGGGTAGGAATGGCAAAGGAAACAGCCCATCAGCTCGGTACTCCTATCTCCTCATTACAGGGATGGATTGAAATGCTGAAAGAAGATGGTACGAAAGACAATACCGTGAATGAATTACAAAAAGATGTGGACCGGTTAAAACTCGTGTCAGACAGATTCAGTAAGATTGGGAGCACGCCGTCCCTGGTTCAATCTGATATTGTTTCGCAGATAGAACACATGGTAGAGTATGTAAAAAAGAGAACGACGGATAAAGTGCATTTTATTGTTGAAACATATGGAACGAAAACTATTCTGGCCAATATATCCAAGCCTTTATTTGATTGGGTCATTGAAAACCTGTTAAAAAACGCATTAGATGCAATGGATGGAAAAGGAACGATAACGATCAATATAAAAGAAGAAAAAAAGGAAATCCTGATCGATGTAAAAGATACAGGAAAAGGAATTGCATCGGCGAATATCAGTCGTGTTTTCAAACCGGGATTTACTACAAAAAAAAGAGGATGGGGACTTGGTCTGAGTTTATCCAGGCGGATTATTGAGCATTATCATAAGGGTGAACTTTTTGTAAAACAGTCAGAATTAGGGAAGGGAACCACTTTCAGAATTATCATAAAGAATAACGGAGAGCAAATACAACCATAAATCCATTATGATAATTTTGAAGCATAGGATTGAATTGGTATTTTTGCTCCTCACAAAATAACTGCGGCGGTGGCGAAATTGGTAGACGCACTACTTTGAGGTGGTAGCGGGGCGACCCATGGGAGTTCGAATCTCCTCTGCCGCACAAAAATAAACCTGTTGAAACAACAGGTTTATTTTTT
>DATJXY010000077.1:0-17022 GCA_035499855.1 Puia sp. | reverse complement strand
ATATCCTGAATTTTTCCGCAGAAGTTCTGTATGTGAGCCCTGTTCAAGGACCATTCCATCTTTTAAAACAATAATTGTATCAGATTCTTGTATAGTTGAAAGCCTGTGAGCAATAACAATGATTGTTTTATTCTGATTTTTGAACCAGATTAATGCTTCCTGTACTTTTTGTTCGCTTAATGAATCTAATGATGAAGTGGCTTCATCAAGCATTAATACTTCGGGGTTTTTATACAATGCCCTGGCAATTGCCAGACGCTGTCTCTGTCCACCTGATATATTGGAAGCCTGTTCATTCAAAAGGGTATTGTATCCTTCCGGAAGTTTTTCCACAAAATCTTTTATCCCCAGCAGATGTGATAAGAACAATATTCTCTGCATATCAGGTCGAACTTCCCCGGCAGCGATATTATCTATCACTGTTCCGGAAAATAAGTCGATCCGTTGTGGTACTATACTGATCATTTGCCGCAGACTTTGATTACTGATATGTCTGATATCAATTTCTCCTATCCTAATATTCCCTTTATTTACAGGATACAAATTTTGAAGTAAAGAAATCAAAGTAGACTTCCCGCTGCCGCTTTCTCCTATTATAGCAGTGATTGCATTTTTTTTAATAACAAGATTTAAGCCCGAAAAAACAGGTCCTCTTGTTCCATACCTGAAATACACTTCGTTGAAGCGGATATCACCCATCAATACAGCAGTAAGTTCAAATTTCTTTTCGTCGTCGTCTTCTTCTGTTTCCAAATCAATAATCTCAAACAGCCTGTCCGCTGCAATCAGTGCATCCTGAAGGTTTTTATTGGCGCTTATAATCGAAAAAACCGGGCTTGTGAAATATCCCATCAAAGTATAAAACGAAAATAATTCGCCCGGAGATATTTCATGTCTCATTACAAAATAACTTCCCGTCCAAAGCATTAAAATGGTGAAAAAATGCGTAAGAAAATCACAAACGTTTGTTACAAACAGACTCCTGATATTGCTTTTATATACGGTTTTTAATAATTCAAGAAAATTACTTTCTGTTTTATTACCAAAATAATTTTCGAGTCCAAAACGCTTAATGGTATCAGCAGCATTAATGCTTTCTACCATTTGTGTTTCAAGGGAAGCTGCATTTTCCATCATCTTTCGCTGCCATTTTTTATTGACTTTATTACTGATCAAATAAATAATCATATAAATCGGAGTCATTATAAATATGATCAGTCCCAGTTTCCAGTAATACAAAAACATGAGAAGGATCGAAAAAAATACAATCAAAATGCTGACTAAAATATTCAGCGCGATATCGTTGATGAATACACGAATTTTGATGGCGTCATTGACCCGGCTGATAATTTCTCCTACCCTCATCGTGTCAAAAAAAGATTTCGGCAATCGCAATACATGCCTGTAATAACCCATTGCGAGCCTCGAATCAATGTATTGTCCCGTCTTTAATGCAATGAATGATTTGAAATAGCCAATAATAAACTGGAAAATGAGTAAAACAATCATAATAGCACTCATCAGGTTTAATAACCTGAAATTGCGGTCTGTCAATACAAAATCAATAATCTTCTGAACATAGAAAGAAGCAGACAAACCAATCAAAGTATATACAACGGCACCTATAAAAGCCTGTAGCATCATGTAGCGATGCGGGTTTATCAGCCGCCAGAATCTTTGTAGAATGGAAATTTTTTCAGTTCCTTTTTTAAAATGATCTTTCGGAATCAGAAGCACAATTACTCCCGACCATTTTTTGATGAAATCCTCTTTTTTTTCTTTGCAAAACCGGCCCAAAGCAGGGTCCATGAATACCACATTCTTTTTAGTAATCTTATAGATAACAACATAATGATTCCATCTTTTTTCGATGACGATATGGAGGATAGCGGGCAAAGGTATTTTGGACAGGCTGTCGGCAACACCCCTGACACCCTTCGCGTTGAATGACAGTCGTTCTGCGGCTTCAATGAGTCCTGCAATATTTGTTCCCTGTTTATCCGTACCGGCATATTGCCTGATCCGGCTAACGGGAATATATAATCGATAATAAGCGGCTACTGAGGCAAGGCAGGCAGCACCGCAATCTGTAATATCTTTTTGCCTTACTGAATATCTGCTTTTCACACAATCATTTTAAATCATGAGAAAAAAATTGTGAAGTAAAAATTGCTACTTTACTCAAAGCATGAATTCTAAGGCTGATAATCGGGAGCAACCGGATCCAACCAGTTATCTATTTTGTCGAATAATAATTGCCATGCTGTTCGTTGACCTATTATGAAGCGCGCCTGAAAACTGAGCCCTTTTTTTAAATCATAGGGCATATCCCTTTTTATTTGTAATTGACTGCTGTCAAATTTGCATCGAACTTTAAATACAGGCGTATTATCCAAAATAACATAATCGTTATCAATTGCAATTACTTTCCCTGTAAGTACCCCAAAATAATTATAGTCAAAAGCATCGACCTGGAATTGCACTCTTTGATTTTTCCTGATGAATCCGATATTTCTTGTCGAAATATAGCATTCAGCTACAATCTCAGCTTCCGGAGAAATGGAACAAATAGCTTCGTTAGCCTGTAAAAGCGAACCTTTATAACGCACACCCATCCCCTGGATATATCCTGTCACCGGTGCCCTGATTTCATAATGTGCCGCATCGAATGCAAGCTGGTTTTCCTGTTCCTCCTGACCAGAAAGTTCGGACTCATATCTTACAAGATCTTGTTGCCACCCACTCAACTGCTCCTGCCTGAAAGCTTTGAAGGATGCCAGTACTCTCTCCTGTTGTACCTGTATATCGAAAAATTCTTTGGGAGAAATGATCTTCTCCTTTGCCAGGTAAGCATTCATTTCAATTTCTTTATTGGCTTTCCTGAGTAAAGCTTCCTGTTCAGCCAGTTGGTGAATATAGTGGATTGCCTGTCCCTGGTATAAAGGAGAAACCAATCGATTGACAATGGAAAGATTCAAAATTTTTTCTCTGGTCAGTAATTGCAGATCCTTTATAAAATTCCTGCATTGATCGAGCCCGAAGCGGTTCATCTTTGATTTGCCCTTTAGTTCACTGTCTCTCAACTTAAGTACTATTTCATCTTTTCTGACCAGACTTCCTTCCTCATAAAAAACAGAATCAATGATGCCGGATATGGCGGATCTGATCTCTGTACGCTCATTTGCCGGTCGGGTCATTCCCCTGGAGCGTACGCTAAGATCGATACGGATAAAAGGCAGAGCAGTTACCGCAACAAGAATTATTATTATGGAGAAAGTGTACAAAAAATGGTTCTGTCTATACCCTCCATGCAATAAGAAAAAGTATGAATTCTCTAATTCATCAACAGAAGATGAAACAGGCATTTCGCCGGATTTAAAAACCTGTTGAGACTCTATCGCTGGCGACCCCCGGTGGAATAATTTTTTTTTCTGATAATAATAGAAATCAGAATCAAAAAAAACCCTGCTAACAAAAAAAGATTAAAGCCGATCAGGTAGCTCAGATCATAAATCAGTGATTGGCCTTTCAAATGATCCCATTGGAATCCATTGTCAAAGAGATAATGATACACCTGAAAAAGTATCAGGCATATCCCGCTCATTCTCGTGAACCAGAAAAAAAATATTCTCATTATAATATTTTTTAAGTGAATAAGAATTACTGTCAAACAAAAATGGCCATGCATTAAAGACCGATACTTTTTTAAATATTGATAATAAATTTTGCAAACAGACTTATAAGCTTCTCTGATTCTTTATCCACAAAATTTATTATCAATATAAAAGTTCAAGTCTGACTGTTTATTTTTTAATGCTGTCACTCATCCCAGCGTGGAATCCTGAGGTTGCGCTATTAAAAAAGCCAACAATATCCAGAATAATAGGTCCCCAAAAATCACCGCCGCAGGTGTTTGTCTTTTCTTCGGCAGTCAGTTCAACTAAATTTTCCATAAAAAGGTTTTTACTAATGAATAATTTATTTAAGCGGACTCGTTATTTTATCATACAACAGGGATTCCGCTACTTTTTCCGCGACCTTGAGTCCGGTTCCCATAACAAATCCAACTGCATATGCCAAACCGTAAATGATATCGACACCTCCGTTTATGTCTGATAATTCATCTGAACTGAGTTCACTCAATTCCATTTTATTCAATTCTGATATTTTCATAAAATAGATTTTAATCTTCCTACTTATTCGCAAAAGCATGGGTTTCGGAAATCTCCCACGTGCCTGGCCAGTCACAGTACAAAATTGAAAATAAGGACTGAGAAAAATAATTTTCAGAACTTAATCTATTTTAGTTTTAGTAAAATAATCTTAAATAAAATGTTTTTAATACCATCTTAGTAGTATTGCTCATTTCATTCTTCTTTCCTAATTTATCTCATCAGTTTCTATGAAAATCAAATGAACTATGCTGCCGGCAGGACAAAACATCAAAACCATCCGTGAGCTCAAGAATTTTACGCAGGATTATGTTGCTTCACAACTGAACATGAGCACACCTAATTACAGTAATATTGAAAACGGAAAAACAGATGTAACGCTGACACGTCTCCTTCAAATTGCGAAAGTGCTGGAAATCGATTACCGGCAAATTCTTTCTCTTGATAAATCCGTTTTATTTAATGAAACCAAAACTTATTGCTGTCTGCCAGGTAATTTCTCAGTTGTTTATCAGGATGAATTGATCAAACAATTGCAGATAAAGGATGAACAGATCAACCGGTTGCTGGCTATTGTGGAGAAAAGAAATACATGACTATGCGGGAGTCCCTCCCTTATTTTTCTTTGTCACAAAATAAATAATCATAAATGTAGCCAACACTCCCAATCCCGTCAAGGCTGTTAATGGCTTATCCACAAAAATGCTGATCCCTACAAAAGTATAGGCTGCAATAAAAATAATGGGCTGCAGCGGATATAATTTCATCACAAAAATATTTTTCATATCGGCATGGCTCATGCGCTTTCGCAAAATAAAAATGGTTGCTGCCGAGAGCGCCATCCCGAAGCAATCCAGGAAAATGCTGAAACTTAATATCTCATCAAATTGTTTTGCCCAAAAAAGAATCAGCACGCAGGTAATTGCAAAGACTGAGAGAGAGGTCACAAGCACATCGGTTTTGCTGCTCCTTTTTTTGAAAATGGCAGGCAACACTCCATCCTCGCTCATCGCGAACATGACGCGTGGATTGCTCATCAGCAATACATTCACATAAGCAAGGACCGATAAGAATAAAAGAACAGATAGTATTTGTCCGGCTGCATTGCCAAAAACATGGGAGGCCATGATGGCTGCGATATTCTTCGAACTTTTCAATGTATCAAATCCAATGACGCTATAATACGCATAGTTGATGGTGAGGTATAAACTGATAATGATAAAAATGCCGATGAATATTCCTCTCGGAATTGTTTTATTTGCCTGCTTTACTTCGGCTCCGAAATTGATGGTCTGCTGATAACCCCCATATGTAAACGAAACAGCGACGAGGCCTATCCCGAATCCTTTCAGGTATTCCATTAGCGTATAATGAGTTGTTTCCATCGGAGAGATCTGCACACCTGCTTTCACTCCAAAAAAAAGAGGCAGGATCAACATCAGTATCATACTGATCTTAATAATGGTAAGTACGTTCTGAGCTCGTGCACTCATCTTCAACCCCATCAGGTTGACTCCATAAAAAATGGTAATAGAAAGAATAGCAATCGTGATCTCGATGGGCTGCGTATTCAGCGCATCAGGAAACATCACTTTTGTAATATATTCAGCGCCGATCAATGCCACACCTGCCAGGGAAGCCGCATTCGAGATCAGTATCATGCAGTTCACTGCAAAAGCAATGGAAGGATGATAGCAATAAGAAAATATTTTATAATAAGCCCCGGTTACGGGGAGACGTGAACCGATTTCTGCATAGGTCAGCGCACCGCAAAGTGCAATGACGCCTCCGGCCAGCCATGCCGCAAAAAAAATAAAGGGTGTAGGAACGGCTTTTGCTACATTCACAGGTGTACGGAAAATGCCCATTCCGATGACCAGGCTCACCACGATCATTGTAAAATCGAACAGGCCCAGCTTCGTTTGTCTATTCATACTATTGATATACCGGTCAACGTTTAAATATTCGTATATAAAATATCGATCAAGATAGTGAAATATTCTGTTCTACATTTGTGAGCGGAAAACCCAAACGATGAAAAAAATTTTACTGCTTATTGGCTCTGTTGTTTCGATCCAATTGTCGTTTGCCCAATCCGAAGGTACCATTCAATCCGACTCCACTCATACCAACAATTTGCAGGAAGTTATTATCAAAGCATATGAGCAAAACCGAAAATTATCCGATGTGGCAGCACCAGTCGGATGGATCGGCCAGGCGCAATTAAACCGATTCAGCAATTCGAGCCTTTTGCCTTCGATCAATACAGTTCCGGGAGTCAGGATGGAAGAAAGATCTCCTGCCAGCTACCGGCTTAATTTCCGCGGCAGCACTTTGCGTTCACCCTTTGGCGTTAGAAACGTAAAAGTATATCTGGACGGAATCCCGTTCACAGATCCCGGTGGGAATACCTATCTCAATCAATTATCGTTTTACAATGTACAGTCGATGGAAATTATAAAAGGCCCTGCCGGCAGCCTCTACGGAGCAGGAACGGGCGGCGCTTTGCTGATTCGCAGTCTCCCTGAAAACTGGCAGCCGGGAGTTTCGCTGAATTATATCTACGGCAGTTATAACCTGAATAATTTCGATGCACAGGTGCGGGTTGGAACTGATGAACGAAGGAATATTTTCTCTTATTCACATCAGTCCTGTGACGGATACAGGGATCATACTACCATGCGAAGGGATATGGCGAATTGGGAAACCGTGATCAAGAGCAACGACAGGCAACAACTGAATACTTATTTTTCTTATGGTGATTTATATTACCAAACCCCCGGTGCGCTGACCATTACAGAATATAATAAAAACCCGCGCGCTTCCCGGCCTGCTGTAGGAAGTACTCCCAGTGCAGATCAGTGCCAGGCGGCCATTTTTCAAAAGACATTTATTGCAGGCATTTCAAATACTTATTATTTTAATGAACATTGGTTAAATACAACCAACGTGTACGGAGCATATACACAATTGAAGAATCCAACGTTTCGTAACTACGAAATAAGAAATGAACCTCATTTGGGTGGCAGGACGGTCTTCACCTACAAAAAAATTTTTGAAAGCACTTCATTACAGCTCAATGCAGGCGGTGAAGCGCAAAAAGGATTTTTTAAAACAGAAGATTTTGGTAACAGTAACGGGCAACCGGATACTGTTCAAATCAACGATGAGACCGATACCTGGACATACTCGGTATTTGCACAGGCAGATATTAAATTCCCTCATGGATGGGGAATCACGGCGGGTGCAAGCTTCAACAAATCTTTTATAGGAATTACTCAATTATCTATCCCAGGTTCTGCTCCACAAAACAGGACATTTAATAATGAACTGGCCCCGCGTCTTGCCATTTCCAAAAAAATCACCAATGATATATTGGCTTATGTGAGCGTCGCGAAAGGATTCTCTCCTCCGACGGTTGCAGAAATACTTCCTTCCACCACTGTGATCAATACCACATTGCAGCCAGAACATGGGATCGACTATGAAGCCGGAATCAAGAGCAGCTGGCTGCAGCAAAGATTGTATATAGAAATAAATGCATTTTATTATAAACTGCAGAATGCAATCGTAACCCGCAAGGATTCTACCAATGCCGACTATTATGTGAATGCAGGTTCTACAAAACAGGAGGGCATCGAATCACAGGCTTCCTATTATTTATTTTCTTCTCCCAACCGGTTTGTAAATAATGCCAAATGCTGGATCAGTTATGCGCTGAATAATTTTAAATACGAGGATTTTCAAAAAGAAAATACCAATTACTCAGGCAATTCTCTTCCGGGAACCGCGGTAAATACGGTGGCAGCCGGATTCGATCTTTCTCTTCGCATCGGCATTTATGTGAACCTGACCTATAATTATAGCGATCGTATGCCGATGGATGATGGCAATACATCCTATGCTTCTTCCTACAATTTATTAGGAGCGAGGCTGGGTTATCAAAAAAATATCACCAGGAAAATAATGATTGAGATTTTCGGAGGTGTGGATAATTTATTCAATACCAGGTACAGCCTTGGGAATGATATCAATGCCGCGGCTGGCCGCTATTATAATGGAGCCCCGGGAATCAATTATTATGCTGGCATTTCCCTGAATAATCTCTTTCGTTGATAATAGTGTGCAAAATTTCTTTTTTAATCTTTCCCAACTCATCTATTTTTGTATCGATTTGGTGAGGATGAAATTTTTCGCGCTGAATTAACGGAGAAAAAGAGAATAAAATCCTCCTTCTCTCTGCTCCCTCTGTGCGAAAAATAAAGAGTCCTCTTAAAAGGGAAGTCCGGTGTGAGTCCGGCGCTATCCCCGTAGCTGTAAGGTCGCGAGTAGTAATATCTACCACCCGCTAATGCTGAATCTACAAGCCACTGTCCGCCTGGGGCGGACGGGAAGGAGTTCAGCAGAATGACCAAGCCAGAAGACCTGCCCGATCAATTTCGATGATCACGAGCTTTCGGGTGAAAGGCCGGAGATGCAGAGCCTCCCAACGGGAGATTTTCATTTCTACTTATTTCATTGTTCGAAAGCTCATTCTTCAACACATTTAAAAACATTCAAAGAAGAATGAGCATGAAAAAAATTATCTACTTAATTACTGCCCTGCCTGCATTTCATTTTGCAGCGGCGCAGGGCGACTCTGCCAAAACCGGCCGGCTGGATGAAGTTGTGGTTACCGCAGCCAAAGCGAACATCAAGCAATCGGAGACAGGGAAAATTGTCACCGTATTAAATCAGCAGTTCCTGAATAATAATCCAGGCAGAACACTCAGTGAGTTGCTGAACTCTCAGGCCGGCTTCTTTTTAAATGGGGCCAATAATACTTTAGGAACAAATATCGACGCCTATTTCAGGGGAGCCGACGCGGGCAACCTCCTGATTGTCGTGGATGGAATTCCTGTTTATGATCCCTCCGAACCCAATAATGTTTTTGATCTGAACAGCATCCCTCTCGATCAGATTGAAAGAATTGAAATTTTAAAAGGCGGCCAGAGCACTTTATGGGGAAGCGATGCAGTAGCCGGTGTTGTCCAGATATTTTTGAAGAAGGAAACAAAAAAACAAATCGCTGCCAATGCTTCGGTTAGCTATGGCAGTTATAATACGCTTCATGCAGGCGCGGGTATCAATGGAACTATTCAAAAGATGGGATATTATCTTCAGTACAATCATATTACCAGTGATGGAATCTCCGCTGCTTACGACAGCACGGGAAAACAAAATTTTGACAAGGATGGTTACAGGCAGGATAATGTGCAGGCTGAATTGCACTATGCATTTAATGACCACCTCAATCTAAAAGTTTTTGGCAATTTCAGCACCTATCATAATGACCTGGATGAAGCCGCATTTACCGATGATAAAGATTATACTGCTAAAAACGGGAATAATCTGGGGGCCTTCTATCTTACTTATCATAAAAATAAATTCACCTGGAACCTTCTCGGTAGTTATCAGCAGGCAAAAAGAATATTTGTTGATGACAGCGCCGATATTTCCAGTCCGTATTATAAATATGAAAAGGGAGAATATATTGGCAATGCCACCAGTGCGGAAACATTTGGCAATATCCGGTTTACCGATCATATCCAATTGATCAGCGGATTCCAATTCATGCATCAGAGTACCGATCAGTCTTATCTGAGCATAGGAGATTATGGGCCTTATGAATCCTCGATTAGCAAGGACAGCGGGAATATTAACCTGTATTCCGCATATGCATCCCTGTTGGTTACCAACCTGCATGGCTTCAATTTCGAAGCAGGCGGGAGGATCAATAACCATTCGATTTACGGGAATAATGCAACTTATACAATCAATCCTTCTTTAAATATTGGCGATCATTCAAAAGTTTTTGTCAACATATCATCCGGTTATAAAATACCAACTCTCTATCAACTGTTCAGTGAATATGGCAACCGGGGATTGAAACCCGAGAACAGTACAACTTATGAATTGGGAATGCAAACCGAATTGGCTGACAGGCGGATCTTTATCCGGGTGGCTGCATTTAAGAGAGATTCAAGGAACCTGATTATTTTTTATACCGATACCACCACATTCTTTTCACAATATGTGAATCGCGATAAGCAAAATGATTATGGTTTTGAAATTGAGAATGCCGTTCATATTGCCAACTTCATTCAATGGAGCAATAATTTTTCTTATGTTGATGGAAAGGGAACCCAGGATGGCGTGAAAGTTGATAATCTTTACCGGAGACCTAATTTTATCCTGAGTAGCGTGTTAACCATCCAACCTATCACCCGATTGACTATCGCTCCTTCAATCAGGTGGGTCGGAAGCCGGCTGAAAGATCCGTATGATCCGGGTCCGGATAAAATGCCCCCCTATTATACAATAGATTTCTTTGCCGCCTACTCGATGAAGTATATAAGATTTTTTACCGAGCTTCATAATATTACCAACCAGTTGTATTTCGATATTCCGGGCTACAACACTAAAAGGTTTAATATGAGCGCAGGAATCAACATTAATTTTTAATTCTTATTATTATTATTTATAAAAACAATCGTATGTCCATTCTCAAAATCAACCCGCGCAGCGCCACACTGTTTCTTATTATTATTGCAGTTGCTGCATTAAGACTGGCAAGCTATTATATTACAGCACCGGACTCGCTTTCCGTATTTACTCCCATTGGTGCAATGGCTCTATTCGGAGGCGCTTATTTCAATGGTTATATAAAACCATTTGCATTTCCGCTACTGGCATTATTCGTCAGCGATATAGTTCTATCCTATTCCGTTTTTTCTTCTTTCAGAACTGGCTTATTATATACAGGATGGCTATGGACTTATGGAGCTTTTGCACTGATGAGCCTGGCAGGCAAACTCATCATCAAAGAAGTCACTCCAAAGCATATATTGGTTGCCGTTATAACTGCCACACTTATCCATTGGCTGATCTCAGATATCGGGGGATGCCTGCAACAAAAGGATATCAGCTCCATATTGACAGTCTATGGACAGCGCCTGATCACGGCAATTCCTTATGAATTAAAATTTTTTGGAGCAACCGCCATTTTCAGCGCCATCATGTTTGGCTCATTTGAATGGATGCAGAAGAAATATCCTGCGCTGAAAATGATATAAAGAATCAGGAGCCCGGCAGATGGAATGCTATTGAGCATCGTTGCGACGCTCCGTTCAACAGCAGCCTGCCTGTCGGCAGGCAGGAATTCTATTGAGCGGTTCCAAAAAAAATTGCGTCTTATTCATCACTATCAATTTGAATTTAACCATGCCACAACATGAAGAGAAATCCTGCCCCCGCTGCGCGGCTGCATTTACCTGCAAAACGGGAGATGTCGCCAATTGCCAATGTGTCAATATTTATTTGACTGCGGAGGAAACAGCGTTTATTGAAGACCGGTATAATGACTGCCTTTGTATCAATTGCCTGCAGGACCTGAAAAACAAATACATTTTTTTCAAAGAGAAATTTTTGTTTAATGAGCGTTAGCGATCATACAAAGCCTGCAAAAAAAGGCATCGTGCTCATAACCGGAGGCGCAAGGAGCGGCAAGAGCAAATATGCGCAGGAACAGGCTCTGGAACTATCCCCCCACCCGGTTTATGTTGCTACCGCGAAACTGTATGCGAATGATGAAGAGTTTCGTCAGAGAATAGAAAGGCACAGAGCAGACAGGGATGATCGCTGGACAAGCATTGAAGAACTTTTTCATGTCAGCAAATTGCCATTGGAGAACAAAACAGTTGTCATCGACTGTGTGACTCTTTGGTTAACAAATTTTTTTTCATTTCATAAATATGATGCAGAAAAATCCCTGAAGTGTATCCGGGAAGAATTGGATGCAATTCAAAAAATAAATGCCCGGTTCTTTATCATCAGCAATGAGTTGGGCATGGGCCTTCATGCAGAGACAGAGGCCGGAAGAAAATTTACCGATCTTCAGGGCCGGGTGAATCAGCATATCGCAGCAATCGCAGATAAAGTAATTTTAATGGTAAGCGGGATCCCTGTTATTATTAAACCCCAAACCCCGGCCCTAAAGGGAGATAAATAATAAATAAATTGAACCGATAAAAAATGAAAATTGAATTCGATCGTGATATTAAAAATAAGTTCCCCCTTCAGGGAGACAGGGGGTATGAAGCCAGGGGGTATATGAACTGGAGTGGAGGAAAGGATTCAGCACTCTGTTTGTATAAATCGCTTCTTTCTAAAAAATATCATATTTCATATTTGCTGACGAGCATCAATGCAGCACATGATCGCATCTCCATGCACGGAGTCAGAAGGAACCTGCTGAAAGCCCAGGCTTCTTCAATCGGAATTCCTCTTAAAACCATCGAATTGCCTGAACAGCCAGGTATGGATGAATATGAACAGGCGATGATGAATAAAGTAAATGAACTGAAAAGTTCCGGCTGTACATATGCCATTTTCGGAGATATTTTTTTGGAAGACCTGAGAAAATACAGAGAAGATAAACTTAAAGAAGCAGGCATAGAATGTATATTCCCTTTGTGGAAAAAGGATACCACATCACTGATCAAAGAATTTCTTGCACTGGGTTTCAAAAGCATTATTGTTTGTGTGAATGAGCAATGGCTCGACAAAAGTTTTTGCGGCAGGATCATCGACGAAAATTTTCTTTCCGATCTTCCTTCAAATGTTGATCCCTGCGGGGAAAACGGCGAATTCCATTCTTATGTTTTCGAAGGGCCGATATTCAACCATCCTGTCTCTATTAAAAAAGGAGATATCGTATACAGAAAATATGAAGCCCCTAAGAATATGGATAACCATTCTGATAAACAACCTGAACAATATGGATTCTATTTCTGTGACCTCCTGGAAGCTTCTTGAAATATTTTCAGTTCCCGCTCAAAATTTATATAAAAGATAAAACATGTCAACGACCGCCATCACAAACCTGCAAAAAGAACTGCAACACAAAATTGATAATAAAACAAAGCCTACGGGTTCGCTGGGACGGCTTGAAGAAATTGCACTTCGTGCAGGGATGATACAGGAATCCATCCAACCGCAAATCATCAACCCGCATATTGTGGTATTTGCAGGAGATCATGGCATTACTGCAACCGGACTTGTCAATCCATATCCGCAGGCTGTCACAGCGCAAATGGTTTTGAATTTCCTGAACGGTGGCGCAGCCATCAATGTATTCTGCCGCCAGCACGATATCCAACTGCTGGTGGTTGATGCGGGAGTAAACGCTGATTTCGGTGATACGCCGCCCACTAAAAAATTCATACACTCAAAAATCGGATATGGCACAAAGAATTACATGGAAGAACCGGCTATGACAAATCAAGAGCTGGAAAATGCCATTGAAAAAGGAAAAAGAGTAGTGAAGGATATTCATCTCGCAGGATGCAATTGCATCGGATTTGGCGAAATGGGAATCGGCAATACTTCTTCTGCTGCGCTCATCATGGCAGCGATAACAAAACTTCCGCTGGAGATCTGCGTGGGGAGAGGTACGGGCACAAACAAGGATCAGTTTGATACCAAATTAAAAACCTTACAAAAGGTCTATGAAAAACATATAAAAAAGACCGGCGCAAATCCTTCTGCAACAGATATCCTCCGGTTTTTCGGAGGCTTTGAAATCGCGATGATGGCAGGTGCATACCTGGAAGCTGCAAAAAATAAAATGATTATTGTAGTCGATGGCTTTATCAGCACAGCAGCCCTTCTTACAGCTCAACTTACCGATCAAAGCATTTTGATGAATTGTTTCTTTGCGCATACCAGCGAAGAACGCGGGCATGAAAAAATGCTGGAATACCTGAAAGCAGAGCCATTATTGAACCTTCGCATGCGGCTCGGAGAAGGAACAGGAGCTGCGTTGGCCATTCCATTGATCCGTTCCGCGGTAAATTTTTTGAATGAAATGGCTTCTTTTGAATCAGCAGGCGTCAGCAATAAAGAATAATTCAAATGAAGGGACTTGAATAATTTTGCATATCATGAAAAAAGAATGGAGAATATTTTTGACTGCCGTGATGTTCCTTACCAGGATTCATGTTCCCAAAAATGTCGACCACAGTCCTGAGTATCTTGAAAAATCTGCAAAATATTTTCCACTTATCGGGTGGATTGTAGCCGGGATCAGCATATTGACATTTCTTATTTTCAGGAGATATACTTCTCCCGATATTGCGCTTGTCGCTTCAATGATCGCCTCCATATTGACAACCGGCGCTTTTCATGAGGATGGATTTGCGGATGTCTGCGACGCTTTTGGCGGCGGATGGACCAGGGAAAAGATCCTCCAGATTATGAAAGACAGTCGTATCGGCAGTTTCGGAGCCATTGGGCTATGGGCCATTCTCTTTGCCAAATTCTTATTGTTGAAAGAACTTCCGCAGTATACTCCCGACCTGGAACATCCTACCACAAATATTTTTTTAAATTTCCGTTTCTTTATCTCCGTCGTACTCGTTGCGCATAGTCTTAGCCGTTTGATGACTGTCTGGGTCATACAATTCTCCACTTATGTTACCGATGATTCCCTAAGTAAATCCAAACCCCTTGCGAGTAGAAAATTATCAGTAGGTTCATTTGTTCTTGCCAATTTATTTGGGTTGATTCCTTTTATACTCCTTTCCTGGCAAATGATATTCGCATTGATCCCCATTTTTTATATTACCTATGAACTTGTAAAAAATTTCCAGAAATGGATCGGAGGATATACAGGCGATTGCCTGGGAGCAATCCAGCAGATAACAGAAATCGTTTTTTATCTGTGTGCTCTTGTGATTTGGAAATATATTGTGTGATTATGGCACGGAATATGAGATATGGATATCCCATATCATTATTTCAATTCTTCATATTTAAAAAACATTATGCCCGTCATCTATTTAATTCGTCATACTACGCCTGATATAAACAAGGGCATTTGTTATGGACAATCTGATATTAGTCTGACTGAAACTTTTTATGAAGAAGCTTCTGTTATCAAAAAAAATCTGAAGGAAGAAATAGAACATGTGTATTCCAGTCCGCTGATGAGATGCAAAAAATTAGCGGAATATTTATTTCCACAAAATGATATCCATTTGCACAGCGACCTGATGGAAATCAATTGCGGGAATTGGGAAATGAAACAATGGGACCTGGTTCCCAAAAAAGAAATAGATGCATGGATGAATGATTTTGTGAATGCCCCTATCCCCGGCGGAGAAAGTTATACCGATCTGTATAAAAGAACATCTAATTGTTTCGATCAGATTGTTTCAAAAAATAATCGCGCTGCAATAATTACACATGGCGGTGTGATCAGAAGCATTCTTTCCCATATTACTCAAACGCCACTGATTGAATCCTTCAATATTTTTTCCATTCATTATGGATGCGTTGTAAAAATTACTGTTGATGGAAAGGATATCCGACATGAGATCATTTCAAATATCCAGGCTGAAAAAGAAAAACATAAGCCCAGCTATTCCTGACCAGATTTTTAATTCTCCGTCCTCAATATCTTTGCTAAAAATCAGCCCATGTCCATTGATCTGAATGCCTTACTCACGGTAAGCTTTACACTCTTTGCGGTCATTGATATCGTTGGCTCTATTCCCCTGCTCCTGTCTTTGAAAAAAAAACTGGGCGATATCCCCTCGCTGAAGGCAACTTTTATTTCAGGGGCCCTGATGGTTTTATTTTTATATGTGGGAGAGCCATTCCTCCATATACTCGGCCTCGATGTACATTCTTTCGCCGTGGGTGGCTCCATTGTCATTTTTATTCTTGGGCTTGAAATGGTATTGGGAATTGAATTTTTTAAAAGTGATAAAGATGAAAAAGCAAGTGTAATGGTTCCTATTGCATTTCCCCTGATAGCCGGATCGGGAACGCTCACTACGATCATATCACTCAAGGCGAATTACAATTCGACCACAGTTTTAATAGGAATACTCGTCAATCTCGTTATCATATATCTCGCACTCAAATCTCTCAATTCAGTGGAGAAATTACTCGGACCGGCGGGATTGGTTGCAGTGCGTAAATTTTTTGGTGTAATTTTGCTGGCCATTGCCGTGAAGATATTCAGCAGTAATGTGCAAGCATTAATAAAATAGTCTGTAGACGGGAGTCGAAAGTCTACAGACTAAAGACTATTGACTCCCGACTTTCCTGGTCCCGTAGTACAATGGATAGTACGCAAGTCTCCGGAACTTGACATCCCAGTTCGATTCTGGGCGGGACTACCAAATTTCTTCTCCCACTCGTCCAATAAATCAGCAGAATCAAATTTCATTTCACTGGCGTGGTCATTGCCCTGCGGAAGATTCGCACCTTTTTCTGGCGCAAGCCGGTCCGACTGTCTTGCATCTATTTCTTAACCCCGCTAAATAACCGTCGGACTCGCTTGCCAGAAATGGGGCGTTCAAAGGCTATGTACCTAGAATCGGAGGTATTGAAAATTGAAGAGAAAAGAAAATCTCTCAATGTGGATTAAATCTGTATGAAAGGCTTAAATATCCGACATCGTGTAAGTGCAATCTCAAGTGCTTTTCAGATGATGATTAAATTGCAATGTATCCTTATTTGAAAGCCTTATTTAGATAATCTTGAATCTAGTAGTCGTGCAGTTTTTTAATATAAAAGTTCCATTCGGGTCAATCAGAAACTTTTGAGGAATTTCAGTAATCCCGAACAAAAGAGCTGCTTTGTTACTGTTGCCATGCAAATCGGAAAGATGATACCAACTGAGCATATGTTCTTGTATTGCCTGAAGCCATGATTTTCTATCCGAATCCAGCGAAATTCCAACTATCGCTACTTTTAAGCTTTATGCGCTTTTCTTACTTGATGATATAATTGCTATTTT
>DATJXY010000076.1:0-70640 GCA_035499855.1 Puia sp. | reverse complement strand
ATTCGTTCCATTGAGAGGATTGGCATCTTTATATTGATAATTTGTAGTTGTTGAAGAAAAGCCTTTCGCCTTGACAGTTCCTAAAGGTTGCCATGTGCTGCCATCCGCGCTTCTTTCCACTCCATAATAAGATGCATTGGTTTCCTGGGATGTTGTCCAGGCTATATTATTTGTCTGGTCTGCATTTCGACTGGCTGTGAATTGAACAAGCTCTACAGGAAGGACAGCTGATTGAATGAATTCAAATAATGAAGCTGTATAAGGAAAAATAGGAGGGGGCCCGGTCTGCGTTAATGCAGGGCCAAAAACTAGGCCAGTGCCACAAGTATTGGGAGGATAAGCAGCATCGCAATTAATTGTATAAGTAGTAAATGGCATTGTAGTATTGGTATTGTTTCCCATTCCAATTTGGCTTAGAGTAACATCATAAGTAGAAATCACTCCTGCTGAAGTTCCTGTTATATAAAATAATCCCCAGCCAACATCGTTTGCCGGCGTTCCGGTTCCATTTACCGTATGTCCATTATCGTTATTGGCATTCACAATAGAATTAACATTCCCCAATTGGACCGTAGTGCTACCATACATATCAACTTCATCATTGATGTAGACAGTCGCATTATTTGAGACAATAACTTTTGTATCGTGAAGTTCAATCCACTGATCAATTTCCAGGGAGGTGGGTCCATTAACATCGAAAACATCTATTTCCGATAGTGTACCAGTGATTACTACTTTACCAACTGCATCATCAATAGTAGATGGGCTATTGATAATAATCTTGCAATCATTACAATTATTGGGTGGTTGTGATCCCCCCTGCCAGGAACTATTCTGCGATAGTAACAGAGGTGTTGCAAGAGTGCCGGCATTGGTTGTCTGATACACTGTTTGTGCATCTAAGAAAAAAACAAACAGGAAAAAAATTATTGTAGTAATTACGGATCTGTAGAATTTTTTCATAAGCTATTTTATTTTTCAGATCAGTTCATCTTATATAAACCGATCAGAGAATAACAGTTAAATTTTTCTGCGGCAAGGGTTTCTTAGAATTAGTCTGGTTGTTTTTAACAGCTTGGATTTAGGCGGCAATGTAAGGATAAAACCTTTTCACGAATCGCTGGTTTTGAAGATATGCACACACTGTTAAAAACTTTTGAGGAATAAAATTTTGGGAATGATTAGCGAATTCCTTGCAGTCGACCACTCATGATATGAGTGGTCGACTCTCCATTTGAAGTGGACGACTGAGAATAAAAATAGTCGAAATTTTTTCTTCAATACAAAATTAATCGCGAATATGATAAGCTTTGGATCGTACAAAAGCCCTGATGCCCTGGTAAGATAATGTTGTTCCAAGTCCGGAATGTTTTCTTCCCGACCATGGCAAACCTGCACTCACACGATCACAACAATTCCAATATACCGTTCCTGTATTCATTTGACGCATGATGGATTCGGCTCTCTTATAATCTTTCGAATATACTGCTGCAGTCAATCCATATTCCGTATCCTGCATCCATTTGATCGCTTCCTGGTCGTCTTTTACTTTTTGAATTCCGATTACAGGTCCGAATGATTCTTCTTTCATCAATTTCATCTGATGATTTACATTTACCAAAACTGTTGGCTGAATAAAATATCCTATACCCCCTGGTGTTTCGCCGCCCGTTAGCACTACCGCTCCCTTGCTTACGGCATCCTTAATTTGTTCCAGCAAAAACCTGACCTGCTCTTTCCTGCTTAGTGGCCCAATTCCTGTATCAGGATTCATTGGATCCCCGATTTTCATTTTTTTTGCCTGCTCCACATAAGAAGCTACAAAACGATCGTATATTTTTTCATGTACATACACTCTTTCCACTGCACAGCAACTTTGTCCATTATTATAAACTACTCCTTCCAAAACTGCAGCCGCAGTTTTATGAATGTCTACAATATCATCCATCACATATAAAGGATCTTTTCCACCCAGTTCCAATTGACATGGCACTAATTTAGGAGCGACTTTTTCAGCAATATATTTCCCCGTTTTATAACTGCCGGTAAAAAAATATCCATCCATTGGCAACTGTAAGAGATGCTCTCCAACAGCGGCTTTCCCGATAACGACTTGAAAAACATTTTCCGGAATTCCTGCTTTATATAAAAGACGTGCGATATGCAACCCCGTCAGTGTAGCATATTCAGAAGGTTTGTAGCAAACGGCATTCCCTCCGATCAATCCAGGAATAAAAACATTGATCCCGACCAGGTAGGGATAATTCCAGGCAGAAATATTTGCGATGATTCCCAAAGGCTCGTAAACAATTTTCTCTTTGGTAGAACCTTCTTTTGTGATCCATTCTTCCGCCAAATATTTCGCTGAACTGCGAACAAAAAAATCAATGCGGCTGCGGGCCCCGCTGAGTTCATTGTAGGATTGCTGCACAGGTTTACCCATTTCTGCAGTCAGTGTCCTGGCAAGATCATCTTTTTCTTTGTCCAGCAATTCATGAAAACGAGCAATACAATCGATTCTTTGATCCAGTTGAGTAGCTGCCCATGAGGGCCGGCCCAGTTTGAGCTTCTCAAACTTTTCATTGACAGATTGAAAATTATCTTCTTCTATTTCATCGATCAGTTCTTCAGTTGCCGGGTTGATAATGCGCATATTGGATGCTGTTAGTAAGATTATCTGTTTTTGTAGTAGCCGGGGACACAGAATGGATCTACGTGCCTCCGTGGCTGTCATATCTAAATCATATTTTTTTTATCTCATCTACAAACCTGCTCCTGATATTTTTTGATAACGGAGAATTTTCCAACTGAAGCCTGAACATTCTTTCCGGATGCCATTGAATGCAGAGAAGAAAAGGTTTTCGACTCCTGTCTTCCCATTCAAATCCTTCGATGACTCCATCCTCCGATCTTGAATTTATTTTGAGCCCATTTCCTAATTTATCAATTGCCTGATGATGTGCACTGTTTACCTTTCCGTGATCCTGCCCGGCAATATCATAAAGAAGTGTATTTTTTTCAATAGTGACCTCATGCTCCTTATCGCTTTCTTCTTTACAATGAATTTTATTTCCGCTTGTTCCAAGATCCTGGATGAGTTTACCGCCAAGTAATACATTTACCATTTGAAACCCGCGGCAGATACCCAGCAAAGGCAATTTGTTTTCCTCTGCGCATCGAAAGATCTTTTCTTCGAAATGATCCCTTTCGGTCTGAAAAACATCCGGCCTTTTGTTATAAACATTATTCCCATTGTATAATGATGGATCGATATCAATACCCCCCGTCAGCACAAACCCATCGCATGATGAAATATCATCCACATTATTTTTGACAAATGACAACTCAACGGGTTCTATATCATCTTGTAATTTTCTTTCTGCAAACCAATTCCAATAATATTCAAAATTGGTTTTACTAAAGCTTATCCCAATTCTTTTTTTCATAAAAAAAATTATAAAGCCTCCAAATACAATTGCTTAAAATCTTCGCGGGTTACAGGCTTCGGGTTATTAGGATGGCAGAAATCGTTGATGGCAAGATCTGATAAAGTCTCGATATGCTCTTTTTTAACACCAATGGCATTTAATTTTTGTGGAAGTCCGATACGTTCATTCAATTCAAATAAAAATCGCACGACCGCCTCGCCGTTTTCTTCTTCTAAATTCATCGTGCGTGCCATTTTCGCAAACCTGTCTTCAAACCCGGAAATATTGAACCGCATGCCATATGGAAGATTCACAGCATTGGCGAGTCCATGATGTGTATCCAGCAAAGAAGATAAAGGATGAGCCAGGGAATGCACGACGCCCAATCCTTTTTGAAACGCAACCGCGCCCATGAGTGAAGCTATCATCATTTTGCTTCTCGACTCAAGATCTGGTTTGCAAACCGCATCTGCAATTGACTCCTTAATTAATGAAATTCCTTCCAATGCTATCCCTTCACAAAGCGGATGAAACCCCTTTGCAATAAATGCTTCCATATTATGTGTCAATGCATCCATTCCGGTAGCAGCAGTAATGAATGGCGGAAGATCCATCGTCAATAATGGATCAGCAAAAACAATTTTTGCAATCAGCCGGGGTGAAAACAAAATTCTTTTCTTATGTGTTTCGTCTTCTGCGATAATCGCACTGCGGCCTACTTCACTGCCTGTACCGCTGGTCGTAGGAATAGTTATGAAAAAAGGAATTTCTTCCGTCACATATTTATCTCCGCCGATCAGGTCATCATAGTCAAACAGATCACGGGGATGATGCGCCTGTAATGCGATGGCGCGAGCTACATCCATCGCCGCACCTCCACCAATTCCGATGATGGAATCACTTTTTGTTTTCCTGAAAAAATCGCCTCCTTTTAATACGTCTGATTTGACCGGATTCTTGTGTATATCCGAAAAAACCTCAACAGAAAAGGATTTTGAAAGAAGGTCGTTTTTTATCACTTTAAAAAAATCAAGACTCACAACAGTAGGATCGGTTACGATCAGCGGTCTGGCGAGACCGTTAGCTTTCAGACAATCCGGTAATTCTTTTACAGCTCCGGCACCGAACCTGATCGTTGTTGGAAAATTATATTGACGAATTGTATTGAAATCTGTCATTTCCTGTAATCTTTAATTTTAGTATGGTTTCTGTTATTCATGATTTCATTGAACATTAATTACTTTGAATACTACACTAACCAAATCTTTTGCGCCTACGGCGAAATAATAATTTTTTTTATTTTTTCTACCGGCCTTTGGCCCCCACGGGTACTCGTTGAATATTGATTGTTGCCTATTGAATATTTGCGACTATACGACTAACAGGTAATTAAATAATTTCGAAATATCTTTTCAACTCCCAATCAGTAACTGATTTTGAAAACTGTCTCCATTCCCATTCTCTTGTAGCGGTAAAATGCTCCACAAAATCTTCTCCGAATAATTCTTTTGCAAGCTCCGATTGTTTCATTGCCTGAGTGGATTCCCACAAATTTTTTGGAAGAATACCATTTCTCTTATCCGCATATCCGCTACCGGTAGTAGCGGGTATTTCCAATTTTAATTTCTTTCTGATTCCATACAATCCCGAGGCCAGGCAGGCAGCCATGGCCAGGTAAGGATTAGCGTCAGATCCGACAACTCTCGTTTCGAGCCTTGTTGAACTGCTGCTTCCCGTTAGTACGCGCAAGGCCGTTGTCCTGTTATCAATTGCCCAGGTAATCGTCGTGGGCGCCCATGCTCCTTCAACCAATCTTTTATAACTGTTAATTGTAGGTGCATACATGGGAAGAATATATGGTAAACAATGAAGCTGCCCGGCAATATAATTTTCCATCAGTCCGCTGATCCCTGTTTTGCTGTGAAATAAGTTTTGCTTTCTATCTGCAGACCAAAGACTTTGATGCACATGTCCACTGCAACCCGGCAGGTTTTCATTCCATTTCGCCATGAATGTTGCCAACACACCATGCCTGTAAGCAATTTCCTTGACGCCGCTTTTAAAAAGGACTGCCCTGTCTGCTGCTTCCAATATTTCTGCATATAAGATGGCGGCTTCGTAAACGCCCGGACCGGTTTCGGTATGTATGCCTTCCAGTGGTACATTAAATTTTTTCAGCAGATCAAAGAGATCATGGAAATAAGCGCTTTTTTGTGAGGCTCTCAGTATAGAATAACCGAACATCCCCTGTGTCATCGGCTGCAGGTTTTTGAAATTGGCTGCAACTAATGTATCCGGGTTGTTAATGAAATTAAACCATTCAAATTCCTGGGAGAATACAGGAATGAATCCTTCTAATCTTGACTGTCCGTCAATTTTTTTTAAGAGACTTCTTGGACAAATGGCCAGGTTTTCCTTTTCTTCTTTCCTGAAATCGGCTAAAAAAAAAGCCAGTTGATCTTCCCAGGGCACCATACGGAATGTTTGCATATCCACCACGGCCTGTGCATCCGGATAACCCGTATGCCATCCTGTGAACCTGGAGTTATCATAAGCCAAATCACAGGAATCCCATCCGAAAATCACATCACAAAAACCAAAACCTTTTTCTGCTACTGATCTGAATTTTTCAAAACTGATTACTTTTCCCCTCAACACACCATCTATATCTGTCACTGCCAGCTTTACCTTTTCTGTATGCTGTTCGGTAAGCAGCTGAAGTATATCTGCGATGGATTGTTTATTGTTCATCGGTGGATCTTTTTACAAAAAAATGAAACCAAATATATGCAAGAGACAGAATTACGAAATAGACAAACGATAATTTAATATTCAGCGAAATCATGGCAATCAGTGAAATCACGGCGATCAGAAGTGCAATCAATGGAAAATAAGGATAGAGAGGAACCTGGAAAGGGCGTATGAGTCCGGGCTCCTTTCTTCTCAATGCCATCACTGAAATCATAGAAATAATATAAAGTGTCAGGGCTCCAAAACAGCTGATCGTAATTATTTCTGCTGTGCTGCCTGTAAGCAGGGCGATAATCCCCAGACACATATTCACCAGCAAGGCATTGGAAGGAGTTTTATAAACCGGATGAATTTTTCCCAAAAAAGAAGGAAGATATTTCACTCTTCCTAATTCAAGTGTAGCTCTTCCTGCTGCAAGAACGATTCCATGAAATGAAGCAATCAACCCCATCAACCCAATCGTGATTAACAGGTGATACCAGGGACTCCCGCTGCCTGTGATTTTAGATAAAGCGAGTGGCAATGGAGAGTCGGAAGGAGATGCTCCCGGTGATGGATATACGATAGATGGCCACCCTGCCACCCCGGTCGCTCCAAAAAATACCAATACTGCCAATATGATTAATGTGAGCAGGGCTGAACCGAATCCAAGTAAAATATTGCGCTGTGGATTGACTGTTTCCTCCGCAACATTTGCTACTCCTTCCAGTCCCAGAAAAAACCAGATGGCAAAGGGTATGGAAGCCCAGACTCCATTCCATCCATTTGGGAAAGCGCCGTACTGCAAATTCTTCCATTGAAAATGAGGAATTGTTATGGCGGAAAAAATCAATAGTTCAAAAACCGCGAATGCAGTAATGATGAATTCAAAACTTGCAGCTGCTTTCACTCCGTAGATATTCAAAGCCGTGAAAATAATATAGGCGGCAATTGCAATTGCAGTGATAGATAATTGAGGAAAAAAAATATGAAAATAGGCGCCAATGGCTGCGGCAATGGCCGGGGGTGCAAAAACAAATTCAATGATCTGGGCCATGCCCGCAATGAATCCGGTTTTTTCACCCAATCCCTTTATGGCATAATCAAAAACACCACCGGCTTTGGGAATGGCACAGGCCAATTCCGTATAAGAGAAAGTAAATGTGATATACAAAATGATGATGGCTAAAGTTGCAATACCTAAACCTAAAGTTCCACCTTCGGGAAGGCCCAGGTTCCAGCCAAAATACATCCCCGATATTACATAGCCGACACCAAGTCCCCAGAGCATTAACGGGCCCAGGCTGCGTGAAAGACCAGATGAAGGGGAAGATGAATCACTCATTATATATACTTATATAATGAAGATAGACATTTTTTTAGTTGACAGATGACAGTTGACAGATCACAGTGAATAGAAAAACATTGACAAATTATGCCTTCCATTTACTGCTGTCAGCTGAGATCAGACAACTGTCATCTCTAATTAACCGCTTCATGTAAATCGATCTTGCAATTGATAATAAACTGATCCGTCCTGATCAGTACTTTCATCTCATGACTGTGGGGATATAAAAGATTCAGTCTCTTACCTATATTTTGCAGAAAGGCATTACCTCCATTTGCCAGAGTGGATGTGTCCACAGGTTTACTCCATGCAACATTAATATATAACTGACCTTCTGCAAGTCGAATTTCCAGATTCAAAAATTTATCAGGCAGGTCAAGCAGGGATAACTGACGAAAACTATTTTCCACCAACGCTAAAATGATAAAAGGAGCAATCCGTTCACCAGACATATTTCCGATGATACTTACATTAACTTTTAAATGACCATCGCTTCCTTCTTTTTCAAGTTCTACGTATTCTTCGAGCAGTTTCAATTCTTTTATCAATTTTACCTTGCTTTGATTATTATCATAAATAACATAGAGTAATAATCCTTTTATTTTGCGGACCATTCCGGGGATGACTGAAGGTTTCTTGTACGATAATAATTCCACTTTGTCAAGCGCATTCACCAAAAAAACCGGTTTCATTTCACCATTGTGCAATGCAGGTTCTATTTTTTGTTTTTCACTTTTGATCAGGTCAAGCTCCTGTTGTTTGATATACCACATTTTTCCAAGTTTGATCGCTGCCGTCATACATCCTTCCATATTGATCTGACTGAAAGTGTAGAAGAAGTCCCACAGAAAATTAGAAGAATGCATTCTGGATTGCATTCCATAAGCTGCATAAATCGCAGGATTAACATACATGGTATACAAACGAAATAAAACGACGAAGAGGATGCTCGATAAAAGCCAGAGCGTAACCATGCTTATATATTTACCCCGATAGAGATAGCGGGGTATGAGAAAATAAATAATGAAATAACAAAAAGACATATCCAGTGGCATAGACAGGGCTACTACGAGAAAGGATGCGAAAAATGCACGGGAAAAAGGATACCTAGCCCAGGATATAGCTACGAATATGGTATAATATAAAATCCAGCAGCCCCAGAAAAGGATATGCCTGGCAACACGATACCTGGGATTATTAGAAAATATTAACGGATAAATTTTCATATGCAGTAGACTTACAAAATTTGTTTCATTAAGCCGGAATCATAAAAATGAGAGAGCTTATAGACATTATTTAAATGAATTTCGAAAGGAATATGGAGCCTGGATCAGAAAGTCTTTACAGGATAAAGGTTATAAGTATAATTATAATGACTGATAAAAAGATATTAAAGCTGCATTTTACCCAACTTAAGCATGAAAAAAAGGAACTGAAGAGGAATGCATTTTTAATCCGGATCAGTTCAGTGCAAAAAAAAGCAGGTAGTAGAAACCACCTGCGAGTCACATGAGAAAACTTCTATGGGCAACTTTATCAGGACTCCGGAGAGATTGCCCTTTAGAAAAAACTTGTTTCCCCGGAATAATTTTTGGGCATTACCGCGGTTCAAATTAATCCGAATTCTTAAAACCATATGGTAAAATTGACTCAATGAGGATATTAAACACTTGAAGGCAGGTTTTAAGCGCTTAAGCCATGCTGTTACAATAGGCTACCTGAATAGTAGGATATGAGGCTTACGGATTTTGCAAAAAAAAAGAAGATTTCTGAATATTTTCCAACGACATCCGCGCATCTTCAGAAAAAAAAATTATTTCGATGACTGAATTTCCTACTTCAGTAATCAATTATCCTTCTTAAGGAATTTAAGAATATATCTTAAACAGCAATTAAGCAATTTAGCTTGTCATGGTGCTTAGGCATGCACTGAAACTATTATGCTATACTAAAAAATATATGCATGAGGAAACATTCCAAAACTTAATTACCTGTACCAGTATCACTGCATCCTTTTACAAATAATTATTAATAACACAAACCACTGCACATGCGTAAATTACTTATTCTGTTATCATTCTTTGTTGCATGTTGTGCAATTGCGCAGGCTCAAACCGTTACAGGCAGGATCACCAATAGTAAAGGTGAGCCCGTTTCCTTCGCAACTGTAAAAATCAAAGGGGCCAAATCTTCTGTTGTTGCAGATATAGATGGCGTATTTAAAATAAATGCGACCAGGGGGCAAACATTAATTGTGTCTGCTGCCAACTATGGCAATAGTGAAGTCATCGTGAATAGCGATAATATGGCCATTACAATGCAACTTAAAGAAGCAGCACTTTCTGAAGTAGTTGTTACTGCTTTAGGTCAGGCGTCAAACAAAGCAAAGCTGGGATACTCCACAGCAACATTTAACACAGCCACCATCAACAAAAATGCTCCTGTTTCTATGCTGGATGGTTTGGAAGGAAAAGTTGCAGGTGCAGAAATCACTAATACAGGAGGTCCTGGATCCTCAGTCAAAGTAATACTGAGAGGTATCGGAGTGATTGCCGGAGGAAATAACCAACCACTTTATGTCATCGATGGTGTTCCTTTAAGCGATGCACAATTCCAGCTCAATGCGAGTCTTGCTGCAGCCGGGAATCCTTTTACCAATACACAGGATTTCGGAAATGGTATGACCGATATCAACCCTGCTGACATCGAAAGTATTACAATCCTGAAAGGAACAGCTGCTTCCTCTTTGTATGGAGGTTTAGCCAAGAATGGAGCCATTATGATTACCACCAAAAAAGGAAGGGCGGGAAAATTAAAAGTTGAATACAACGGTTCTGCGAATTTCAGCACTGTAGGCAAATTGCCGGATTATCAAAATATATTCGGACAAGGATGGGGAGGTGTTTTTGTTTTGTCTGAAAACGGAAGCTGGGGGCCTAAATTAGATGGCAAAGAAAGATTATGGGGGTCCATCGTTGATAATTCACAACTGGCAAAACCATTTTCCTTCCAGAAAAATGGGATGCGTGATTTTTTTGATATTGGTAGCGAATACAATAATTCAATCGCATTATCGGGTGGAAATGATATCAACCGTTTTTACATTTCTTATGGAAATACAACAAGCGATGGAGTGATGCCAACAAAAGCAGATTATCTGCAGCGCAACACTTTTGCACTCCGGACAAACAGCACCTTCGATAAATTCTCCATCAATACTTCTTTCAACTATATCAATCGCACTCTGAATACACCGAGTGGCGGACAGGCTGGCGCAGACGGTGGCGGTGTTTTTCAATCCCTGCTTCAAATCCCTGTAGATATTCCGGTCAAGGATTTCAGAGATTATAAAAATAAATTCTTTAATACTGACAATTATTTTACTCCATATGCAGAGAATCCATATTATGGATTGTATGAAAATGGAAACACACAAAATACAGACAGGTTTTTTGGAAATATCAATATGAGTTATAGATTCACCAATTATCTCAGCGCCGAATTCCGCATTGGTGGCGACTTCACTAATTCAAGGACCAAGAGTTGGAAAAATTATGCAAATCCTTCACCAGGCAGCTGGAATGCCGGCAACAATGTGGAAGGAGCTGTCAAAACAAAAGATGTAGGATCTGTAAGCCAGGCATCAGACTATTTTGGAATCATCAATACAGATTTCATTGTAAAATACACCAAAGATTTTGGAAGAGATTTTACTTTGGACGCTCTTGGAGGAGCTAACTATTATCAAAGTGAATCCAGGTCAGAAATCACCGGAATCACCAATCTGACAGTTCCTGGTTTCTACAATTTATCAAACACAAGTTTGCCACCCATTACTGCAGATGCAAATTTGCTGAGAAGGAGAATGGGGCTTTATGCACAGGCAACCCTCTCCTATAGAAATGAATTGTATTTAACCGGAAATATCAGAAATGATTGGTCTTCTACTTTACCAATCGATCATAATTCTATCTTCTATCCTGGTGTCAATCTTTCCTGGCTCGCTTCAGAACTTTTCAGTTCAAAAAATACAATCTCCTTCCTGAAATTCAGAGTAGCTTATGGGCGCACAGGATCGGATGCTGCTCCTTATCAGGTGTATCCGAAATTAGCGACAGGCACCATCACACTGCCTTTTGGAACATTGAATACTCCATTTAACGGCGTGAGTGGATTTAGTGTAGACAATGTGATTGGTAATCCAAATCTTAAACCAATCTTCACAGATGAATTTGAATTCGGAACTGAGATCCGATTTTTTCATGACAGAATCGCGATTGACGCAACTGCATACGATAAGAAAACAAAGGGTCAGATACTTCAAATCCCAATTGCTCCATCTACAGGATATACCAATCTTGTCGAAAATCTTGGAACAGTCAGCAACAGAGGTATTGAGCTTACAATTAATTTAAGACCGATAGAAACCAGAGATTTTCAATGGTCTCTCTTATATACATATGCCAGAAACTGGAACAAGGTTCTTGATCTGACAGGTGCGAGTCAGAATCCATTGATCTTTGGATTGAATGGCGGACCCGAAATAAGAGCCGTTGTTGGAAAATCAGTTGCTTCAATCTATGCACCAGTTCCTCAAATGACACCGGATGGAAAAGTTGTTGTAGATGCTACTACCGGCTTTCCTACAATCAATCTCACTCCTCTTGATAAATACGGTTTAACCAATGGTTATTTTGGAAGTGGACTGTACGATTATACAATGGGCTTATCCAATACTTTCAGCTACAAGAATTTCACTTTGATATTTTCATTCGATTTCAGGTACGGTGGAGTGATGTATAGTAATACAGCAAGTCTTGTGTTGTTTACAGGAAATGGAATCGCCACCACATATAATGACCGTCGTCCGTTTATTGTTCCTAATTCTGTCAATGCAACAACTGATGGCAGTGGCAAAACAGTTTATGTGGAAAATAAAACCTTTATCGGTGCTACCGGCAATGGTCAGAGTGATAATACTTACGGATATTATAATTCAGCAAATAACCAGGGGGGTGGAAATGCCATGACTATCTTCGATAAATCATTTCTGAAGCTCAGGGATATTAACCTGTCATATAATCTGCCCAGGCAATGGACATCAAAAGTAAAAGCTTCGAGTGCTGCAATTGGGATTTATGCAAGGAATATTCTCCTGTGGACTCCCAAATCAAATCTGTATGTAGATCCCGAAGCTACCAATTTCGGTAATGACCTTGTAAGCCAGTTCGGTGAATTTGCAGCAACACCTCTCTCAAGAAACTTTGGTGCTACCTTAAAAATTACCTTCTAAAAAAAGCAGATATGAAAATATTGAACAAACAAAATCTAATTGTCTTCTCCCTGATCTTTTTATTAGCGGCTCAAAGCAGCTGTAAAAAACAATTGGACATTAACCAGGATCCAAATTTTCCGACACTTGATCAGGGCAGCCCCTCTCTGGTCTTTCCTGTCGGGGTTTTGGCTACGATCGGAGAAACAGGCGGGGACCTGGCTATTCTTGGTGGAATGCTTTCGCAATATTTCACACAGGCATCGCTGGCGCAACAATACACTGATATCGATTCTTACAATCTTCCCACTACCGACCGTTTTGTAACAGGTCCATGGACGCTCATGTTTCCAAGTGCATTGAAAAATTATCAATATGTAATCGATCATGCGAAAGCTTCGAGCGACTGGAATTATTATTTAATGGGCACGGTAATGAAAGCTTATACAGCGCAGGTCCTGGCAGATCTATATGATCAGATGCCATATTCAGAAGCTTTACAGGGGACTGCAAATTTAAATCCCAAGTTCGATGATGGCTATTCCATTTACCAGAGTTTGCTGAGCAGTATTGATTCTGCATTGAATCAGGATTTTTCTGCAAGCACTAATACACCTCCGGGCACACAGGATCTTGTTTTTGGAGGAAATATGGATAACTGGAAAGCTTTCGCGAATACACTTAAGTTAAAGATCTACCTGAGAATGATTAATGCGCATCCGGATGTAGCTTCTGCAGGAATTGCAGCTCTGTATAACAGTGGAGCGACATTCCTCACTACAGATGCCGCAGTCACGAATTTTACTGATGCTCCCGGACTGGATAACCCATTGTATGAAATGAACAAGCGCCAATTGAATACCACAAATAATCTCCGTGCAAGTTCCACTTTTGTAAAATGGCTGGAACTAAATAATGATTCAAGGATTATTTATTATTTCCAGGTGGCCAATCCCAGTTCAATCAATCAGGGTGATTACGAAAATAATAATCCAACTTACCAGGCTGCAAAAACTTTCCGCAACAATGATAATTCTGAAGCAACGGATCCTGTAGAATTTATTTCTCTGGCAGAGTCTTATTTTTTGCAGGCAGAAGCAGACTACAGGTATTTTGGAGGAAGCAATACAAAAGCATTGTATGATCAGGGAGTTCTTGCGGCATTTGCTGCGACCGGCAATGACGGTTCTTCATATATAGCTCCTGGCGGCGCTTATGAATGGGGAAATGAAAAAGAAGGAGGAGTTGTGCTGGATCCGATTTCACAAATCATGAGACAGAAATGGGCATCATGTGCGTATGGTTGTCATGGCATCGAAGCATTCTTCGAAAGAAACAGAACAGGATTTCCTTCAATCAGCCCGGTTTACTCTGATGATCCTACATATATCCCGGGTCAACTGGTGATTGTGAAAAATTCAGTATTACCAGCAGGAGAAATGCCAAAAAGAATGGTATTCCCATATACAGAAACAACCATCAACACGAATTCACCGGCATTGGTTCCAATAACTACTGCCGTATGGTGGGGCAAAAATTAACTATCTAAAGTAATTAATATGAAAATAAAAATCAGCACATTATTTATTTCTGTTTGTGTAATCAGTCTTTTATTTTCCTGTAATAAAACAGACTTCAATTACCCGCCAGATACAGTAGGAAGTTCCAAGATCATCTATTTCCCTACAATTTCATTGAATGGTGCAGATGCAATGTCAGTTGTAAAAGGCACGACCTTCAATGACCCTGGTGCCAAGGCAGATGTAAATGGAACCGATGTACCCGTTACCACTTCCGGAACAGTCAATACCGATGAAGTCGGACTATATATTGTAACATATACAGCCGCAAATGCCGAAGGTTTTACTGCCAGTACTCAACGTACTGTTGTTGTTATTCCCCAGGCTGAAACTCCGGGCGCTCAGGATCTTTCAGGTACATATACGGCTATCGGAGGTGCACCGGGACCGGCAACTGTTACTAAAGTGGATCAGGGTTTATACTTTACAACCAATTGTTGGGGAGGTGGAAGCCAGGTTGTGATTCCTGTCTATTTCATATGCACCGATGGAGCAACGCTCTCAATACCTGAACAGGTTGTCGGCGCTGTCGGACGTGTTGTTACTGCCTCGCCGGGTACTTATTCCGCAGGCTTGATCGATTGGACAGTGAGCAGACTTGATTTCCCCGGAGGTGGATTGACATTAGAAAAGAAATGGCAGAAAAATTAAATCATGAACTACCATCAATTTGAATTTAAATGATAAAATTTATTATGATGAAAAAAATAAATATCCTGCTAATACTGATGGTTCTTGTAGTAGCAGTTTCATGTAAAAAAACATATGCCCCAGGTAATACTAATGCTGTGAAAGCCGCCAATGGATGGTGGGTCACTTTTACGCAGTCAGGAGTAGATGTCTATAGCCTCGGAAATTTTTTCATTAGTACATATAATACTTCTGCCGGTGATGACTCCTTATGGGTAGACGATCTCGGGAATTCCTGGGATTTCAAGTGCAAGGCAAAAATTGATTACAACACGCTTCTCTTTAGTACTACCAATGCACAAAATGAATATTATAATATCACCGTCAATATCGCGAATGGTAAAATATTACCAAAAGCCGGTCATTCCAGAAGCGGAAATATTACAGACAGCCTTTATTTTGAAGTCAACTTTTCCGATGACCCGACAAACACATATGTGATCAGCGGGACAGCAAGAACAGGTTTTATTGAAGATGATTATTAATAGTTTTCGGTTGTAAAAAATTGACATTCTTTCAATCGTGCAGGATCAAAATTCCTGATAGAGTCAAAAATAAATCGTCATTTCGACCCTGTCATAATTCTTTTATGATGGGGTTCTTTATTTTATATAGTAAAAACTTCTCTTAACCGGCAATTATCTCCGCTTATAACAATTAACTTTTCGATCCCGCTTTAAATTTACTACTTGCTGTTTCTTCTACTACACAATTTTCCCAAGGCTGATAATTAAAGACTGAAACTGACAATACCCAAACTCAACTGATATGAACGGTGAGGAATTAAAACATGACCGCATTTTTAAATTGATATGCACTCCGCTATTAGGAATTATTATTCCAAATATTTCAGGGCTTATCAACAATTCCGGCTATACCAGGTTTGAATTGATGGTGTGTTACGCTTATTTTATCCTGGTCGCATTTATTATGTGGGAAGGAAACCTCCGGTTGATGTACTATATCAGAAAAAAATATGAATGGCGCTATAACCAGTATTACAAGATTATATTGTCGCTCTTCCTGGCAAATATCCTTTATTCAGGATTGATTTCTTTTTTATTACTGTATTTGTGGAAGATATTTTCTAAAGAAGTCTATCCCGGATTGTGGCCCGTTATCAATACTGCGTTGATCATCATTGTAGCGGCAAGCTTTATTACCAATATTTATGAAATCATTTATTTAAACCGCGAACGGGAATATAATCAGACCAGGGCAGACCAGTTAAATGTTGCGAAAGCGCAGGCCGAGTTGGAAGCGTTGAAGAATCAGATTGATCCACATTTTATTTTTAATTCCCTGAACACACTTTCTTATCTCATCACCAGGGATCCTCAAAGCGCAAGATTATACAATGATACGCTCGCAAAAGTGTACCGCTATATTTTAGGGAATAAAGACAAAGATCTCGTTTTGCTTCGGGAAGAAGTAGAATTCATCAGCAACTATTTTTATCTCCTGAAAATTCGTTTCAGTGAAGCAATCAATATGGAAATCGAAATCACAGACCTGTCGGCAGAAGAATTCCTGATTCCGCCTATTTCGCTGCAAACCCTTGTTGAAAATGCGATCAAGCACAACGAATTCACAGACAATAATCCATTGACCATTCATGTGTCAGTTTTTTCGAATTATGTAGTAATTAAAAATCTGATCAAACCAAAAAATTATGCATCGCCTACTTCGAGAATCGGACTTAACAATCTCGATAACCGGTACAAATTAATCACTAAGCGAAATATAATTATTGAAAACAACTTCAGATTCTTCACAGTTAAATTACCCATTTTAAAATTTTAGTTATGAAACTCCTGATTATTGAAGACGAAAAGCCTGCCTACGAAAATCTTGCTGAAGAATTATGGCAGATAGATGAAAATATACAATTGCTCGGCTCATGCACCAGTGTGGATGAAAGTGTGAAATGGCTGACACAGAACCCTCAGCCCGATCTTATCTTAATGGATATTCAATTATCTGACGGACTTTCATTCAATATTTTTAATACCTGCAACATTACCTGTCCGGTGATTTTTGTCACGGCATACGATAAATACCTGACACAGGCATTTGATTATAACAGTATCGATTACCTGCTCAAGCCTATCAATCAAAGTAAATTGAAAAATGCAATCAAGAAATATAAAAACCTTCAGAGTTATTTTGTAAATAATCATTCTGCTATACTTGACTACCTGAATAACCAGGATAAGAAAAAATCAAGGATCCTGGTCAAAAGAGGAATGGAATTTCAAACTGTAAGGGTGGAAGATATTGTTTACTTTTTTACCGAACATAAACTGGTGTTTCTTGTGGATAAAGACAACAGGAAATATCTTGCTGAAAAAAATAACCTGAGTGAACTGGAAGAAGAACTCGACAGAAATCTTTTTTACAGGGCGAACAGAAAATATATTATCAACGCGAATTATATCAAGCGTTTTAAACCTTTAGACAGGAGTAAACTTAGTGTCGAATTACTATTACCGATCAATGAAGAAATTATTATAAGTCAGGAAAATTCTTCTTCATTCAAGAAATGGATTAGTCAAATGTAGGAATAGTAGATTAGTCTGAAGTCTGGAGTGCGAAGTCGATAGTACAGCTCCGGACTCCAGACTATACAGTAGCAACTAGAAATGTAGTAAAAACGCTGTTCCCTCTCCTTCCACCGACTGCACCTGTATATTTCCCTTATGCAGCATCATGATTTGCTTGCACAGGCTGAGTCCGATTCCGCTTCCATTTTTTCGCG
Organism: Puia sp.; assembly: GCA_035499855.1. Classification (GTDB taxonomy): domain Bacteria; phylum Bacteroidota; class Bacteroidia; order Chitinophagales; family Chitinophagaceae; genus Puia. Next base: position 52,834 of record DATJXY010000076.1, on the reverse strand, counting down.
TGCTGAAAAATGGAACAAAGATCTTATCCATCAAACTTAGAGGAATTCCCGTTCCATTATCCGCGACCTTAATCGTAACCTTATTGTTTATTAACTGGGCAGCTAATATAACACGGGGATTGGGTTTATCCTTTACTGCTTCCATGGCATTCACCAGAAGGTTAATCAAAACCTGTTCAACAAGACTGGAATCCACTTCCAGTGTCAGGTCGGGATCTTTCAGTATAATTTCCAGGTCGATATTTTTTTGTTCAAGTGTAGGCTGCATCAGCTGATGCAGGTTTTCAAACAAATCGCGTGCATAAATCTTTTTCAGATTTGGGGAAGTGATTTTATTCAGGTTTCGGTAGGTTTCCGCAAATTTTAATAAGCCTTCACTCCTTCTTCTGATCGTATCAATACCCAATTCCAGGTCTTCGATGGCTGCGGGCTGTTCTTTCAGATAACTAACGGACTTATGTAACCGATCCAGCATGGTATCCGCAAGTGAAGAAATAGGTGCCACGGAATTCATGATTTCATGCGTCATCACACTCAGGAGCTTTTGCCAGGCAAGCGCTTCCGTTTCATCCAATGCCTCATTGACGTTTTGAAATGCGATCAGTTTATAAACTTTATTATCGGTCTGAAATGCTGTGCCGGACAAAAGCGCTTTGAACATACTGTTTTCTTTGGCAATCGATATCACTTTACTGTCACCCGGGCGCAGGTTCAACACTTCATGATATAAAAGATCATCCCTTCTGGAAAGCGAATGGATGGTTTTCAGGTATGGGATCCCCAACATCCTTTTAAAAGCCTCATTCATCCATCCTATTTCTCCGGTTTTATATTCATAAGAGAGAATCCCTGTCTCTACGAGTTCAAGAATTTTTTGAAGATACTGGTATTGGGTTTCTTTTTCTTTGCTAATCACTTTAAATGTAGTATTGATTTCATTAAAACCCTTTCGTAAAGGTTTTAATTCAAGAGGTGCATGTTTTTCATCGAAATAGCGGGAGAAATCACGGTAATGTATAGATTCAACAAATTGCTCGACCTCATCCTGTGCTTTTCGGTTGAACCGGTAAAAATCGATCAGTTGGAAAATAATGACAGGAATAATAATTGTAAGGTATACAAACTGAGCTTTCACAATGATCAGGGCTGCTGTGGTGATGGTCAGGAAAATAAAAATCACCCGGAGAAGGATTCGTAATTCAAATCTTTTAAGCATGTATTTGATTGTTCGGTTGTGTGATTGTTCGATTGCTGTGGTTTAAAACAATCCAACCATCAAACAATCCAGCCATCAAACTTACTTTAAATATCATATTTGCTGAGTCTTCTGTACAACGCGGTGCGCGTTAATCCAAGTTCTTTTGCGGCTTTTGAGATATTACCATTATGTTTTTCAATCACTTTAAGAATGGTATTTTTTTCCATTGTGCTCAAAGTAAAATCATGGGTTTCCTCAGGTGTATCCTTGATTGCTTCAATGGGCGAAAAAATCAAATCACTGGCCTGCAGCCTTTCATTTTCAGACATAATGACTGCCCTCTCAATCGTATATTGCAATTCCCGCACATTTCCCGGAAAATGATATGCTTTCAGCTTCTCCAATGCACGGGGCTCAAAATCATTGGCAGGTTTCAAATATTTTGCTGCATAGATGCGGGCAAAATGTTTCGCAAGTAAAATTATATCCTCTCCCCGTTTCCTCAAGGGAGGAACGATGATCTCGACTGTATTAATACGATAGATCAGATCTTTACGAAACTTATTTTCATTGGCTAATTCGGTAAGCGGCAAATTGGTCGCACAAACCAGGCGGATATCAATAGGAATCGGCTGATTGGTTCCCAGCCGGATAATCTGGCGATTCTGCAATACCGATAATAATTTTGCCTGTTGATGCAATGTAATATTTCCGATCTCGTCTAAAAAAAGAGTTCCGTTATTGGCAGCTTCGAAACGTCCTACCCTGTCTTCCCTCGCATCAGTAAATGCTCCTTTTTTATGACCGAATAATTCGCTTTCGAATAATGTTTCTGTAAGAGCTCCTACATCCACCTTAATAAAAAGCTTCTCACTTCTGAGAGATTTTTGATGAATCGCTTTTGCGATCAGATCCTTGCCGGTTCCATTTTCACCCAATATCAGGATATTGGCATCAGTAGGAGCGATCTTTTCAATTTTATAAAAAATATCGCGCATCGCTTCTGATTCCCCGATCAACTCTGAACCAATAACAGAATCTATAGTATTCACAATAATAGATGTACTCTTATTTGTTTCTTTCTTCTTCAAAGCATCTTTGATTGTAGAGATCAGTTTCTCATTATGCCAGGGTTTCACAACAAAATCAGCGGCTCCTTCTTTGAGTGAACGAACGGCAAGATCAATATCTCCATAAGCCGTGATCATCACAACAGCAGCTTCAGAACCAAACTCACGGATCTTTTTCAACCAGAATAAACCTTCATTTCCGGTATTGATCGTACTGTTGAAATTCATATCCAGCAGGATCGTATCAAATGATCGCCTGGAAAGTATCGATCGGATATTTTCCGGATTTTTTTCTATGACTACTTCAGCAGCTTCGGTCTTGAGCAACAAGCGAACCGCGGTCAGGACATCCTGGTCATCATCAATCACTAATATAGAAGCGTTTTTTAGGCCCATGTGTAACAATAAAAAATTTTATACGTCTTATGCAACAAAACAGTGCCACAAGTTTACTTTAATATAAGAATGTGGCAATTAATTTTTTATAAGAAATATGCTAAAAACGGAGTGTATCAAAAGCGGACAGTCTGTGTATCGGAAACGAACTACTTCGTACATTTTAGCGATCTAAAATGCTGTTTATCATCATTATTATATTTCTGGCATGTGATTGTTAGAAATGGGAGTATGAAATTTTCTTATGTAGTAGTAGAATAATCACCGGGTATCTTCATACCGGGTGTTTTCTTAAAAAATTAATATATAATAGATAATGGTAGACATAGTTAGGAAGAAAAAGAAATGGACCACTAAAAGGATTTTAACGATCGCAGGGATTGTTGGCATTGTGTTGCTAATCGGAGGAAGTTATTATTTTACTTCGGGGAAATCAAAGTTGTATGTGGACACCGACAGACTCACTATCAGCACTGTCACCAAGGGCCCATTCCAGGAAACTATCCCGGTAAATGGTACGGTAATGCCCCTTACCAGTATTTATCTGGATGCAACTGTTGGCGGACGCGTTGAAGAGAAATATGTGGATGATGGAACTGTCATGAAAAAAGGAGAACCGATTTTGAGATTGTCCAATACTGATCTTGAACTTAGCCTGGTTACACAGGAAACCAATGTATATAATAACTTAACGCAAATGCAGATTGCAAGAAATGCGGCATTGCAAAATACGGTAACCAAGCGTAACCAGCTGACAGATGTGGAAAGTGCATTGAGGGATGCAGAAAGAGTATATAACCTGGATAAGGTTTTATATGAAAAAGGTGCGATCGGTTCGCAGGAGTTCAAACAGGCAGAAAATACTTATAATTATCAACTGGAGAAGAAAAGGCTGACGGATCAGATTATGCAGCAGGATTCCGTCTCGAATGAACAACAAATGCAACAATCGAAACAGACTTTGCAGGGCGCACAGGATGCATTGAGGATCATGAACAGAAAAGTAGGTGACCTGATTGTGCGGGCTCCTGTAGATGGCCAGCTCACTTCTTTGGATGCTGAGATCGGAGAAAATAAGACACAGGGGCAACGCCTGGGACAGATTGATGTATTGAGTGGCTTCAAAGTGCGTGTCGACGTAGACCAACATTATATTTCACGTATATATAATGGTTTGATGGGTTGGTTCAGTTTTGCAGACAGCACTTATTACTTGAAGATTAATAAGGTATTCACCCAGGTTGTCGCCGGTCGTTTCCAGGTCGATATGCAGTTTTCAGGTAAGGTGCCCAAGGGTTTACGTCGTGGCCAGGAATTACAGATTTTGCTGGCACTGAGCGATGAAAGGCAATCCATCTTAGTTCCAAGAGGAGGTTTCTTTCAACAGACAGGAGGAAACTGGATATTTAAACTAACCGATGATGGAAAAGTTGCTTATAAAGTAGATATACAATTGGGAAATCAAAACCAGGACTTTTTTGAAGTATTGCAGGGATTGAAACCCGGAGATAAGGTAGTGACAAGCAGCTATGAGACCTACGGAAACATGCAGGAACTGGTTTTGAAGAAATAAGATCAAGATTCGTGGGATGTGAACCGTGAGTCGTAGGTTGTAATGTTGTTTTTATTTTCGCGTTTGACATTTCACGTTTTACGAATAAAAATTAAACGATCAACCAAACTTAAAAACCATTTTATGAAAATAAAATTTCTATACAGCCTGATTTTTATTTTTTGTATGACCCTGATTGCTTTCGCAAAAGATAATACCGAAGCAGGAAAAGGAAATGAATTGTGCAAGAGACAGGAAAACCAGGTGACAACTCCTGCTGAAAAAATTACTGCCAGTGGAAACATATCCGATTTATCACCAATTGCGCTTTTGTTTTCCTGGGAAATATAATCGGAATAAACCATCGACAAATATTTTACATATTCACCATAAATAAAAAATAAATGATCAAGATCACCAACCTCGAAAAAATTTACAGGACAGAGGAAGTAGAAACCATCGCGCTGAATAAACTTTCCTTTGAAGTAAAAGAAGGTGAGTTCGTTGCTGTAATGGGACCTTCCGGATGCGGAAAGTCTACGCTGCTGAACATACTCGGATTATTAGACGATCCCGATAATGGAAGTTTTATATTTAATGGCATTGAAGTAGCTCATTTCAATGAAAGGAAAAGAGCAGATCTCCGTAAGAAAAATATCGGTTTTGTGTTCCAGAGCTTTAACCTAATTGATGAGCTGACCGTATTTGAAAATGTTGAGTTGCCCCTGATCTATCTGGGAGTAAAAAGTGATGAAAGAAAAAAACGAGTTGAAGCGGTATTGGACAAAATGCAGATCATGCATCGCCGCAATCACTATCCCCAACAGCTTTCCGGCGGTCAGCAACAGCGTGTAGCGGTAGCGAGAGCCGTGGTCAACATGCCAAAACTCATCCTGGCGGATGAGCCTACCGGAAACCTCGATTCCAGCAATGGTAATGAGGTAATGCAACTGCTGACTGATTTGAACGAACAGGGTACTACCATTATCATGGTAACACACTCTGAACATGATGCACAGTATAGTCATCGCATCATCCGTATGCTGGACGGACAAACAGTTACAGAAAATATTCTGATCTGATCATTTCCAATATATGCCTATGTTCCAATGTATCTGTGTAACTAAAATGGATAACTGGAACATAGGTTTTAATAATAAAGCTGACCAATAATAATTCCCCTATCCGTGCTCATGTAGACTTTGCGGATTGCTCCTTTCTTTTCTACTACATTTTGATTTTTCAACGAGCAAATCGTTGATGTGCATTATTTATTCTTAATTAATACATAAATCACCGGAATGCTTAAAAGTTATTTCAAAATCGCATGGCGGAATATGATGAAGAATAAAATTTTTTCCTTCATCAATATTATCGGATTGTCGATCGGACTGACATGCTGCATGCTGATCACACTCTATATCCTCAACGAACTGAATTACGATTCCTACCAAAAAAATGCAGCCAGTCTTTACCAGCTCGGAACAAATTTCATGATACAGGGTCAGGAAAAAAAAATGGCCAACACCCCTGCCCCTATGGGAGAAACCATGAAACAGGTTTTTCCTGAAATACAGGAGACGACAAGATTGGCAGGGTTATTCTCAGAAGATAAAACCCTCTTTCAGTATAAAGAGAAGAATGGAAATACGAAATCCTTTTATGAATCCAATGGTTTGCTGGCTGATTCGACCTTTTTCAGAATGTTTACATACGATTTCATCGAGGGAAATCCATACAGTGCATTAGCCAACCCAAATAATATTGTCTTATCTGAAGAAATTGCCAGAAAAATTTTCCTCAACGAATCTGCATTAGGCAAAGTCATTCATATCAGCAGCAGTACCAATGGAGACCATGATTTTTTAGTGAGCGGCGTATTCAGGCCCATTCCACATCCTTCGCATATTGATGGCCGTTTTTTTATAAGTATGATGGGCGGGACTGTGGAAAATTTTATCAAAGACCATAAGAACGATTTGGCCTCGAATAACATGTATTATACCTACCTGCTTCTGAAGCCCAATGCCGATGCAAAAAAACTGGAGTCAAAATTTCCTGCCTTTATCGACAAATACGCTGGCAAGAACTTGAAAGCAATGGGATATTACAGAAAGCAATTTCTTGTCCCGGTAAAAGATATCCACCTTCATTCAGGCATGGATTCCAATGTTACGGCAGCCGGAAGTGTTACTTACCTGTACATTCTTGCTTCCATTGCAGTTTTCACTCTTTTGATAGCCTGCATTAATTTCATGAATCTTTCTACTGCACGTTCTTCCAAAAGATCTTCAGAAGTCGGAATAAGAAAAGTGCTGGGAGCTGAAAGACAATCTTTGATAAGACAATTTCTTGGGGAATCCATATTCTTGAGCGTGATCGCATTCTTGTTTGCCCTCGCATTCACCAAATTATTATTACCCGCATTCAATGAAGTGTCAGGTAAAGAACTTTCTCTTTCATTCATAAGGGATATTCCTGTTCTCCTTACTTTCTTTTTGTTATCGGTAGTTACGGGATTGGTCGCTGGTAGTTATCCTGCGTTTTTCCTTTCTTCTTTCAAACCAATTAAAGTATTGAAAGGAAGATTTTCCAATTCATTGGCAGCTGCTTCACTAAGAAAAGGTCTTGTTATTTTCCAATTTATTATTTCAGTAGTCCTGATTATCGCATCTGTAATTATTTCGGACCAGATGAATTTCCTCCGCTCAAAGGACCTCGGATTTGATAAGGATCATCAGCTTGTTGTTCCATTGCATAGCCAGACAGCAAAAAATACTTACAAAGCATTCAAGTCTGATCTGCTTAAAGAACCAATGGTAGCAAATATTGGCGCAGGGATGTTTTATCCCGGCATCTCCAATCCAATGGATAATCTGTTTTATAAGGAAGGAGAAAATATGCAGCAGGCAAAGATTACAAGGATGAATTATATTGACAACAGTTACCTGCAAACGCTGAATATCCAACCAGTGGCAGGGCGAATATTTTCAGAACAATTCCCTGCAGACACGAATCAACGGATCATCCTCAATGAAAAAGGAATCCAGGAAATCGGCTTTCCTTCGGCAAAAGCATCTATCGGAAAGAAAATTTATTTCGACTGGCAGGGGAAGAATTATGGATTCGAAATCATCGGCGTCGTCAAAGATTTTCATTATGAAGACCTGCATTCGGCTATCACACCCTACGGGTTTGAATTAAGCACGAATGATCAATTCAATTATATTCTCATTCACACTAAGCCGGGTGATATCAGTAAATTATTACAATCCATCAAAGCGAGCTGGGAACATTTAAATCCCGGAGAACCTTTCGAGTACAGTTTCCTGGATGAAGAATTCCAGAAAAATTATACGGCTGAAAACCATTTGTCATCCGTCGTCCGGTATTTTACAATCATTGCAATTTTTATTTCCTGCCTCGGGCTTTTTGGATTGGCCACTTTCAGTGCTGAACAGCGAATAAAAGAAATTGGAGTACGTAAAGTACTTGGAGCAAGCGTGATGAGCATTGTTACTTTATTATCGAAAGATTTTTTAAAACTGGTTGGTATCGCAATCATCATTGCTTCTCCGCTTGCCTGGTATGTGATGCGGAAATGGCTGAATGATTTTGCTTACCGGATTGATATCAGCTGGACAGTATTCCTGGTAACTACCGGCATTGCACTTTTTATTGCATTGTTTACAATAGGCTTCCAGGCTATACGTGCAGCATCGGCTAATCCGGTGAAGAGTTTGAGGACTGAATGAAACCCCCGCCCCAAAGGGGAGTAGGGGACGAATAATCAAGTTATGACACAAACAATTTTAAATAACAATTCCTTATTTCCCTTTAAGGGTTAGAGGTTAAGTCCTCCCTTCAGGGAGGATTTAGGAGGGTGTATCTATGCTTAAAAATTATTTTACGGTTGCGTGGAGAAATATTCTTAAAAATAAAATTTACGCTGCCATCAATATTGCAGGACTGGCTTCAGGAATGGCAGTTGCGATGATCATCGGTTTATGGATCTACGATGAAGTTTCTGCAAATAAAAATTTTGAAAATTATGGAACGCTTTACCAGGTGATGATGCATCAGACCTTTGATGGGAAGCGGTATTCTCAACAAGCTCTGCCTTTCCCAATGGGAGAGGAATTAAAAAATAAATACCCTGATTTCAAAGGTGTAGCTATGTGCGATTGGGGACAATATCATTCCCTGATATATGGAGATAAAAAAATAAGCAAGTACGGGCATTTTATTGGCGAAGACGCAGTGAACATGTTTTCGTTGAAAATTCTTGAAGGCGACAAAAACCCATTGCACGAACCCTATTCAATAGTACTGACCGATGAAACCGCCAAAATACTTTTTGGCAAGGAAAACCCCATTGGAAAGATGGTGAAGCTGGACAATCAAACAAACCTGAAAGTAACAGCTGTTGTGAACAAGCAACCCAAAAACAGTTCGCTTTCTTATGATTATTTAATTCCTTTTCAGTTGCAGGAAACCATCTATAGCTGGATCAAGCTCTATCACAAAACAAATTGGGGAAACAATTCATGGCAGGTGTTTGTCCAGTTAAATAATAATGCAGATCCTAAATCTGTCAATGCAAAAGTTAAAGATGTTGTTATTTCTCATTTCACCGATGAAAATACCCTGAAGCATATCATACCTGAAGTATTCATTCACCCAATGTCAAAATGGAGACTGTACAGCGATTTTGAAAACGGTAAGAACACAGGTGGTTTTATCAAGTATGTAAGAATGTTCGGCATTTTAGGTTTGATTGTTTTGCTGATCGCCTGTATCAATTTCATGAACCTCAGCACGGCACGTTCAGAAAAAAGAGCAAAAGAAGTTGGGATCCGAAAAGCCGTGGGCTCAGGAAGAAATCAATTGATCAGCCAGTTTCTCAGTGAATCGATGTTGATTTCAGCGCTGGCATTTTTACTGGCCCTGGGAATTGTAATCATCTCACTGCCCTATTTTAACAGGCTCACCAATAAAGAAATGACCCTGCAGGTTTCCAATCCGGTTTTTTGGATGATCATGATTGCTTTCACAATTATTACAGGTTTACTCGCCGGGAGTTATCCGGCTTTTTATCTTTCTTCTTTCAATCCAGTTCGGACGCTCAAAGGAAATTTGAAATTGGGCAGAGGAAGTTCACTTCCAAGAAAAATTTTAGTAGTGGTTCAATTCGCCAGTTCTGTAATGCTGATGATTGGAACCATCGTAGTGTATCGGCAAATACAATATGGGAAAAACAGGCCAATTGGCTTTAATAACAAGGGTTTGATTACGGTATATTGGTCTGACGATATCGGAAAACACTTCGATGCAATGCGCGAGGAATTACTTAGCTCAGGCGCGGCTGTTTCGGTTTGTCAGAGCAATTCACCTCCGTCTGATATCTACAGCAATAACAATGGATGGGAATGGAAGAACAGCCAGCCCGTTGATAAATCTTCGGTATTCTCAACCATTACTACCACTTATGACTATACGAAAACTATGGGCATTAAAATGATTGAAGGCAGGGATTTCTCAAGAGATTTTGCAGATTCAAATAGTGTCATCCTCAACCAGGCTGCTGCAAAACGGATGGGATTCCAAAGTCCTGTCGGTGAAAGATTGAAGTGGAATGATAAACCCATGACTGTTATCGGCTTAATCCCGGATATACAAATGGAATCTCCTTATCGCGCAATTTCTCCGCTCACCATTGTATTTAATAAAGACTGGGTGGGTTGTGTAGATGTCCGCATGAACCCGGATATGTCGGCATCAAAAGCCATTGCCTTGATAAAACCGATTTTTGAAAAATACAATCCCGCCTTCCCTTTTGAATACAAATTTGCTGATGAAGAGTATGCGAGGAAATTCAATTACGAAGAACTGGTAGGAAATCTTGCTGCGATCATTGCTATCCTCGCAATCTTTATTTCCTGCCTCGGTCTTTTTGGACTTGCATCTTTTACCGCGGAACAACGTGTTAAGGAAATCGGGGTAAGAAAAGTGCTTGGTGCGAGTGTATTCAATTTGTGGGGATTGCTTTCAAGAGATTTTGTGATATTGGTTTTGATCTCCTGCGCTATAGCGATTCCAATTGCCTGGTATTATATGGAAGCATGGCTGAAAAATTATGAATTCAAGACCAGTATCGGAATAGGAATTTTTATTGTGGTCGTTGCACTATCGATTGCAATTACATTGATCACAGTAAGCTTCCAGGCGATCAAAGCAGCGTTGGCAAATCCTGTGAAAAGTTTGAGGACTGAATAAAACACCTCCCAGCCTCCCCCGAAGGGGAGGCTTTAGAGGTTTAGAGATATAAGGGACTTAAAATTATAATCACTTTTAAAAGTCCTCCCTTCAGGGAGGATTTAGGAGGGTTCGGATGTTCAGGAACTATTTCAAAACAGCCTATCGTAACCTGATTAAAAACAAAATTTTTTCAGGCATTAATATTTTTGGCCTGACCATCGGCCTCACCAGTTGCATATTGATCACTCTTTATATTGAACATGAGCTCACCTACGATGATTTTGAGCAAAAAGGAAGCAGGATTGCACGGGTTATCATGGAATATAGTTTTGGAGGAAGCAGCGAATCTCAAAAAGGAAATTATACAAGTGTCAGGGTGGCTCCGGTCTTCAGAAAGAATTTTCCTGAAGTCGAATCCGCTATTATAATGACAGAATATCCAAGGGTCGTCAAATACAATAATAAGCTTTTTGATGAGCCGGGTTTTATGTATTCTGATTCTACTTTTTTTGATCTCTTCTCTTTCAAATTATTGCAGGGAAATCCGCTAAGTGCATTAAATGGACCATACCGTGTAGTTCTCACTCAATCAACTGCTAAAAAATATTTTGGCAATCAAGACCCTTTAGGAAAAACAATTCAGGTTGGCAATGACAGTAATTTCTACAGGATAACAGGCATTGTACAGGACTGTCCGTCTAATTCGCAGATTAAGTTTGATTTTTTAGCATCATTTTCTTCCCTGGGAATAACCCATGACTATGAAGAGAGCTACTGGGATGCAAACTATACAACTTTCTTACTCCTGAAAGATAAAAGTTCTATAGAATCCCTGCAGAAAAAAATTTTTCCATTTATGAAAAAAGAAATGGAAGGCAAGGGAGCTACTATCAATTTTTATCTTGAACCATTTGACAAAATTCATCTTCATTCTCCTTATGCCGGGTTTGAGCCAAATAATAGTATTACCTATGTTTATATTCTTGCGGCTGTTGCACTTTTAACACTGGTTATCGCCTGCTCTACTTATATTAATCTCAGCACAGCCCGCTCTATCGAAAGGGCAAAAGAAGTTGGCATCCGAAAAGTTATTGGTGCTGAAAAAAAACAACTTTTCTGGCAATTCATCGGAGAATCGTTTTTATTATGTATCCTCGCTCTTACCTTAAGCCTTATTGCAGCCTCATTGCTGATGCCATTCTTCAGCGAGCTGACAGAAAAACAATTGCAGATCCGCACTCTGTTTACTGTTCCGTTTATCTTATTTTCATTGGGCATTGCATCTATTGTTAGTCTTTTGGCTGGAGGCTATCCTGCATTGATCCTTTCAGGTTTCCAACCTGTGAAAGTGTTAAAGGGTTCATTTGCGAATACAGGTTCCGGACAATGGCTGCGAAAATCTTTGACCATATTTCAATTCGTCATATCGGTATTCTTAATTATATCAACAACTGTTGTACAAAAACAACTTTATTATATACAGCATAAAGAATTGGGCTACGACCGGGAACATGTACTGGTGCTGCCGATGGATAATAAAATGCTTGACAACCTCTCATTAATCAAACAGGAATTCAAATCCGATCCCGATATTATTAGTGTTTCCCGATGCGTGCGCACTCCTGTGGAAGGAGGAGGCGGTTATAATATGCGCTCAGCTCAAATGTCGCAGGACATGCAGACAGCCATCACTGCGAACCCTGTCGATCAAGATTATATAAAAACGACTGGTTTGCAGATTATCGCAGGAGAAGGCCTCACTGAACAAGATATTAAAGATGCATCTTCCGATGATCCAAAGAAACGACTGTATCATTTTGTTTTAAATGAATCTGCAGCCAGACAACTGGGATGGTCACCCGAAGAAGCTGTTGGCAAGAAAATGTTTATGGGCGAAGACCGGCAGGGATTTGTAAGAGGCATCGTGAAGGATTTTCATTTTGAATCCCTGCATCAGGCCATCAGGCCATTCGTACTTTTTCCTGAATACAGGGGGAGGAAACTGCTGGTAAAAATCAATGGAAGAAATCTCCCACAAACAATTTCTTTCCTTGAATCAAAATGGAAAGAGCTGGTTCCTCAACGCCCATTCGAATATCAATTCATGGATGAAAACTATAATAAATTATATAGTTCAGAGATCCGTTTAGGAAAAGTCATGAGTCTTTTTGCATCCATTGCCATTGTTCTGGCCTGTCTTGGGCTTTTTGGACTTTCCTCATATACGGTTCAGCAAAGAGTGAAGGAAATAGCGGTCCGCAAAATATTAGGTGCACCGGTTGCGTCAATTACTGCTATGTTGTCGAAAGGTTTTTTAAAACTAGTGTTGATATCAATGGTTATTGCCATCCCGGTATCCTGGTGGGCCGTAAATAGCTGGCTTGACAATTTCGCTTACAGGACTTCTATCAGCTGCTGGGTTTTTGTTGTATGCGGATTTGCTTCATTGCTGATAGCCTTGATTACTGTCAGCTTTCAGGCAATCAGGGCGGCAATAGCAAGGCCTGTTAAAAGTTTGAGGATTGAATGATATGAACCTCCGGGGTTTCAGGGAACCCCGGAGGTTGGAACATGCAACAAATTTTGTTTAATCCCGACTATGATCATATAATCTTTTGAAATAGAACGCCATGTTTAAAAATTATATAAAAACAATATTCAGAAATCTCTGGAAAAATAAAACCTATAGTTTTCTGAATATATTCGGATTGGCAGTTGGTGTTGCCTGCGCAGGACTCATTTTTCTTTGGGTAGAAAATGAATTTTCTTACGACCATCAGAACACAAAAAGAAACTACCTGTATTCCATCGAAGAAAATCAGGCGTACAATGGAAAAATTTATACTTTCCTGGCCACGCCGGGACTGCTGGCACCCGCGATGAAAACAGAAATACCTGGAGTTGCCAACACAGCCCGCGCCACCTGGGATCAAAACTTATTGTTTGCTGTAGGCGATAAATCCATTTTTGAAACAGGAAGTTTTGCGGATTCTTCACTATTCAGCATGTTCACTATTCCTTTTATTGAAGGAAATCCGGCGAATGCTTTTGTGCAATTGCATTCGGTAGTGATATCCGAAAAAATGGCAAAGAAATTTTTTGGTGATGCAAAAGATATTCTTGGCAAAACGATAAAAGTCGACAACAATATAACTTATACTATCTCCGGTGTTTTTAAAGATATGCCTGAAAACAGTTCTTACAAATTTGAATGGATGGCGCCCTTCCAAATTTATTTTAATAAAAGTTCATGGCTGAAAAATTGGGGATCGAATGGAATAAAAACTTTTGTCGAACTCACTCCAAATACTTCTCCCAAAACCATCAATAAAATATTGTACGATTATATTCAAAAAAGAGCGCCCCAGGCAGTGGCACGTCCTTTCTTATTTTCTATGAATGACTGGCGTTTGCGTAACCAGTTTATTGAGGGAAAACAAAGCGGCGGAAGAATTGAATTTGTCAATATGTTCTCCATTATTGCATGGATTATTTTATTAATTGCCTGCATCAATTTCATGAACCTGGCAACAGCCAGATCTGAAAAAAGAGCGAGGGAAGTTGGCGTAAGAAAAGTACTCGGTGCAGAAAAAGGAACACTGATCGGGCAATTTATAATGGAAGCATTGTTCATGTCATTTATCTCTTTATTATTGGCAATAGGGATTATTCTCCTCGTGCTTCCCGCTTTTAATTTAATGATTGAAAAGCAACTCATCCTTGGACTAAGTAATCCTCTTCACATAATAGCGCTCTTATCTATCGCAATTGTATGTGGACTGGTTGCCGGCAGCTATCCTGCATTATATCTTTCTTCTTTCAATCCGGTATTTGTCTTCAAAGGACTAAAGATGAAGAGCGGAAGCGCTTCCCTGATCAGAAAAGGATTGGTCGTTTTCCAGTTTACAATTTCAATTGTCCTCATTATATGCACCATCATCATATATCAGCAGGTGCAACATGTAAAAAACCGTGATCTCGGGTACAACAAAGACAACCTGATTACACTCGATGCGCAACAGTCAACCATAAAACATTTTCCGGCCGTCAAAGAAGATCTCATCAAAACAGGTGCGGTTGAAAATGCGACACTTTCCAGCCTGGGCATGTTGTGGATGGGAAGTAATACCGACGATTATACGTGGGATGGAAAAGATCCCAATAAAAAAATTCTGATTACGATGGATTATGTTACCCCCGAATATCTTTCCACCACGCGCATGCACCTGGTGAAGGGAAGAGACTTTTCAAATGTGGGCGATAGCATGAAAGTGATCATCAACGAAACACAGGCAAACCTGATGGGTAAAGGCAGCGCGATCGGAAAAATTATCCGGCAGGATACCAACAAGTTCGAAGTAATTGGTGTCGTAAAAAATTTTGTCTATGGTGATATGTACGGTGGAAGTGATCCCTTGATTTTTTTCTGTTATACTCCATGGGCAAATACTATGTATATCCGGCTTAAACAAGATATGGATCCCGAAAAAGCGATTGCAAAAATTGAACCGGTGATGAAAGCGGAAAATCCCGGCTATCCTTTCGATTACAAATTTGTGGACGATCAGTTTAATGAAATTTTTAAAACTGAAATGCTGATCGGCAAATTATCACGTGTGTTTGCGTCTTTGGCAATCATCATTTCCTGCCTTGGTTTGTTTGGCCTTGCAGCCTATACTGCAGAGCGTAGGACAAGAGAGATCGGGATCCGGAAAGTGCTGGGCGCTTCTGTCAGCGGAATTGCAGGATTATTATCAAAAGATTTTTTACGTCTTGTTCTGATTGCAGGAATCATCGCATTTCCATTAGCATGGTGGGCGATGTACAAATGGTTACAGAATTATGCTTACCGGATTGAGATCAGCTGGTGGGTATTTCTGCTGGCAGGATTGATGGCTGTATTGATTGCACTGCTTACAATTAGTTCACAGGCAATACGAGCTGCGCTGACCAGCCCGGTAAAGAATCTGAGAACTGAATAAAAACCAACCTCCGGGGTTCCGCGGAACCCCGGAGGTTAAAAATTTAGGAGGGTCTTATGCTAAGAAACTATCTTCTCACGGCTATCAGAAACCTGAAAAAAAACAAAGCGTTCTCATTGATCAATATTCTTGGTCTCGCATTGGGTCTCGCGTGCAGCCTGCTCATTATGCTATGGGTAAATGACGAGCGCAATATGGACAAGTTCAATAAAAACACGAAACAACTGTATAGTGTATACGAAAGGCAATTCTATGATAACAAAATCGAAGCTTTCCACGGTTCTCCTGGCGTGATGGCGGATGAAATGAAAAGAGTATTGCCTGAAGTGGTCTATGCCAGCGGATTTGCATGGAGAGACTCTCACACATTTCAATCGGGTGAAAAGATAATAAAAGAATGGGGTAATCATGCAGGTATGGATTTCTTCAAAATGTTCAGTTATAAATTGCTGCAGGGAAATGCAAGGACTGCTTTGAATACTCCCTCCTGCATCGCCATATCGAGAAAGATGGCAAATGATTTTTTTGGAAACCCTCAAAATGCAATCGGCAAATCCATCCGTTATGAAAACAGAAAAGATTTTCAAATTACAGCTGTATTTGAAAACCTGCCAGAGAATGTTTCCGATAAATTCGACTATATCATTAACTGGCACGAATTTTTGGAAAATAACAGCTGGGCAAAAGACTGGGGAAATAACGGACCCCGCACTTACCTCATGCTACGCGCAGGAACAGACCCCATTGCCTTTGAAAAAAAGATTGTTCATTTCCTGGATAATTATAATAAAAATCAAACCGCTGGTTTTCGTATTCAGCTGGGTATTCAGCGTTTCGATGATCTGTACCTACACTCGAATTTTACCAATGGTAAATTGGATGGAGGCAGAATTGAATATGTCCGGCTCTTCAGTATCGTAGCCATTTTTATTTTACTTATCGCCTGCATCAACTTCATGAACCTGACTACTGCACGTTCTGTAAAAAGATCAAAGGAGATTGGAGTGAGAAAAGTTGTTGGTGCATTTCGCAGTTCATTGATAAGGCAATTTATTGGCGAAGCAGTATTACTTGCTTTTTTGTCAATGATCATTGCATTATTGCTCGTACTCTTATTATTGCCTGCTTTCAATACATTGACGCAAAAACAAATTTCATTCCCCTTTTCTGATGGCGTTTTCTGGTTAAGCATTATCGGCCTGACATTAATTACAGGAATTATTTCGGGAAGCTATCCTGCATTATTCCTTTCTTCATTTAATCCCGTATTGGTTTTAAAAAGCACATTAAAACTTGGTTCCGGCGCAACCTGGTTTCGCAAGGGGCTTGTCGTATTTCAATTTGTACTTTCCATTGTTTTGATTATCGGCACTATCATCGTGACAAAACAAATCAACTATACCCAGACAAAAAACCTGGGATATGACAGGGAAAACCTGATCTATATTCCCCTTGAAGGAGATTTACCCAGACAATACCAGGTATTTAAAGAACAAGCCATGAACCTGCCCGGAATTAAATACGTTTCGCGCATATCGCAAACTCCTACTGAAATTCAAAATGGGACATTAGGTGTGGATTGGGATGGAAAGGATGAGGCCACAAAACCTATGTTCACTCAGGCGGCAATAGGATACGATTTTATAAAAACAATGAATATAACAGTATTGA
Source organism: Puia sp. (assembly GCA_035499855.1). Taxonomy (GTDB): domain Bacteria; phylum Bacteroidota; class Bacteroidia; order Chitinophagales; family Chitinophagaceae; genus Puia. The sequence continues at coordinate 35,707 of DATJXY010000076.1, read as the reverse complement.
ATGGCCGAGATTTTTCAAAAGATTTTGTGACTGATTCAGTCGCATATATTGTGAATGAACAGGCAATGAAAAAAATTGCTTATAAAGATCCCATCGGGAAAAGGCTCACTTTTTGGGGAAAGAAAGGAACCATTGTAGGAGTTATAAAAGATTTTCATTTTAATTCTTTGCGGGTTCCGATCAATTCACTTGTTCTGCGCCTGGGCGAAACTGATGATTACGGACAGGCGCTTGTTAAAACACAGGCTGGAAAAACAAAAGATGCATTGGCTGGTTTAGAAAAATTATACCGTCAGTTAAATCCCAAATTTCCCTTCACCTATCAGTTCTCGGACGAAGAATATCAAAAACTTTATACAAGTGAAATAATGGTAGGTAAACTGGCGAACTGTTTTGCTTTTCTCGCCATTTTTATTTCCTGTCTCGGATTGCTTGGTCTTGCAATGTTCACTGCCCAGCAACGCACGAAAGAAATTGGTATTCGAAAAGTATTGGGTGCAGGAATTGCATCCGTGTTTGGATTGTTGTCTAAAGAGTTCTTATTGCTGGTATTGATTGCTTTGGTAATCGCATCCCCCATCGCCTGGTATATGATGAGTAAATGGCTGCGTGATTTTGCATACAGGACGGAAATCAACTGGTGGATTTTTGTAATGGCCGGAATTGTGGCCATCGTCATTGCATTGGCAACAATCAGTTTCCAGGCGATTAAAGCAGCGGTGGCAAACCCTGTGAAGTCGCTACGGACAGAATGATTATAAATGAGTGAAGAGCCTGCCTACCCTGCTTACCGGCAGGCGGCAGGCAGGTTTGAGGACGGAGTAAAACAGATTGCTTAAATGTTATATCGTTTGATGGTTAGATTAGCATTAAACAATATAGCCATCGAACAATTTAACCATCAAACAATTTTAAATATTTATCATGCTAAAGAATTATTTGCGCATCGCTTTTCGAAATCTCTGGAAACACAGGGTATTTTCTTTTATAAATATCCTGGGACTGACAGTTGGTATGACCGCTTTCTTTCTTATTTTTTCTTATGTGAAATTTGAATTGAGTTACGATTCATTTCACAGCAAGGCTGACCGAATTTACAGGATCGTGTCGGATATCAAAACACCCACAGAAACCATTCATGCCAACGGGCCTTCATGGGCAGTAGTTCCTCATTTAAATGAAGAATTCCCTGAAATAGAAACTGCGGCAAGGATAAGTTTTGCCAGCCTGCTTGTCAGGAAAGGAGATATTAAATTCCAGGAAGATCATACGCTGTTTGCAGATTCCACATTTTTTAAAATATTCGATTTTAAATTAGTGAGGGGAAATCCACAGACAGCCCTCAACGAACCATTTAGCATTATACTCTCAGAAACAGCTTCAAAAAAATATTTTGGAGATTCAAATCCGATTGGTCAAATGGTATTGTTAACGGATGGCAATTTCAATGCTACCATCACCGGCATCATGAAAGACATACCCGAAAATTCCCAAATCAAGGGAGATATGCTCGTATCGATGTCGACAGTCACCAAAAAATTCAATCCCGGTCTTGATGACCAATGGGGGAACTATGGAAACAGATCCTATGTTTTATTAAAACCGGGAACAAATGCAAAGAGACTGGAGGCCAAGTTCCCGGCTTTCCTGGAGAAAAAAAATGGAACAGAAATGAAGCAGCTTCAAATGTTCCCTACACTTTTCCTTGAGCCACTTAGAGATGTTTATCTGCGTTCTACAAGAGATCAAAGTAAAACAGGGAATATTAATAACGTATATATCTTTTCAATCATTGGGGCCTTCATCCTGCTAATTGCCTGTTTCAATTTTATTAATCTAACAACTGCAAGGGCAACAGAAAGAGCAAAAGAAGTGGGCATCCGTAAAGTGATTGGTGCTGCTAAAGCCCAGTTGAGAAAACAATTTATAGGAGAGAGTGTGATCCTTTGTCTCATCGCTTATTTTTTATCCGTCCTTTTGTCTGCATTGATGCTTCCCTTGTTCAATCAATTATCGGGGAAAATTATCAGTCATAATATTTTCACACATCCCTCCTATTTATGGATGTTATTTCTCACCGCGATCGGTATCGGAATACTCGCAGGCCTTTATCCTGCATTTATTTTGTCTTCATTCCAACCGGTGATTGTATTGAAAGGCAGGTTTGCAACAAGTACAAAAGGTATATTATTGAGGAAAAGTCTTGTCATTGCACAGTTCACCATTTCAATCGCATTGATCATTGGAACAATTGTCGTGTATAATCAGATGAATTATATGAGAAGTCAGGATCTTGGCTTCAATAAAGAACAGAAGCTGATCATCGATACGCATGGTGATGATGCCAAAGATGCATTGAAGCAGGCTATTTCCACTTTACCAAATGTGATATCAACTTCATTGTCGGGAAGTGTTCCCGGAGGAGATAACCCTGGCGCCTATTCGCAGATAGAAAATATAAAAGGAGAAATGCAAATCGCGAACCTGGATTTGTATTTCGTCGACTATGACTATATCCCTCAATATAAAATGAAAATACTTGCAGGCCGCAGCTTTTCGCGTGATTTTGCATCTGATACAACCCACGCGATGATTGTCAATGAGGCAGCCATGAAAATGTTCGGTTATACATCACCGCAACAGATTATCGGTAAAAAATTCAGCCAGTGGGGAAGAGAGGGTACAATCGTCGGTGTGGTGAAAGATTTTCATTTCCGCTCTTTGCAGGAAGTCATTAAACCACTCAGCCTCCGCATTGAACCCAGGGGATGCGGCCTCGTATCCGTTGGTATTAATTCAAAAAATATTCCGGCTACTATTGCATCGATAGAAAACAAATGGAAAACACTGATTCCACATCGTCCATTTTCTTATTATTTCCTGGATGATTTTTTTGATAAGCAATACAGGTCTGAAGACAGGTTTGGGAAATTATTTTTGAATTTTGCTATTCTTGCAATTTTTATTTCCTGCCTCGGATTACTCGGACTGGCGTCCTATAGCACCATGCAAAGAACCAAGGAAATCGGAATTCGCAAAGTCATGGGCGCTTCTGTTCCGAATATCCTCAATTTATTATCGATCGATTTTTTAAAACTTGTCGCCATATCCTTCCTGATTGCTGCACCAATCGCCTGGTATTTTATGCATAAATGGCTGGAAGGTTTTGCGTACAGAACGAATCTTTACTGGTGGATATTCGCGCTTGCTGCGGTTCTCGGATTACTGATCACTTTAATCACGATCAGTTTTCAGGCAATCAGGGCGGCAGTCGCTAATCCTGTCAAAAGTTTAAGAACTGAATAGAACCAACCTCCGGGGTTCCGCGGAACCCCGGAGGTTTAACAATCAACCAATTTAAAAAATATAAACATGAAAAAACATCTCATCATTTCATTGCTCACAATTATAGCGTTTGCAGTAAAGGCTCAGAAGATTCCATATATGACCAAATCTCTGACAAATGAATCGGTCAAAGAAGTGGAAGCAAAAACACAGGGAGGCAGCATCTCAGTTACCGGCGTAACCGCAGATGCACGTGTTGAAGTTTATATTTCCGGTAATGGAAGATTGTCAGATCTTTCAAAAGAGGAAATACAATCCCGGCTCAACGAATATTATGAATTAAGCGTAACCGTCAGCGGCGGAAAAGTAAGCGCAATTGCGAAAACCAAAGAGAGGAATATGGATTGGAAAAGAGCATTGAATATTTCTTTTAAAATATTCGTCCCCCAGGCAGTTTCGACAGATCTCGCTACAAGCGGCGGTAGCATCAGTTTGTCCAATTTATCCGGGACCCAGGATTTCAGGACAAGCGGCGGCAGTCTTACAGTTGAAAAAGTAACAGGCAAGATCATGGGAGAAACTTCGGGGGGAAGCATTGATGTATCCGATTCAAAAGACGATATTGATCTGCGCACAAGCGGCGGAAGCATTGATGCCAGTCATTGCACGGGCAAAATCAAACTAAACACTTCAGGAGGATCATTGACATTGCATGACCTGAAAGGAAATATCCGTGCAACCACCAGCGGCGGCAGCGTGGATGGAAGAACAATCGATGGCGAACTGGTCACTCATACTTCCGGTGGTAATGTATCACTGAATGATCTAACCTGCAGTGTGGAGGCTTCAACGAGCGGCGGAAATATCAATGTGGAAATAAAAGAATTGAAAGAATATGTGAACCTCAGCAATTCAGGAGGACATGTTGATCTTCAGATCCCGAAGGACAAAGGAGTCGACCTCAGGTTGAATGCTGAAAAAATTAAAACGGATCAGTTGAGCAATTTCAGTGGCAGCATGGACGAACATGAAGTCAGGGGAAAACTCAATGGGGGCGGAACCCAGGTAACAGTGGATGCGGGCGGAGGAAAGATTTATCTCGCATTTAAATAAATATACCCAACCTCCGGGGTTCTGCAGAACCCCGGAGGTTTAAACACTCTATATGCTTAAGAACTATTTCAAAATCGCATTCCGGAACATGATGAAGTACAAATTCATTTCCTTCATCAATTTATTCGGACTAACGGTGGGGCTTACATGCTGTTTGCTGATCCTGGCATATATCCTCAATGAGCTGAGCTTTGACAGGTTCAATGAAAAGTCATCCCGGATATACAGGGTTACGCGTAGTTTTTATTCTTCCGACGGAGTTGAGAACCTGCATCTGAGTGCAGTAGCTCCTCCCTTCGGCCCATTGCTGCAGCATGAGTACCCCGATATACAGAATATGACAAGATTATTGAATAATGGCACCACGGCTTTGAAATACGATGAAAAACTATTCAATGAAAAAAATGCATGGTTTGCAGATGAAAATTTCTTTTCTTTCTTCCCCGTTGGTGTTACAAGCGGCAATCCACAAACCTGCCTGAGAGATCCATACACCATCATGCTGTCAGATGAAATTGCCAAAAAATATTTCGGGAACGAAAATCCTGTCAATAAACTCATCCGCGTAGATAACCAGGCCGATTGCAAGGTTACCGGAACATTCAAATCATTTCCCAGGAATTCACATATTCATGCTGAAATACTTTTGTCATTCAGTACATTGAATGATTCAAATGTATATGGAAAGAAAAACCTGGAAACCAATTGGGGAAATAATGCATTTTATACTTACCTGCTATTCCCTAAAAATTATCCAGTCGCCAAAGTAGAAGCACAGTTCCCTGCCTTCCTCGACAAATACGTACATTTTCCGGGAGAACCTCCGGGCACCAAAGCTTCAAAAAACACAAGAATTTATTTGCAAAAGCTGACCGATATTCATTTGCGTTCACATCTTGACGATGAAGCTGAACCGAATGGAGATATCAAACGTGTCTATATTTTCAGTGCGATTGCCATATTCATTTTACTGATCGCATGCATCAATTATATGAATCTCTCAACCGCACGTTCGGCTTTGCGGGCCAGAGAGATTGGGGTCAGAAAAGTTGTGGGCGCCCGGCGCAAAGAAATTATTATTCAGTTTTTAAGTGAATCTGTTTTTATAACAATATTAGCTTTGATTTTTGCGGTTGTATTGACCTGGCTTATTTTGCCATTAGTGAGTTCTTTTGCACATCAGGATTTCTCTATTAGAAACTTGTTGCAAACACCTGTCATCATTAGTATATTACTTTTACCCATTATTGTCGGATCGGTCAGTGGCATTTATCCTGCGCTGTTCATGTCATCTTTCAAACCAACACTGGTTTTAAAAGGAGCACTGAAAATCGGAAAAGGAAATATTTCCTTCAGACAAATACTGGTTGTAGCACAGTTTGCTATTTCGATCATATTGATTATTTCGACGGTAATCGTTTTTCAGCAATTGCGCTATATGCAAAATGCTTCACTGGGATATGACAAGGAACATATCGTTACCATGCCACATATCGGTGCCCTCAACAAATCATACGAATCATTCCGTGCCGAACTGCTCAGAAATCCGAATATCAAAAATGTCGGCCGTTCTTCGAGAATACCCACAGGAAGATTGCTGGATGACCTGGGAGCTAAAATCATGCAAGGTGATTCATTGAAACCAATTACGACCGACCTGAAATTTATTTCTACCGATTATGATTTTATTCCTACTTATGGGATTTCCATGGACGCAGGCAGAAATTTTTCACGCGATTACTCCATGGATACTTCCAATTTTATTATTAACAATACAGCTGTACAGTCACTGGGTTGGAAAAATCCTCAAAATGCTATTGGAAAAGACATCATGTATGGAGGAGTGCAAGGTAAAATCATTGGCGTGATGCATGATTTCCATTTTGAATCGATGCACCAGAAAATTATCCCGCTGCTTTGCCTTTTACCTTCTTCGAATAACGGCGGTTATAGACGCATGTCTATCAAAATAAATGGCAAGAATATTAGCTCAACCATAAATTATATTGAATCGGTCTGGAAAAAATATGTTCCTGAAACACCTTTTCAATATACTTTCCTGGACGAAAATTTCGCCAAAATGTATGCAAGTGAAGAACAGCAGGGAAGTATTTTCACTGCATTTGCATTCATCGCTATTTTTATTGCCTGTCTGGGATTGTTTGGCCTCTCTGCGTTTGCGATTACGCAACGCATCAAAGAAATAGGAATCAGGAAAGTACTTGGCGCAAGTGTTTCGCAGATCGTTTCGATGATATCAAAAGATTTTCTGAAGCTCGTAATCATTGCAGCCCTTATTGCCTTCCCGATTGCCTGGTATGCGATGCATAACTGGCTTGAGGATTTCGCGTACCGGATTAATATAGCATGGTGGGTATTTTTAACAGCAGGTATAATGGCAACCCTGGTGGCATTGATCACCATAAGTTTCCAGGCGATCAAGGCTGCATTGAGTAATCCGGCGAAGAGTTTAAGAACAGAATAAAAAACCCCACCAAACCTCCCTAAAGGGGAGGCTTATAATGATGAATAATAAAATTACGAGACAAACAATTTTAAATAACAATTCCTTGCTCCTCTTTGGGGGTTAGGGGTAAGTCCTCCCTTCGGGGGGATTTAGGAGGGTTTATGCTAAAAAATTTTTTCAAAACTGCAATCAGGAATTTATCCAGGCAAAGAGCTTATAGCTTTTTTAACCTGTTTGGTCTTGCACTCGGTATTGCATGCGGATTGCTACTCACACTGCATATTAAAGAAGAACTCAGTTATGAAAACAATTTTTCAAAACATGACAGGATCTACAGAATAGTGAGCACCGAATGGTCCAAATCATCACCGCCCCTGGCAGGTGAAATGATGAAATATTTTCCTGAAATTAAATCGATCACCCGTTTCGCCGAAAGAGGAACTGATGTCGTTAATACATCCTTCAATACACAGGGTCAGGCAAGAGGGTTTTTCGCCGATTCGACCGTGATCGATATGTTCGATATCAAAACATTATCCGGAGATCCGGTAAAAGCCCTGAGTGAACCATCCTCAGTAATCATCAGCAGGAGCATGGCGCAAAAACTTTTTGGAAACAAAGATCCTCTCTCACAAAAAATTACTTTCGGCGACAACGAAGAAATGTGGATCAGGGCTATATTTGAAGACATACCAGTCAACTCTCATTTGAAATTCGATTATCTCGCATCCATGCCGACATTTTACAAATATGTCCCACCCGACTGGACGGGCAACAGGGGCTGGATGTTTGGCTGGACCTATGTTCTCTTCGATAAGAAACAGGACATGCAGACAGAACAAAAAAAACTGGAAGATTTTTATATTAAATATTACAATGGTTTTGAATCGAAAGAAGATGGTCTTTCCGATGCAAAAAAAGCGAGATTCCAGGGGTTGAAAGACATTCATCTCAAATCAGACCTGATACAGGAGATGGGACCCAACAGCAGTATTATTTACATTTATATTTTCATAGCTGTTGAGGTGCTGATACTATTAATTGCATGTGTCAATTTCATCAACCTATTCACCACCCAGGCATTAAAAAGAATTAAAGAAGTTGGATTGAGAAAATTGCTTGGGGCAAGTAAATCACAGTTAATTGTACAGTTCATGGGTGAAGCAATTATCCTGACAATTCTCGCAGGTTTGCTGGCTGTTATATTATACCAGGTTTCTCTCCCGTTTTATAATAATATTACCGGCAGGCAGGTCAGGGTTTGGGAAATATTTAAACCGGCGAATCTCTCCATTCTTTTAGGCATTATTTTTTCAGTTGGTTTGGTATCAGGATTATTCCCGGCACTCTTTATTTCAAATTTTGAGCCGGTACATTCCCTGAAATCAGCAAAAATTCCAAAATCATCGGCTATCTATCTCCGAAAGAGTTTGGTAGTTTTCCAATTCGTTGTGTCCGGACTCCTGGTTATTTCCACCGTACTCATTTATCAGCAAATGCAATTATTCAAAAATAAAAAATTGGGATTTGACAAGGATCAGGTGCTTGTGGCCCGACTATATGGAAAGTTCAAGGATAAATTGCTAAAGAATCCGGAGGTATTGAAGAATGAAATCCTGAAGAACCCGGATATAATTTCTGTCGGTAAGGCTTCGAATATTATCGGAGATGATTTAAGTGTGGAATCGGTAACACCCGTAGGCGCTTCCAACCCGAATGACTTTCCTTCAGTCAGAGTAATGCGCGTGGATGAAAATTATCTGTCGGTATTAAATATTCACATACGTGAAGGAAGAAATTTTTCAACTGAATTCAACGATTCCGCTTCTTTCATTATAAATCAAAAAGCTGCGGAAATACTCAAACTAAAAAATCCATTGAACAGTCCGATTGTAAATAATACAATGCATTTACAAGGGAAGGTTGTAGGTGTTATCGATGATTATCATTTCGCTTCACTTCATCACCAGGTAGAACCATTGGTACTCGAATACAGGCCGGAGTGGACTGGCACAATGCTTGTAAAAATAAAATCCGGAAAAACTGCTGAAGCGGTCGATTTTCTTAAAAATAAAATTGCATCCATTTCGCCCAACACTTTATTTACATATGGATTTCTGGATGAGACCGTGGCAGGTCTATACAAAAAAGAAGACAATATGAGCTCAATCCTGAAAGTGTTTGCTGTTTTGGCTATTGTTATTTCATGTCTTGGTTTATTCGGATTGATAGCGCATGCTTCAGAAACAAGAACAAAGGAAATCGGAATACGAAAAGTGATTGGTGCAAATTTGGGCGATTTGATCGGCCTGCTTTCCCGGGACCTGATGCTATTAGTATTAGCAGGCAATTTAATTGCATGGCCGCTCGCATGGTATGCGGTCAACAAATGGTTGCAGGAATTTACTTACCGGATTGATATCAGCTGGACTGTATTTATTGTGTCGACCATTATAGCACTTGTAATCGCGGCGCTGACCATTGCCTATCATTGTTTGAAAACAGCCAATGCAAATCCGGTGAAGAGCTTGAGAATGGAATAAGACACCATTGTCTGATTCTTTGATGGTTCGATAGTTTAGAATAACCATTTAACAATCAAACAATACAACCATCAAATATTATAATAATTGAGCCATGATAAAAAACTATTTCAAAACCATGTTCCGCAATTTGTGGAAAAACAAAACTTTTTCTTTTATCAATATTATCGGACTCGCTATTGGCATGGCAGCATGCCTGCTCATTTTACAATATGTAAGTTTTGAATTGAGCTATGACCAGTTCAATAAAAACGCTGCAGATATTTATCGTGTCACTAACGATCGCTATCAAAACGGAAAGTTGATTCAACATGGAACGATTACCTATTCCGCCATTGGAAAAGCTATGCAGGATGATTATCCGGAAGTGATCAACCATACCCGCGTTGAACCGATCGGGGGACAAATCATTACTTATGCTGATAAAAAACTAAAGGCAGGGGATGCATTTGCAGTAGACAATAGTTTTTTCGAAATGTTTAGTTATCCATTACTTGCCGGAGACCGGAAATCCGCACTCAAAGAGCCGAATACAATAGTGATGTCTGAAAAACTTGCCAGGGAAATTTTTGGATATAAAGGAAACGATCTTCAATCACTCCTAGGAAAAGTAATTGAGCTTTCCACCGATTCACTGCCTTATAAAATAACAGGAATTAGTAAAGATGTTCCCGAAAATTCACATCTGCAATTCGATTTTCTCCTGTCTTATGTTTCATTGTACAGTGGAGGCAATGGAAACTGGAAAGAAGCGGATTATGATTTTAAGGATTCCGATTTCTGGCATTATATACAATTGAAGCACGGAACAAATTATAAAGCTCTCGAAGCAAAACTTCCTGCATACAGTCAAAAACATTTCCAGGGGAATAAAGTTTCCGGAAGCGTCGAAAAATTCTTCCTCCAACCTCTTTCCAAAGCTCATCTCTATTCCGATTATGAATATGAAATAGGCAAGACAACAAATGCAACCGTAGTCTGGGGTTTATTGATCGTAGCATTATTTATCATCAGCATTGCCTGGGTCAATTATATCAACCTTTCAACAGCACGCGCAGCTGAAAGAGCAAAAGAAGTGGGTATTAGAAAAGTGGCAGGTGCAAGCAAAGCACAGCTCATTCGCCAATTTCTGGCAGAATCATTATTCATTAATATTATAGCACTATCCATCGCCTTACTCATCGTATTTCTTGTTCAAAGCAGTTTCAATCAACTCCTGGGATATCAACTTTCTCTCTCCTATTTATTTCAAAAAGGTCTGACTGGTTATACTATTTCAATTGGACTGATCGCATTAATTGTTGGCGGGATACTTGTTTCAGGATTTTATCCTGCATTTGTTCTTTCTTCTTTCAGGCCAATATTGGTATTGAAAGGAAAATTCAGCAGTTCAAGGAAAGGAATTATTCTGCGAAAGGGTCTTGTCATTGGACAATTTGCAATTACAGTTGCTTTGATCATTGGCTCTTTTGTTGTTTATCAGCAAATGAAATATGTGAGCAGTCAGCAGCTGGGAATGAATTTGGATCAGATGCTTGTCGTCAGTGGCCCGATGCTTACAACATGGGATTCCTCATTTATCAGCAGAGAAAATAGTCTGAAAGACGAGATCAAACAATTGCCCTCTGTAAAAGCTGTTGCGACTACTGACAGGCCGATGGGAAATGAAATGGCCAGGGCTTTCAATGTGTATCGTGTAGGAGCTGATCCAAATACAAGATATGCCATGAGGAATTATGGAGTGAGTTATGAGTTCCTCGATGCATATGGAATTAAATTGGCAACAGGAAGAAATTTTTCGCCACTGGATTATAATTACCAATGGAAAAATTTACATAGTGTAATTTTAAATGAATCTGCAGTCCGGCTACTCAGTTTCAAATCGAATGAAGACGCGGTCGGGAAAAAGATTATGGTATTCAACAGAGCATGGGAAGTGATCGGAGTCATTAAAGATTTTCATCAGAAATCACTTCATTTTCCAATTGAACCGATGTTGCTTTTGCCGACCGCCAGTACTTATGCTCCTATTTCGGTAAAAGTAAATCCAAAGAATATTAATGAAACTATTTCTGCCATCAAATCTAAATACGATGCTTTTTTCCCGGGAAATATGTTTGAGTATTTCTTCATGGATGAAAGATTCAATCAGCAATACAAAAATGACCAGTTGTTTGGAAAAATATTCGGAATATTTTCTGCTTTTGCCATTTTTGTAGCCTGTCTCGGCCTGCTTGGTCTTTCCTTATTTGCCACTGTACAGCGCACAAAGGAAATCGGCGTCCGAAAAGTCCTTGGTGCATCTGTAACGAGTATTGTTCTTTTGCTCTCAAAAGATTTTATCAGGTTAGTGATCATTGCATTCCTGATTGCATCACCCCTTGCCTGGTATATCATGCATGAGTGGCTGCAGGACTTCGCGTATCGTATCAATATCAACGGGTGGGTATTTCTTCTGGCCGGATCATTGTCGGTTATTATTGCATTGGCAACAATCAGCTTTCAGGCAATCAGGGCCGCTTTTGCAAACCCGGTTAAGTCGTTGCGAACAGAATAAACCCCTTCCCCTAAAGGGAGGAAATAAAACGATCCGATGAAAACTAAGGAGCTGTTCAATTGTAATATACATGTTGATGTGATGTAACAAATACAAAATTATTTAACTACCGACCGTCCTCCTTCCTTTAGGAGAGGGAACGAGAGTAAAGTAACACATTTTTTAGGGAGGATTTAGAAGGGTCTGTCAGAACCTCCGGAGTTCTTCGGAACCCCGGAGGTTTTTGTTGTAACATGTTCCGGCTTTTCTTCGTCATACCAAAAGCTAAAACCGGTTTCATGCTAAAAAATTATCTGAAAACTGCTTTCCGGAATCTCTGGAAAAACAAAGGATTTTCTACCATTAATATCGTTGGACTTAGCATCGGGATCTCTACCTGTCTGCTTATCATGCTCTATGTTTTGGATGAATTGAGTTTTGACAGGTATAACAAGAATGCTGACCGTATTTACCGAATCAACAACGAAATAAAATTTGGGGGCAACCATTTTGATCTGGCACAAACTCCACCGATGATGGGACCTGAAGCAGTAAAAGAATTTCCACAGGTAGAACAATATACGAGACTGCGCTGGTATGGAGGTTTTTTAGTGAAGAAAGGAAATGAAAACCTTCGTGAAAATCGTGTCGCCTGGGGCGACTCTACTTTGTTCCAGGTATTTAGCCTGTCAATGATTGCCGGTGATCCGCGAACTGCATTAAGCAATCCTCATTCAATGGTGATCACGGAAACCATCGCCAAAAAATATTTCCCGCAGGATGTTGAACGCGATATAACAAATGTGATTGGAAAAACATTGCTTATCAATGACACAGCCAGTTACAAAGTAACAGGTGTAATAAAAAATATACCGGCACAAACCCATTTTAATTTTGATATTTTTCTTCCCTTAATACAGGATGCATATAGCAGGGATGATAATTGGCTGAGCGAAAACTATTGCACTTATATATTGGTGAAAGAAGGGACAGATGTCAAAAAATTAGATCGCCAGATAGAAGCGATGCTGATCCGTTTTACAGCCCCACTGCTAAAAAATGTTCTTGGTCTTAGTATGACCGAATTTTCCAGCACTGGAAATTATATAAGAAGCAGTCTCACGCCACTAACTTCCATCCACCTGCACTCAAATAAGATCGGCGGGCTTGATGCTAATGGAAATATCCAGTTTGTTTATATTTTTTCGGCAATCGCTATTTTCATTCTTCTGATTGCCTGCGTAAATTTTATGAATTTGTCGACCGCAAGATCAGCGAACCGCGCGAAAGAAGTAGGCGTCCGAAAAGTGCTGGGTTCGCTGAGAAATAGTTTAATCAATCAATTCCTGGTTGAATCCATCATGGTGAGCTTTATTGCATTGCTCATTGCAATATTAGTTGCGTGGTTGATGCTTCCTTACTTCAATCAGATTGCCGGTAAAACCATCCATTCGGCTGCTCTATTCAAGCCTTCCATGACAATTTCACTTTTTGTACTCATGCTCATCGTGGGCTTGCTGGCCGGAAGTTATCCCGCTTTTTTCCTCTCTGCTTTCCAACCGATTGAAGTGCTGAAAGGAAAGCTGGCAAGGGGTTTCAAAGGATCATACCTGAGAAATGCATTAGTGGTTTTCCAGTTTTCTATTTCGATTATTCTTATCATCGGCACCATTGTAATTTATAATCAGCTATTATATATACGAAGCAAGGATATCGGTTTCAACCGCAAACAGGTCATGATCATTCAAAACACTGATGCACTAAAATCACAGGTCACCACTTTTAAAAACGAGATTTTAAAAATAAGCGGTGTTGAAAATGCAAGTATTTCGGGATATCTGCCAGTAAATTTCAACAGGAGCAATGATGCCTTCTTTACTTCTCCGACATTGGATCAAAAAACGGCTATATCGATGCAAAGATGGGGGGTTGACGAAAATTACATCCCGACTTTGGACATGAAGCTTATTGAAGGGAGAAATTTTTCAAGAGATTTCCCAACAGATTCCGGTGCCGTGATCATTAACGAAGCTGCTGAAAAATTTTTAGCAACAAAAGATATCCTGAACAGAAAATTATACGAGATAGAAAATATCAATACAAAAAAATTGAGAGATTTCCAGATTATTGGTGTGGTAAAAAATTTTAATTTCAGTTCATTGCGTGATGTTGTGACTCCGCTGGGACTTTTTCTTCAGAAAGAAACCGGCAATATATCCATTCGCGTCAATGCATCCAATATTCAAAATGTAAAGGCTCAAATAAAAGAGAAATGGAAAACATTAGCACCCGGGCAGCCCTTCGATTTTTCTTTTATGGATGAAGAGTTCAATAATTTATATAAAGCCGAAGAAAGAACAGGGCAAATATTTATCAGCTTTGCTGTACTTGCCATTCTTATTGCATGCCTCGGTTTGTTTGGGTTGATTACATATGCAGCTGAACAGCGCATCAAAGAAATAGGAATAAGAAAAGTATTAGGGGCATCGGTATCCAATATTGTCGGGATGCTATCAAAAGACTTTTTGAAATTGATTGCAATTGCAGCAGTGGTTTCATTTCCTGTAGCCTGGTGGCTCATGAATAAATGGCTGCAGGATTTTGCCTATCGTGTTGATCTCAGTTGGTGGATCTTTATTTTGGCCGGCTCATCGACAACATTGATTGCATTGATTACGGTTAGTTTCCAGGCTATCAAAGCGGCCATTGCTAATCCGGTGAAAAGTTTGCGGACAGAATGATCAACCTCCGGGGTTCCGCGGAACCCCGGAGGTGTTTTTTTGCGCAGCATTCGATCGGCTGCCAGGAAAACCAGGGCTGCCTTGCACATCAGATGAACAGCTTGAAAACAGAATGAATCTGTATTACGGAACCTCCGGGGTTCCGCGGAACCCCGGAGGTTGGGGGCTGTATCAAAACCGGACACACGTGTATCAGAAATGAACTGGTGATTATTCGCATTGTCGTTTATTTTATTGTAAATCATTTGTTTTGATTCCGGCATGTATTTGGGCCGGTTTTATTGTCCAACTCCAGTCGTTTTAACTCAAAAGAGCATTCTACCTGCACGGAAATTTTATACCATTCATAAAAATCATTTAAACTCTTATCATGCTAAGAAACTATTTAAAAGTTGCCTGGAGAAATCTATTGAGAAATAAAATCTTCTCCTTCATCAATATTTCCGGGCTTGCAATTGGTCTGAGCTGCTTCCTGTTAATTTCACTGTATGTATTGGATGAATTGAATTATGACAGGTACAATGAAAAGGCAGACCGGATATATCGTATCAATTCAGATATCCGCTTTGGTGGAGGAGACCTGCATATGCCGGTTACTTCGGATATGATGGGACAGCTATTAAAAAAAGACTATCCGCAGGTTGAACAATATACCCGCATTTATAATTCCAACGGAAATAAACTGGTTAAGAAAGGAGATACGTATATCAATGAACAGAAAGTAGCACATGTGGATTCAACTTTCTTTGATGTATTTACCCTGCCTGCTATAACCGGAGATACAAAAACAGCATTGAATGAACCAAACACCGTAGTCATTACCGAATCAACTGCAAAAAAATATTTTGGGACTACCGATGTTGTTGGAAAAACGATAGAAACAAATGATAACAAAAGCACTTCATACAAGATCACTGCCGTTATTCGTGATATTCCGATGAACTCGCATTTTAATTTTGATTTCCTTTTCTCCATGAAGAATGTAAACTATGGCTGGGGAAACCTGACCAGTCATAATTTCCATACATATATCGTCTTGAAAAAAGGAACGGATTATAAGGCTTTCGAAAAAAATTTTGAAACTTATATTGAAAAATATGTCCTGCCTTTCGCAAAAACATTTATCCATATTAATAGCATGGACGAATTCAGAAAAGCAGGTAATAAACTGGAATATTCATTGATCCCTTTGACAAGGATACATTTATATTCCGACAGGTCCTTTGAATTGAGCGCAGGCGGAAATGTGCAATATGTTTATATCTTTTCAGCAGTTGCCCTGTTCATTCTTCTGATTGCCTGCATCAATTTCATGAATTTGACAACAGCACGTTCCGCAAATCGTGCGAGAGAAGTTGGAATCAGGAAAGTATTAGGAACCGAAAGAAAAAATTTAATTACGCAGTTCCTGACAGAATCTACTTTAATGTCCATTCTTTCACTGCTTATTGCACTTGCTGTCGCGGGGCTGGTTCTGCCGCTGTTCAATAATGTCTCAAATAAATCAATGCATTTGTCGAGCCTTTTTTCTTCCCTGATCCTGCCTGTCCTGATTGTTCTTCCATTTGTTGTCGGGTTGATTGCTGGCAGCTACCCGGCTTTCTTTTTATCGGCATTCAAACCCATTGAAGTATTGAAAGGCAGATTGAAACTGGGAACCAAAAGCGGAGGCCTGAGAAGCATACTTGTCGTGCTTCAGTTTACCACTTCCATTATGCTTATCATTGGCACCATTGTGATCTATAAACAATTAAATTATATACAGACAAAAGATCTCGGTTACAATAAAAACCAGGTATTAATTATCAATGATGCGTATGCACTGAATGATAATGTGACTCCATTTAAAAATGCTGTTTTGCAAATGAATGGTGTAAACGGCGCCACTATCAGCGGCTTCCTGCCCGTCACCAGCTCTTCACGCAACGATAATTCTTATTTCAAAAGTCCTACAATGGATGCAAAGGATGGCATGGATATGCAGGCCTGGCGGGTTGACTATGACTATATTAAAGTAATGGGCATGCAGGTGATGAAAGGAAGAAATTTTTCTCGTGATTTTGGAAGTGATTCAAGCGGAGTAATCATCAATGAAACGGCTGCGAAATTACTGGCATATGATAATCCTCTCGGAGAAAAATTATATGGACCTGGTCCAAACAATCAGCCAACTGCTTATACTATCATTGGTGTAGTGAAGAATTTTAATTTCGAATCATTGAGGCAGAACATTGGCCCACTGGGTTTTTTCCTTCGCTATAATCCGGGAATGGCCGCTTTTAAAATCAGTACTGCTGATGTCAACAATCTTGTAAAACAAATAGAAAATAAATGGAAGGTCCTGGCTCCGGGTATGCCTTTCAGTTATCGTTTCCTGGATGATTCCTTTGATGAAATGTACCGGACTGAACAAAGAGTTGGAAAAATTGCAATGATTTTCTCTGCGCTTGCCATTTTCATAGCTTGCCTTGGATTGTTTGGATTGGCAACTTTCGTCGCAGAGCAAAGAAGCAAGGAAATCGGTATCCGAAAAGTGCTTGGTGCAAGTGTGCAGGGCATTGTACAATTACTTTCCAAAGATTTTGTGAAGCTCGTGATCATCGCTTTTGTTTTTGCAACCCCAATTGCCTGGTGGGCCATGAACAAATGGCTGAATGATTTTGCGTACCGTGTCAGTTTGGAGTGGTGGATATTTGTACTTGCAGGTTTGGCAGCATTGCTTATTGCATTGGCGACCGTCAGTTTCCAGGCGATTAAAGCGGCAATTACAAATCCGGTGAAGAGCCTGAGAACGGAATAAAACCCCCGCCCCTAAAGGGGAGACAACAATTTGTGGATTGCTGAATCTGAAAACAAAAAAAGTTTTTTATGATTAAAAATTATTTCAGGAGCGCATGGCGGAATTTCCGCAAAAATAAATTGTTTTCTTTCATCAATATTCTTGGACTATCAATCGGTATTGCAACATGTTTTATTATTATGTTGTATGTACAGGATGAACTGAGTTATGATCGTTTTAATAGAAATGCGGGCAATATTGCAAGAGTTGTTTTTCATGCAGATGTTAATGGTGGAAAAATAGATGAAAGCGTTGTAATGCCACCTCTTGCGGCAACTATGAAAAAGGATTTTCCTGAAGTGCTTGATGCAACAAGAATAACAGGCTTTGGTACACCAAAAATTATTTATAACAATAGAGTTTATAAAGATGATCGTTTCGCATTGGTTGATCCAAATTTCTTCAGCATATTCACGTTACCAATGATTGAAGGCGATGCTAAAATTGCTTTAGCACAACCTGGTGGTATTGTAATTACGCAGGAAACCGCACAAAAATATTTTGGCAAAACAGAACCATTAGGCAAAATTATTGAAGTATATACAGATAGTAACCGCGTGTATAAAGTAACCGGTGTAATAAAAAATATGCCAACGAATTCACATTTTCATTTTGATCTTCTTGGTTCGATGACAAGCTGGGCAGATGCCCAATCAGATTCATGGCTGAGCAGTAATTATCATACTTACCTTTTACTAAAGTCCGGTACTGATTTAAAGAAAATGGAAGCGAGATTCCCTGCAATGGTTGAAAAATACATGGGTCCGCAAATTCAACAAGGAATGGGTTTAAGTCTTCATGATTTTATAACGAAAGGAAATAGTCTTGGCTTTGCGTTACAACCACTAAAAGATATTCATCTTAATTCAAACACATCAAATGAATTTGAAGCTGGCGGCAATGCAACTTATGTTTACATTTTTGCAGGTGTTGCTATTTTTATGCTGATCGTTGCCTGCATTAATTTCGTTAATCTTTCGACAGCGGGCGCTTCTAAAAGAGCAAAAGAAGTTGGCGTAAGAAAAGTTGCAGGCTCGGGAAAATTTCAACTTATCAGTCAGTTTTTATCAGAATCAATATTCATAACATTTTTTTCGTTGCTTGTTGCTTTTGTGCTGGTGCAACTGGCATTGCCTGCATTCAATAATATTTCAAACAAGCATTTAAGCTTTGATGTTAAACCTGTTATTGCTTTTATTGGTTTGGGGCTACTTGTTGGCATTGTTGCCGGCATCTATCCTGCATTTTATTTATCTTCCTTCAAGCCTATTGCCGTACTGAAAGGGAAACTTACGGCAAATCATAAAAGCTTTGGTTTACGAAGCGGTTTAGTGGTATTTCAATTTTTTATTTCTGTTGCATTAATCATCGGAACGATTGTAGTGTATCAGCAAATGAAATACATACAAAACAAAAACCTTGGCTATAACAAAGATCAACTTATTACTATTCCAAATTCTTATTTATTGGGCAACAATGAGCAGGCATTTAAACAACAAGTGCTGCAAGACCCTCGTGTGGTAAATGCAACTGTGTCTTTGTATAAACCTGCAGGTCCAACAAATTATAATAATGCATTAGCTTATCCGCAGGGTAATGATAACAATATTGTGAATGGAGTGGAATATCATGTAGATGAAAATTACATTACAACATTAGGTATGACGATGGTTAGCGGCAGAAATTTTTCCAAAGAATTTGCAACAGATTCTCTTGCTATTATTTTAAATGAAACTGCGGCGCATGCATTTGGTTGGAATGATATGAGCGCTGTTGGCAAAACAGTAATAAGACAGAATAGTTACAGAGGAAGCAATATTCCTTTTCATGTAATTGGTGTTGTAAAAAATTTCAATTTTAAATCACTGCATGAAGCAATTAGCCCTTTGTTCATGACCTGGCTTCAGGAAGGCGGATTGATCTTTAAAATAAAAACTACTGATGTCGCAGGCTTGCTTGCAACTATGAAAAAAAATTGGGATGCTTACAAAACAGGTGAATCATTTACATACAGCTTCATGGATGACCTTTTCAACAAAACATATTCAACCGAACAAAAAACGGGCGCCATACTTAATATATTTTCCGTGCTCATTATTCTTGTTGCATGTCTCGGTCTATTTGGACTGGCAACATATACAGCCGAACAACGAACAAAAGAAATTGGTATAAGAAAAGTTTTAGGTGCCAGCATATCCCAGGTAACAAACATGCTTTCAAAAGAATTTTTAAAACTTGTTTTGATCGCATCAGTTATTGCATTCCCTGTTGCCTGGTGGGCGATGAATAAATGGTTGCAGAGTTTCGCATACAGAATCAATGTTCACTGGTGGGTCTTTGCAGCCGCGGGTTTCATTGCTTTGATGATTGCTTTGATCACCGTATGCTTTCAGGCCATCAAAGCAGCAACGGCGAATCCCGTAAAATCGTTGAGAACGGAGTGAAACCCCGCCAAACCTTCCGCCTAAGGCGGAGAGGCTTTTGAAGATGACGAATAAAATTATTAGTAAAACAATTTTATACAACAATTCCTTCCCCTTTTGGGGTTAGGGGCAGGTCCTCCCTTTAGGGAGGATAAGGAGGGTTTCTATGCTTAAAAACTATTTCAAAATCGCGTGGCGAAATCTATTGAAGAATAAAGTGTCTTCTTTTATCAATATCAGCGGGCTGGCCGTGGGCATGGCAGTGGCTATACTTATCGGCCTATGGATTTGGGATGAAATTTCTTTCAATAAAAGTTTTAAAAACTACGACCACATTGCCCAGGTATTGACGAACATGAATTATAATGGCGGAATCAACACCGACTATAATACTGCACCGCCTTATGGCGATGAACTGAGAAATAATTTCGGCGCTGATTTTAAACATGTGCTGATGACTTCCCGTGCCTATACCATTGTATTGTCATCCGGTGAAAAGAATTTAATGAAAACAGGATATTATTTTGAGCCCGGTATAACGGATATGCTCAGCCTTAAAATGTTGAAAGGTTCTCATGATGGTTTAAAAGATCCTTCATCCATCCTTTTATCGGAGTCTGTTGCAAAAGCTTTTTTTGGCGATGCAGACCCGATGGGCAAAATCATGAAAATTGACAATAAGGAAAATGTTTCCGTGACTGGCGTATATGAAGATCTTCCTTATAACACTGAATTTGCCGACATGGGATTTATTGCCCCATGGCAACTCTTCGTATCGAGTACCCCCTGGGTAAGAAAAGATAATTGGGAGCAGGATGGTTATCAAACTTACGTTCAGATAGCTGATAATGCAGACATGGATAAAGTGTCCCATAAAATACGAAATCTGAAATTGAACAGGATCGATAAAGAAAAAGCGAAAGCAAATCCCCGGGTGTTTTTATTGCCCATGAGCAAATTTCATTTGTATTCAGACTTTGATAACGGAGTAGTGGCGGGCAGAAGTGCACAATTCGTGTGGATGTACGGAATTATCGGGGTGTTTGTTTTACTGCTTGCCTGCATCAATTTCATGAATCTCGCCACGGCGCGTTCGGAAAAAAGAGCAAAAGAAGTGGGCATCCGAAAAACGATCGGTTCAATGCGAACCCAGTTGATCAAACAATTCTTAACTGAATCATTGCTGGTAGTGTTCTTTTCATTTTTGCTATCACTGATTATTGTGCAGTTCATGTTGCCGTTGTTTAATGATGTTGCTGACAAAAAAATGGTGCTGCCATGGAATAATATTTTCTTTTGGCTGACCGGGATTGGCTTCAGCCTCATCACAGGATTTATTGCCGGCAGTTATCCTGCATTTTATTTATCATCTTTCAAACCGGTTAAAGTACTGAAAGGGACTTTTAAGGCTGGAAGATTGGCGTCTGTGCCTCGTAAAGCGCTTGTAATTCTCCAGTTCACGGTTTCTATTGTTTTAATAATTGGAGTAACTATTATTTACAGGCAAATTCAATTGGGCAAAAGCCGGCCTGTGGGTTATCAGCGTGAAGGTCTCATGAATGTCAGAACGCCAACTGATGAAATTCATGAACATATTGATGTTGTGCGTAACGATCTGAAAGCGTCGGGAGCTGTATCAGAAATGACAGAGGCAGTAAATTCTGTAACAACACTTGGTTTTGCAGGAAATGGATTTCAATGGAATAACAGGCCCATTGATGAAAATTTCTGGATCGGGAAAGCATATATTACCCCTGAATATGGAAAAACTGTGGGCTGGCATATTATCCAGGGAAGAGATCTTTCGAGATCATTTGCTACAGATACTGCCGCGGTGATTTTAAATGAGACGATGGTAAAATATATGGGTATCAAAAATCCGGTAGGCATGGTTATTAAAGAAACAATTTTTGGAAAAACAACCGCGTACACAGTGGTTGGCGTGGTAAAAGATATGGTGATGCAATCGCCGTACAGGCCGGTTAAAGAAACAGTTTATATTTCCGACAATGAAAAAACAAATAATATTCTCATAAGACTTAACCCGCAAATGAATATCAATACTGCTACCGGAAAAATTGAAGCAGTGTTTAAAAAATATGCTCCGGGCAGTCCCTTTGAATACAGTTTTATTGACAGCCAGTATGAAAGGAAATTTGGCGACGAAGAACGCGTGAGCAAACTCGCCAGTGTATTTGCAGCACTCGCTATATTCATCAGCTCACTTGGCTTATTTGGAATGGCATCTTTTACTGCAGAACAACGCACAAAGGAAATCGGCGTCCGAAAAGTTTTAGGAGCAACAGTAATAAACCTTTGGGGATTGCTGTCAAAAGAATTTGTGATGCTGGTGATGATTTCATTTTTGATTGCATCGCCCATAGCATCCTATTTTATGTACAACTGGTTGCAGAATTATCAATATAGAACGGAATTATCGTGGTGGGTTTTTGCATTAGCAGGCGCAGGCGCATTGATCATTACATTGGCTACTGTAAGCTTCCAGGCAATCAAAGCGGCTGTAGCAAACCCGGTAAAATCGTTGAGAACGGAATGAAACCCCACCAAACCTTCCGCTTTGGGCGGGGAGGCTTATGGTAAGAATAATAAAATTATGAGTCAAACAATTTCAAATAATAATTCCTTATCCCCTTTAGGGATCAGGGGCCAAAATTCCTTCCGCCAGTAGCGGGAGCTTAGGAGGGTCTATGCTAAAAAGTTATTTTCGGATTGCTCTGCGAAATCTTTCAAAAAATAGAATTTTCTCCGTCATCAATATTGCCGGATTGACGGTAGGTCTTGCCTGCTGTATATTAATTGCATTATTTGTATATGACGAACTGAATTATGATACTTATCCTCAACATGCCAGTCAAATATATCGGGTAGGCATTAACGTTACAGGAAATGGGAATATAGTTACCTATCCCAATGCCGATGTAGGCGTTGGACCCGGAATACAAAAAGAATATCCTGAAGTGGAAGCATTTTGCAGGATTCTCCCGCAAGCCGAAGGCTTTCTTAGTTATGGAAACAAACAATTCAAAGAAAAAAAACTCGCGTTTGCAGATTCCAGCTTTCTTCAATTCTTTTCAATCCCATTAATTGATGGCGATCCGAAAACTGCTCTTACAGAACAAAACACTTTTATTATAAGCAAAGATTTTGCTAATAAATATTTTGGAGACGAGGAGCCTGTCGGCAAAACGATGTCATATGGAAGAGGTGTTCTTAAGGTTACGGGAGTATTTGACAAAATCCCCGACAACTCGCATTTTCATTTTGATGCCTTTATCAGCATGGCAACGATGCACCTGAATTCGCAAACCTGGAGTAATATCGGCTTCTACACTTACCTCATGCTTAATAAAAACGCAGATGCAAAAGCAATTGAAAAAAAGTTTCCGGAGCTCGTGGCAAAATATGTCGTTCCGGAAGTGCAACATGATATGGGAGTGAGTCTCGCTGAAGCGCAAAAATCAGTAAATACATTTATATTCTTTCTACAGCCACTTAGAAAAATTCATTTATATTCTGACACCAAATATGAATTAGAAGCAAACGGTGATATCCATTATGTATACATATTTAGTGCTCTTGCTGTCTTTATTTTGTTGCTGGCCTGTGTGAATTTTACAAACCTCGCTACTGCCTACGCTTCAAAACGTTCCAAAGAAGTTGGCATACGAAAAGTAATGGGATCATTAAAGAAAGAATTGATTCTTCAATTCCTGACAGAATCAATTCTGGTTAGCTTCTGCGCACTGCTGATTGCCTGTATACTTGCATTCGCTTTGTTGCCTTACTTCAACCAACTATCAGGAAAAAACTTAGATTATCACGCGCTGCTTAGTTACAAATCAATCCTAAGCTTAGTGTTCCTTGGATTACTGTCAGGCATATGCGCTGGCATTTATCCGGCTTTCTTTTTGTCGTCAATGAACGCAATTAAAGTTTTAAAAAATTCTTTTTTCAGCAAGGGTAACAATAAGAATATATTGAGAAGTAGTCTTGTGGTATTCCAGTTTTTTGTTTCCACTTCCCTGATCATTGCCACCATTATCGTATACCAGCAACTCCGCTATATGCAGGATAAAAAACTCGGGTATGATAAAGAACAGGTTTTATACCTGGAAGATACTTACCTGATTGGCAACAGAGCTGTTCGATCTGCTTTCAGACAGGATTTATCAAATGACAGCCGGGTGGTGAACGCAAGTATTGGAACAGATATCCCTGGCAATACGAATACAGACGGAACAGAGATTTATCCAAAAGAAAAAGAAGCGAACGAAAACGATTTCGAAATACATACCACCATATATCATGTCGATTATGATTATTTATCGACGATGGGAATGAAGATCATTGAGGGAAGAAATTTTTCAAAAGATTTTCCAACGGATTCTTTCGCCACAGTTATTAACCAGGCAGCGGTACACGATTTGGGTTGGGATCGCACAAATCCCATTGGCAAAACAATTGTTACGTCCGGACAACATGAATTTAAAGTAATTGGAGTTGTCGCCGATTTTCATTATGCTTCGGTAAAACAAAAAATTGCCCCGTTGATGATGAGATTAGACAGGCCCGGCAGCGGATTGATTATAAAAGTAAAAACCGATGACTTACAAAATTTCCTAAAGGATTTGGAAAAGAAATGGAAGACATTGAATGCCGGGGCCCCATTCTCTTATTATTTTTTAAACAATCATTTTGCATATTTATACAGCGCCGAACAGAGAACGGGGCAAATATTTGGCGTATTTGCCTCCATTGCAATTATCATTGCAAGCCTTGGTTTATTCGGCCTTGCAGCATTTACCACTGAGCAACGTGCGAAAGAAATAGGAATAAGAAAAGTATTAGGGGCATCGGTGCAGCAGGTTTTATTATTGGTCTCTAAAGAATTTTTGTTGCTTATTTTCATTGGCTTTTCGACTGCAATCCCATTTACCTGGTGGATGATGAACAAATGGTTAATGGATTTTGCATATCGAATTCATATAGGAATATCTGTGTTTGCCCTGGCTTGTTCAACAAGCATCCTGATTGCATTGATCACAATTAGCTTTCGGGCAATCAGGGCAGCTGTCATGAATCCGGTGAAATCATTACGAACGGAGTAAACTATGCCCCCGCCCTTCGGAGCGGGGAACGAAGAGAACCTCCGGGGTTCCGCGGAACCCCGGAGGTTTGGAATGTATCAAAACCGAACAATTTTGTATCAGAAACGAACTATTTCGTATATAGATTTTTAATCTACTACATTGAAAATCATTCATGTTTTAGTCCGGCATGTGATTGGGTTGAATTTCCTGTTTATCTGGGATTCATCTGCAAAATTCTTTGATTGATGGAAGATTAGATCCTGAAATCAATCAAACGATTCATCATCAAACCAATCATTCCAACATACCATGCTCAGAAACTATTTTAAAATTGCTTTCAGAAAACTGACCAGGAACAAGGTCTATACATTTATCAATATCCTGGGACTTGCTATCGGTGTTTCTGCCTGCCTGATCATCTACCTGATCACGAATTTTGAATTGAGTTATGATACTTTCCATCCTGACAAAGAGCGCATATACAGGCTCGTTGCCGAAATGAAAAGAAACAAGGATGATGAAGGAAGGAAATTTGGTTTTCTTATCACTCCCCTGCCAATGGCATTACGCAATGAAGTAGCGGGTTTTGAAAGCGTTTCAGCCTTTTTCAACTATTATCCCAAAGTAACCGTACAAAATGGCAATTCAATAAAAAAATTCGATGCGGCAAAATTCGGTGAAGGGGTTTCTGATGTCATTGTCGCTGAGCCTCAGTATTTCGAAATATTCAAATACCAATGGCTTGCAGGCAATCCTGCGGTTGCATTGAATGAACCATTCAAGGTCGTTCTTTCTGAAAAAGAAGTACAGAAATATTTTGGACCGATATCTCCGGAAGAGGCAATGGGCAGGCAGGTGATTTATAATGATTCACTGAACCTTACTGTTTCCGGAGTGGTAAAAGACTGGACCGGAAATACGGATTTTGGATTCAAGGATTTTATTTCTTTCAATACCGTACAACATAGTTTTTTGAAAGACGATATTGATATGAACGCCTGGGGCATGTGGAATTATTTTTCCCAGGGAATTGTAAAACTTCCAAAGGGAACAGATCCGAAACAAATCGAAAAGAAATTCGCATCGGTTGTAAAAAAGCATGTTTTCACCGGAAAGGAAGAAGGAGCGGCAGCAAAGGTCTCCTTGCAGCCTCTCTCGGATATTCACTTTAATTCAGACTATGAAGATGCTTATACCAGGAAGGCACACTTGCCAACACTATATGGACTGATGGGCATCGCTGCTTTCATTCTTATCATTGCAGCAATCAATTTCGTTAATTTATCTGCTGCTCAGTCAATACAAAGAGCAAAAGAAATCGGAATTCGCAAAGTGATGGGTAGCAATAGAAGAAATATCATTATCCAGTTCTTAAGCGAAACATTTATACTCACTTTGCTGGCTGTCATACTCTCGGTAATTATCACAAATCCTGTTATTTCCTTATTGTACAAATTTATTCCCGCAGGAGTAAAACTTTCATTATTGGATCCATCTACCATCCTTTTTCTGTCCCTCATCACAATTATTACTTCTTTGCTTGCCGGTTTTTATCCCGCCAAAGTATTGTCTTCATTGGTACCGGCACTTAGTCTCAAAGGCCAGGCAACCAAAAAGCCAAATCAAAAAAGTTATCTGCATAAAGGATTGATCGTTTTCCAGTTTACCATTTCGCTGGTATTTATTATTGGAACGATTATCGTATCAAGGCAAATCCATTTTATAGTAAACAAAGACCTCGGATTTACAAAAGATGCCATTATCACTATACGAACAGGCTATAATTATCCATCCAATAAAAGAATGGCGCTGGCAGAAGACATTAAAGGCATATCCGGTGTGCAGATAGTGAGCTCTCATATGGAAACACCGACGGCGAAAGGACATCCGGGAACATTTATTTTATACAGGGGAAAAAGCGAAATGAAGACCGATGCATCCTTCGATATGTGTGATATGAATTATATTCCACTCTTCGATTTAAAAATAATTGCCGGAAGAAATTTATTTCCTTCAGATACCATTCGTGAATTTTTGATTAATGAAACCTGTGCAAAGCAACTGGGTTTTGCCAAACCCGAAGATGCAATTGGCAAACCTGTTGAAATCGGAATGAATGGAGGAAAGGGTCCTGTGGTAGGAGTGATAAAAGATTTTAATTCAAAATCTCTGCATGAACCCATCATCCCGTTTTTCATGAGTTCGTTTAAAAGAGCAGAAAGAGCTATCAGTATAAAACTGGCTACTGAAGGAAAGGGAATCAGTCATTTTCAATCTATTCTTTCACAGATTCAAAAATTATGGAAAGCTGAATATCCCAATGAAAAATTTGAATACAGTTTCTTTGACCAGACCATCGCAAGACTGTATGAGAAAGAACAGAAGACTTCCGCACTGATGAACCTGGCAATGATCATTGCGATTTTCATCTCATGCATGGGATTATTGGGACTGGCTACATATGCGGCCGAACAAAGAACCAAGGAAATCGGCATACGAAAAGTTTTGGGTGCGAGCGTGACAAATATTGTTTCCATGCTGACGAAAGATTTTGTATGGCTTGTGGCGATTGCAATCCTGGTAGCATCTCCCATCGCCTATTATTTTATGTACAAATGGCTCGAGGATTTTGCATATAAAATACAAATCAGCTGGTGGATATTCGTAATGGCCGGAGCAATTGCTGTTGTTATTGCATTAATAACAGTCAGTTTCCAGGCAATAAAGGCAGCGATAGCAAACCCGGTGAAGTCGTTGCGAACGGAATGAACCACCCGGGCCCTAAAGGGAAGGTTTTTGAAGCGGCAAATAAAAGTTATGAGTAAAACAATTTTATATAACAATTCTTTTCCCCTTTAGGGGCAGGGATAAGTCCTCTCTTTAGGGAGGATTTAGGAGGGTTTATGATCAAAAATTATTTCAAAATTGCAGTCAGACAATTGAAGAAACAGAAAATGTATTCTGTGATCAAAATCGGTGGTTTTGCATTAAGCATTGCTGTCTGTTTGCTGATTGCCTTGTATATCCAAGATGAGCTCAGCTTTGATAAATCATATCGAAATGAAGCCCGACTTTTCCGAATTATACAAGAGTACAACGACAATGGAAAAATCCGAGCTGGCGCCGATTTACCCGAACCGATGGCCAGAGTGCTTAAAGATGAATTTCCTGAAGTGGAATTATCTGGACGACTAATGCCTCATGAATATTTTTATGGTGGCGGAAGTAATGAAATCAGGCGGACAGATAAATCAGAAGACAGTTATGAATCAAAATTCAGTTATGCTGATCAGAATATGCTCGATATGCTGCAGATACCTATGGTATACGGCGATCTAAAAAATGCACTTGGGGAACCGAATACTATGGTGATATCAAAAAAAGTTGCAGACAAATTTTTCCCCAACGAGAACCCGATCGGGAAAACGATGATATTAAATGATGATAAAGACAAAATTTACAAGATCACTGGTGTGATAGAGGGCTTTCCAAAAAATTCACATCTCCAATACGACTACTTGCTTACATTGTCAGAACACAGTTTTTTTAATGGGGAAAAAAACTTTTGGGGAGCGAATAACTACTTTACTTACGTGTTATTGAAGCCGGAGGCCAATGCGAAGTTATTTCGTACCAAACTTAACCGGATTCTCACAAAATATTATATGGCAGCTGCAGAAGGCAGCGGCGATAAAGGATGGATGGATGCAATCAAAAAAACAGAACTGCTTGCACAACCGATGGCCGATGTCCATCTCAATTCCTATAATATCAATGATGGTCTTGAAAAAGGTGATATACGTTTTGTGTGGTTGTTTGGCACCATAGCGATTTTTGTTCTCGTTATAGCCTCCGTTAATTTCATTAATCTTTCCACAGCAAAATCTGCAAACCGAGCCAGGGAAGTAGGTTTGCGCAAAGTGATTGGTTCAAATCGCGTCAGCATCATAAAGCAATTTCTCACAGAATCCGTAGTTTTTAGTTTTGCTTCGTTTGCGTTAGCAATAATTATTGCAACATTATCGCTCCCATTATTCAATACACTTTCTGATAAATCATTGACCATTCCCTGGAATGAATGGTGGTTACCATGCGTGATGATTATTGCCGCAGCAGTCGTTGGGGTTATTGCAGGGATATATCCAGCGTTTTATCTTTCATCGTTCAAACCGATCAATGTGTTGAAAGGCCAATTAAGTCGAGGCTCAAAAAACTCAATTTTGCGAAATGGATTAGTAATATTTCAATTTGCAACATCTATCATCCTGGTTATCGCAACTCTGGTTATGACTGCACAAACTCATTATATCCTCAACAAAGATGTCGGATTCAATAAGGACCAGGTAATGCTTATACAAGGGACGAATACATTAGATAACAAAACTGCAATTCCGAGTTTTAAGAATGAATTGCAGAACATCAGTAATGTTAAAAGTGTTTCGGTGAGCGAATATTTACCTATTTCTGGTACAAGTAGGGATGGCACTACATTCTATAAAGATGGAAGAATGAAAATAGACGCGGGCGTTGATGGGCAAAGATGGGTAGTCGATTATGACTATGTCAAAACACTTGGAATGAAAATGATTCAGGGAAGGTTTTTTTCAAAAGTCATGGCCTCTGATACTGCTGCTGCTGTCATCAATAATTCGATGAAAGAGAAACTCGGATTGAAAGATCCCTTAGGTCAGATGATCACCAACGACGGAGGAGAGCATTTACGTGTCATCGGGGTAGTTGAAGATTTCAATTTTGAGACTATGACACAAAGTATTACTCCACTTATTTTTGTTTTGGGAAATAATTATTCATCAATCATAGCAGTAAAAATAAATCCGAATAATGTTCAAAGCACACTCGCCGCTATTACAAGTGTCTGGAAAAAATTTGCACCAAACCAACCGATACGATATACATTTTTAGACGAGAATTTCAAGAATATGTATGCTGATGTGCAGCGCATGGGAAACATCTTCACCAGCTTCGCAATATTGGCTATTGTTATTGCATGCTCAGGTTTGTTTGCATTATCTGCTTTCATGGCGGAACAACGCAATAAAGAAATTGGTATCCGCAAAATATTAGGAGCAAGCACAACAAGCATCACTACCATGTTATCGAAAGATTTTATAAGGCTGGTGTTGATTGCATTTGTGATTGCTTCACCGATCGCATGGTGGGCGATGAATAAATGGCTGCAGGATTATCAATATCACATAATGATCGGTTGGTGGATGTTTGCTCTTGCTGCTGTGATTGTACTTTTAATTGCATTGATAACGGTCAGTTTTCAGTCCATCAAAGCAGCGATTGCCAACCCAGTTGAGTCGTTGCGAATGGAGTGAGCAACGCGAAATCCCGTTAATACGGGGTGAAGAGCTTGAGAACGGAATAAAAACCCCTCAGAACCTTCCGCCCAAGGCGGAGAGGCTTACAAGGTTTGCATAATTTAATAAATGAAAAGGTTTAAAGAAATATCACAATTAAAAATCCTCCTTTCAGGGAGGATTTAGGAGGGTTAATGCTGGCCCTTTAGGGCAGAGAAAAAATTTATGAGCAACATTTAAAATTATAATCAATCTTTAAAAAAGCCCTTCCCTCCGCGCGAATTTCCGCCCGGAGAGGAAGGTTTGGGAGAACTTTTATGATTAAGAATTATTTCAAAACCGCATTCCGCAACCTGTGGAAGAACAGGACCTACAGTTTTTTAAACGTATTCGGCCTTGCAATTGGGGTTACCTGTGCTTCGCTCATATTTCTCTGGGTGGAAGATGAGCTCACTTTCAATCACAATTTTGCAAAGCGTAATTATCTGTACCATGTCATGCAAAATGAAAAAAATGATGTGGGCATTTCTACAAACGGATCCACACCCGGTCCACTGGCTGCAGCGCTGAAAGCAGATATACCGGGTATTATAAATAGCGGCCGTCTTAGCTGGCCAATGGATGAGTTGGCTGTGGTGGGTGATAAAACCATCAAAGAAAATGGAATGTATGCTGACCCTTCTGTTCTTTCGATGTACAAATTGGCCTTCATTTATGGTGATGCAGCCACAGCATTAAGTGATCCGAATTCTGTTGTGATCAGTGAATCTATGTCGAAGAAATTTTTTGGCAGCAATAATCCTATTGCCAAGACAATTAAAATGAATATCAAAGGTGCTTATAGTGTCGATGGACTTTATACCGTCACAGGAGTATTCAAAGATTTGCCTGCAAATTGTTATTATCATTTCCAATGGCTTTCTCCATACACAACCTGGGAAGATGCTAACACCTGGCTGAAACCCTGGGATAACAATCTTACTGAAACAATTGTCGAACTGGCGCCCACAGCAAATCCGGCAGCCATCAATAAAAAACTGGCTAATTATTTAAGTACTAAAGTAAGCGGATCGACCAACCCGTGTTTTTTATTCAGCATGAATGACTGGCACCTGCGTGCCAATTTTGTAAACGGAGTGCAGGATGGAGGTAATATTAAATATGTAAAACTTTTTTCAACAATTGCCTTCATCATATTATTGATTGCATGCATCAATTTCATGAATCTTTCTACTGCCCGCTCAGAACAACGTGCGAAAGAAGTAGGTGTACTTAAAGTAATGGGTGCTGGTAAGAACACATTGATCGGAAAGTTCATCAGTGAATCGTTATTGATGTCATTCATTGCGGTGATCTTCGCTGTTATGATATTATATATAGTAATTCCTTTTTACAACAATCTTGTACAAAAACAGTTATCACTTAATTTATCTGATTCTTTACATCTCGGTTTCCTGGTTGGCATAGGAATTATATCAGGACTTGTTGCGGGAAGTTATCCAGCGTTTTATTTATCATCTTTCAATCCCATAAGAGTATTAAAAGGTATCAAAATAAAAAGTTCCGCTGGCATTGTCTTCATTCGTAAAGGACTTGTCATAACGCAGTTTGCTGCATCGGTTATTCTTATCATATCTACTATAATAGTGTACCGCCAGGTACAGCATATTAAAGAAAGAGATCTTGGTTACAGTAAGGACAAATTAATTTATATGGATTTGCAAGGTGACATGAAACAAAATTTTAATGTCATAAAAAATAAACTTATTTCAACTGGTTATGTGGAGAATGCAGCAACAAGTCTGCATGATGCTTTGCATGTATATAGCTATGGCGACGGTTTTAATTGGGATGGCAAAAATCCAAACAGCAAGTTGCCCATTCATTCAAATGTTGTAAGCCCGGAATATGTTTCAACCATGCACATGCAACTCATAGCAGGTAGAGATTTTTATCCGGGCAATTCAGATAGCCTGAACATTATTATAAATGAAAGTCTGGCTAATATTATGGGGAAGGAAGGTAAAATCGGTAGTACCCTTACCACTGGCAGATACAAACTAACTATAGTGGGCGTTATTAAAGATTTTATTTATAACGATGTATATGGTAAGGGGGCACCACTTGTATTGTTCAATGGTTCTTACTCTGCAACGGTAATGGCTGTTCGATTTAAGCCCAATGTGAATTTATCACAAGCCTTAGAAAAAACCAGCGACGTGCTGAAAACGGAAAACCCGGGCTTCCCATTTGAATATAAGTTTGCCGACAAAGACTTCGATGCGATGTTTTCTGCTGAAACACTTATTGGGAAATTAGCCGGTGTATTTTCTCTGCTCGCTATTTTTATTTCCTGCCTTGGATTATTTGGTCTGGCTGCTTATACTGCTGAACGACGCACAAAAGAAATCGGAATACGCAAAGTACTCGGCGCTTCTGTTTCAGGACTGGCAGGATTGCTGGCAAAAGAATTTTTACAATTAGTCACTATATCGTGCATTATTGCTTTCCCTGCCGCATGGTGGCTCATGCATAACTGGTTGCAGAATTATGAATACAGAACAACTATAAGCTGGCCCATATTTGCTTTGGCAGGGATGACAGCTTTATTGATTGCATTGATAACAGTGAGTTTCCAGGCAATCAAAGCAGCGATTGCAAACCCTGTGAAGAGTTTGAGAACAGAATAAAGCCCCCGTCCCCTGAAGGGGATTAAAAGGGTGTTATAACTATGAACAATAAGCTATAAAATATGAGTACAAAAAATTTCTCCTCTTCAGGGGTTTGGCGGCACTATTTAAAAACTGCAATAAGAAATCTTTGGAAAAACAAAGCATTTTCTGCTATTAATATTATGGGTCTTGCATTGGGTTTGGCATGCAGCCTAATAATCATGTTATGGATAAATGATGAATATAACGTCGATGCGTTTCATAAAAATGGTTCGCAATTATATAGTGTTTATGAAAAGCAATATCGCGATAATGAAGTGAGTGCTTTTTATGGTGGCCCGGGAATAATGGCTGAAGAAATGAAACGTGTATTACCCGACGTGCAATATGCAGCCAATTATGCCTGGAATGAATTAAGCACATTCGAAGCCAATAATAAAATTATAAAAGAAAGCGGCAATCATGCAGGCGTTGACTTTTTTAAGATGTTTTCTTATCCTTTGCTGCAAGGGAATGCTATAACAGCTTTAAGCGATCCTTCAAACATTGCTATTTCAAAAAAAATGGCAGAAGAATTTTTTGGATCACCGGCGGGAGCAATTGGTAAAACTATCCGTTATCAAAACAAAACAGATTTTAAAATAACCGCAGTGTTTGATGATGCGCCCAAAAACAGTACGTTGCAATTTGATTATATTTTACCCTGGCAACAATTTTTGCAAATCGAAACCTGGGCAAAGGACTGGACTAATAATGGTCCGGCATGTGTTCTTATGTTGCGCAAAGGAACCGATGCAAAAACATTTGAAACTAAGATCAGTCGCTTTTTAGATGCTTACAACAAAGAGCAAACACCGCGTTCATATATACGTTTGGGGATGGCACATTATGGTGATGTTTACCTGCATTCAAATTTTGATAAACAAGGAAATATTTCGGGTGGAAGAATTCAATATGTGAAACTCTTCAGCATCGTTGCCGTTTTTATTTTGTTGATTGCATGCATCAACTTCATGAACCTTACAACAGCACGTTCAATAAAGCGTGCAAAAGAAATTGGTGTAAGAAAAGTTGTAGGTGCTGTTCGTTTTGCTTTGATAAGACAGTTTATTGGCGAAGCTTTATTTATTGTAACTATTGCCATTGCTATTTCTCTCTTTCTGGTAATGCTTGTGCTTCCTTCCTTCAACCAGCTTACACAAAAACAAATTCATCTTCCGTTCAGCAATATACTTTTCTGGTTTATTGTAGCAGGCTTATTATTAATAACCGGAATCTTTTCTGGAAGCTATCCTGCCTTATATTTATCATCGTTCAAACCTGTTAAAGTTTTAAAAGGATTGCCGAAATTTTCAAATAATGCCTTATGGTTTCGTAAAGGATTGGTTGTATTTCAATTCGTGCTTTCCATTACTCTTATCATCGGAACTATTGTGATAAGGAAACAGGTGAATTATATACAAACAATGAATCTTGGATATGACAGGGAAAATCTTGTTTACATCCCGTTGGAAGGGGACCTCATCACAAAATATGAGTTGTTTAAAAATGAAGCGCTGAATATACAGGGTATAAAAAATGTATCACGCATTGGAAATAATCCTACACAAATAGAAAATGGAACCGGCGGTGTGCAATGGGAAGGGAAAGATCCTAATGCTGATATCGAATTTACACAAACTCCTGTGGGCTATGATTTCGTAAAAACGATGCACATTCAGCTTTTGCAGGGAAGAGATTTTTCAAAAGATTTTCCTACTGATTCTGTTGGTTATCTTATTAATGAATCGGCTGCAAAAATTATCGGATTCAGAAGTCCTGTTGGCAGACCGCTTACATTTTGGCGAAAGC
Source organism: Puia sp. (assembly GCA_035499855.1). Taxonomy (GTDB): domain Bacteria; phylum Bacteroidota; class Bacteroidia; order Chitinophagales; family Chitinophagaceae; genus Puia. Next base: position 799 of record DATJXY010000076.1, on the reverse strand, counting down.
CCGGAAAAATTATTGGTGTGATGAAAGATTTTCATTTTGCCTCTGTACATACACCCATCAATCCATTAATATTACATTTTGGTGAGAACGATGACTGGGGACAAGCGCTGGTGAGAATAGAACCCGGGAAAACAAAACAGGCATTGGCAAGTCTTGAAAAAATTTCCAAAGAACTAAACCCAAAATTCCCTTTTACATATAAATTTTCAGATGAAGAATATGCAAAGCTGTATAACAGTGAGCAGGTAGTTGATAAGCTTGCCAATTACTTTGCGTTTCTCGCCATATTTATTTCATGTCTTGGCTTGTTAGGTCTTGTAATGTTTACTGCAGAGCAACGCACCAAAGAATTTGGCATAAGAAAAGTGTTAGGCGCAAGCCCGTTTTCATTATTCAATTTGCTTTCAAAAGAATTTATACTGCTTGTGCTGGTTGCTATGATTATTGCATCTCCGCTTGCGTGGCTTGCAATGAATAACTGGTTAAATGATTTTATTTATCACATCAATATATCGTGGTGGATGTTTGTTGTTGCTGGTGTTCTTGCAATTGTAATTGCATTACTAACCGTAAGCGTTCAGGCAATCAAAGCCGCGATTGCAAACCCGGTGAAGAGTTTGAGAATGGAATAAAACCCCCGCCCCTAAAGGGGTGAGGTGAAAATTTGAAAATGAAAATCAGCAGCGGCCATCGATCAACTTTCAACTAAAGAAAATATGATAAAAAAGTATTTCACTACTACGCTTCGGCATTTATGGCGGCACAGGTTGTTTACCGCATTAAATGTTTTTGGCCTGGC
>DATJXY010000075.1:0-4900 GCA_035499855.1 Puia sp. | reverse complement strand
TTCACCCCAACCCATAACACCTAAAAGCATTTTAATTGGTAAAAGTTTTTGCGTGTTCTTTTGCTAAGTTTTCCAAAACCCTGTACTGCCATTGAGCTATTGATGTATCTGCTTTAATTCGTCTCATAAGTTTTTCAAGGTCTCCTGACCATGTGGTAGCAAGGATTTCTTCTTTGTAGGCTTCAAATCCGCTCAATACTGGCTTATTTGGAACTTGGACATTGAAAACTACATTAGATTGTTTCGGAACGTCCGTAATCGGTTTTATTTGATGTGTAGGTTCTGTTAAATTCTGTATCCGTTGGTTTAATTTATCCATCGCTTCATTGATTTGGTTCAGGATAGATTGCGCTTGCCATTTTTTTATTTGTTGGCCACCATTTTTTCTGTTCCATTTCACCCTGCATTTATCAGAACAAAATTTTGCTGATTCTCTTTTTTCCTGAAATTCTTTTTTACATTGTAAGCATTCTTTCATAAAAGCAAAGTTACGTAACATACGCGTAACAACCAAATCAATCATCCCTCCACATATATGCCACATCATTTGCCATCCCCTTCCCTAATCCCCACAATCATCCTCCTCTCTACCCCCAAATATCCCGTAAACGCTTTGTAACGCATCTATCCCACCCCAATCCATCCCGATCCACAAACCATTCATCTCATAAATAGTTCACAATCAAAACAGTTAGTCCAATCCCAAACCACAAAACCCAATCCAAAGACAAATAAATCCAGGCAAATCCGAAATCCAAAAGCGGTCCACACGGTCCAATAAAGACAATTCCCCTTTGACCGGTCATTCGCTATTGATATGGGGGTATCTGCGAAAACAGTGCACATTTAATGATCTTTCATAGGTTCTTTAAACTTAAATGACTTTTCAGTGGTAACCACTTATGAGTATTTCATGCCAGTAAATCGCCTTAAAATGCGTTTAAACGCTATTGATTTGAAATTGAAAATCGTTTTTGACCCCTCCGGCCTTGTTTTCTTTTGCATTTCCCCGGTTATTGTTGGGTGGCGTATTTTTAGCGTCCAATGCACGAAGGCGTATGTAAACTAAAAATGATTATATTTGCAATAAGTTTCACCAGATAGGTTATTAGCCGATTTATCTGGTGGATTCATCAATTAATGGGTGTTTCGTAGGCTAATTACGGAATACCCATTTTTATTTTTATGAAATTTATATCTCCAGAATTTAAAAAAAATGAAATAATTGCGGGCGTTTATAAAATAACTATTGATGATTCTTGGTTCTATATCGGTAGTTCTGTAAACTTAAAAGCCAGAATTAGCAAATGGACTTCAAGTTTAAAAAACAGAAAGCATTTTAAGAATAAAAACATATCATATATACTTAATGATTATTCTGTTGTAAAATTTGAATTTTTGTACTGTATTAATATTTTAAAAGATATAAGAGATATAGAGAATAAACTATTAAAAGAAAATATAAGTAACAAATTTTTTTTAAATAGATGCCCTAATGCAGAAAATCCAAGAGGCCTGAAGCCTTTTATTTGGAAAGAAAAAAAAATAAAAAAAGTTTTTTATCCCACAAAAATACCAGTAGTGCAATATAATATTAATCATGAATTTATACAGAGATTTGAATCTATTGGGGAAGCTTCTCGAGTTTTAAAAATACCGAATGTAAATATTAGGAAAGTTATTCATGGTAAGCAAAGAAAAACAAGAGGGTTTATATTTGAGAAAGAAAAATAAATTTGGTATTTAAAGTATATTGATTGTATATTTGTTGCATGAAATCAGATAAACAAAAGATTTTAGTTGAGTTCACTATTGAAGAACTTGAACTTCTCAATGAGCTGGCTGATATGGATAATCGGTCAAGGAAAAGCTATGTTGAGCAAATTGTAAAAAATCATCTCAAAAAGATTAAAACAACTTTAACCAATGGTAAGTAGTAAAGAAGAATGGAAAGATGTAGTTGGATATGAAGGACTTTATAAAGTAAGCTCTTTTGGTAAGGTTTTTAATTATTCTAAATCTTGGCTATCTGGAAGGTGGATCACAAGAACACTCCATGAGCAAGAATGCAAATATTATTTAGATAAAAAAGGTTACGTTATCTTAAACTTACGAAAGAACAAAGTTCAGAAACTTCATAAACTGCACAGGATTGTAGCCACTGCATTTATTGCTAATCCGGAAAATAAATTAACCGTTAACCACATAAATGGAATCAAGAGTGATAATTCAGTAGCAAATCTTGAATGGGCTACTCAAAAAGAAAACATGGTTCACGCTTGGAGCAATAATTTGATGAACCAAAAAAAAGGAGAAAATCATCACAATTCAAAACTTAAAACTGATGATGTTTTAAAAATAAGGGATAGCAAAATAAGCGATTATGAATTAGCGCGACAATATGGGATGTCAAGGAGTGCTATTCAGGCAATAAAAAAAAGAAGAAGATGGCAACACATCCCAGAAACTATATCTTAAATCAAAAAATAATAAACCATGTCAACAAAGAAAAAAGCAGCAGTAAAAAAACCTGCTCATGCACCAACACTTGTTATTGAAGAACAACCGATTGATGATTTTTCTCCAATCACATTTCTTCAATCAAAATTAATTCAGCTAACAGAGTACAATGAAAGAATGACCGCAGCAATGGACAGGTATAATTCTTTCCTTTCAAAGATGGAGCAATCCGTTCTTCCTGAACTTGAAAAAATAATCTGAAACCAACACCAACAATAAGTATTGTAATAGTTCTTTTTTTGTAACCAATTTAAAAATAAAGTATATGAAACAAGAATTTTTTAGCAACCATGCAATAAATGATGAAGTGGAATTTATACCAATGTTTAACGATCAACGGGAAATGGGTATTTCAGATGAATCAATTGAAGGTAAAATATTATCTGTTGAATTTACGGAATCAAAAGTTTTTTATCACATTTATTCTCACGAGTGGGGTAAAATATTTAACAGAGTATCTTCTCATAATGTGATTGCTCTCGAAAAGGCTCAATTATTTTAACAAACCAATCATATAAACTCAACCAATGAAAATAGAAAGAATAACCTATCAAGAGAACTTTGCCCATCCGGTATTTGGAACATACTTACCAAAGAAGATAGGAATTGACATACTGATAAATGAAGGGGACAGGATAGAAGATTGCCTTGACCTTGCAAAAAGGACAGTCCGAGAATGGCACAGGAAAAGTTTTGGTGAACCAATACCGGCACAAATGGGCGAATTGCCAGTTATCCAAGTTGATAGGTCTTTTCTCAAAGAGGAACAACTAATAGGAGACATTTATACCTGCGAAGACCCAAAGGTTCTAAAAGATTCATACGAGATGATTGTAAGAAATAAAAAAAATCTTCAAGCAGCATACGATCAACAAATGAAAAAATTAACATCATGAAAAAAATAATTTTGCGCATATTTATTATATTGGCGACTTGTGTGTTAATGCCTGTTGTCTTAATAGAAATTCCATTTTATACAATAAGATGGATTATTATAGGAAAATCATTCCCAATTGCTCCTTTATGGATGAGTTTTTTATTTTACTTTATTGATACCAATAAAATATGACCCAACTATTTGATTTCTCCCAAACAAAGTTCCATTGCAGCGACTTGTATAGCATAGTAACAAAGCCAAAATCTGGTGATGGAGTGAGCGAAGGCGCAAAAACCTTCCTGAAAAAGTATTATGCAGAGGTAAAATATGGTAAACGGTCATTGTGGTCTGAAAAAGGCAACAAATTTACCAGAAAAGGTAAAGATTCAGAGCAAGATTCAATTGATTTGGTGTCAAAACTTGAAAATATACCACTTTACAAGAATGATGATATGTTTGAGAACGATTTTATTGTCGGTGTGCCAGATATTTTGATTGGAAGTCTACCAATGCAGCCGGAAATGTATGTAATCGACATAAAAACATCATGGGATGCAGGTACTTTCTTTGAAAAATTAGATAGCAAGCTGGATTTAGGGTACTGGTGGCAGCTTCAGGGCTATATGTGGTTAACAGGTGCTTCAGAAGGAGAAGTCTCCTATTGCCTTGTAAACACACCAGAAGAAACAATTCAGAATGAACTATACGGAATGGCCATAAGGATGAACTCAATCACACAGGAAACGGCAGAATTTAGACTTGCAGAAGCAAAATTAAGGTTCAACATGACCTTCGATGACATTCCAGAAGAAGAGCGAAGGATAAAAATACCAGTAATCAGGGACGAATCAGCAATAGATCGCATCAAAGAAATTGTTCCCAAATGCAGGGAATATTTGGCTGAACTTCAAAATTCGCACCTTAAATTATGTAGTATAGGTGTTTGATTGTATCTTTGCGGTATGTCAAAAAGATTTCAAACCTATTTTGGTATTCCAATCCCACCATTCAAAGAAGAAAAACTTGGTGCAGGTAGTACAACGATAAGATTTGTTGTAACCGGCAAAGTGCCAAGTAAAAAAAATAGTCAGCAAGCCGTTACTATAAGACAGTCGGCGAGAAATTTTTTAAAATCAACATTAGCTCAAAAGGGCCACATCACATACGATGATGCCCAAAAAGCAATCGGTATGTGCTATGCAAAAATGCGTGGCAATGCTGAGTATAAATCTTTCATCAATAAGGTTAAGCCAGTCATTCAACAACAGATGGCAGAATGGTCAAACAGACTTAGGGATAAAGGTTTAATATTCCCGATTTCTAAAGCAACTCTTTCACTCCGTCTTTACTTCAATAATAGGTATGTTACTGATACCGTCAACAAGCAGCAAACAATTCAGGATTTGCTTGTAGAATGTGGTGTTATAGCAGATGATGATTACGACAGCCTCAATCCGATACATTCAGCATCGGCTTGCTATTACGAGGAGCTTATTTACTCAA
>DATJXY010000074.1:0-3482 GCA_035499855.1 Puia sp. | reverse complement strand
TAATGCTTTTTATGCTGTCTCAGAGAAGAAAAAAATAATGCCGGAAGGATTTGAGCCCACAGTTTCAGTGAGCACAAAAAAAATAAGTGACAAAATTGAGATTAGTGTGAAAGATAATGGCAATGGTATTCCCCATAAAGTGTTGGACAAGATCTTTCAGCCATTTTTTACGACAAAACCGGCAGGACAGGGAACGGGACTGGGATTATCGTTAAGTTATGATATTGTCAAAGCCCACGGCGGTGAAATAAAAGTGAAGACAAAAGAAGGCGAGTACACTGAATTTGTGGTTCGGCTTAAGTTAACATGAAGAGGAACAAACATAATTAGAATGATGATAATTTAAATGAACAACTGTATGAAATCTGATATTTACCATCGGTCATTCATCCTGTTACTTTTTTTATTGTCAGGTTTTCAATCATCGGCTCAGGAAATTACATTTAATAAAGTTTTACCACCTGAAGGAGATTATTTTCGATCCGTGGGCAGCATCTCACAGGATATGAATGGTTACATGTGGATTTCAACACATAACGGGTTGTTTAAATACGATGGATACCGGTTTAAGCATTACCAGCATGATTCAACAAATCCGAATTCGCCCCTTAGTAATTTTTTAATCGCCAATTGTGTGGCCAGGGATGGAAGTGTTTGGATAACTGCTGATTTAGGAGTAGATCGATTTGATCCAAATACGGAAATATTCACTCATTATCGACACGACCCGGATGATAGTTCCAGCATTTGCTTGGGTGGTAATTATGAAGGAATCCTGGAAGACCATGAAGGAAATATTTGGATAGCGACACATAGCGGACTCGAATGTTTTGACCATAAGACAAAGAAATTTATTCATTACCGGCACAATGACAGAGATTCAACCAGTTTAAGTTGTGATGTGGCTCGTGTTGTATATGAAGATAAAGAAGGGACCATCTGGGTCGGAACCGGAGGTCTTTTCGACTGGGATACAAAAATGCCAGATGACGGAGGACTTAATCGCCTGGACCGGAATACCGGAAAATTTAAACGTTTCATGCACGATCCCAAAGACCCCCACAGTCTTAGCAATAACCGGGTGAGCGCAATTTTTGAGGACAGAGAAGGTGTATTCTGGGTCGGAACCTGTGGTGATGGATTGCATACCATGAACCGGAGTCAGGGGACTTTTGAAAGACATATCTATGATCCGGCACATCCGGAAAAGCTTAGCCGACCTGCTCTCTCTAACACTCGTTATTATGCCGGCGTTCCTGATCGCATTACATTCATTAGCGAAGACGCTTCGGGAAGTATGTGGATAGGAACTATTTACAACGGGATGAATCGGTATGATAAGGGCTCGGGAAAATTGACTCATTATGGTAACAAAGACAACACTTCAGGTTTTACAATTTTAAGGCCCTGGGTCGTGAGCAATTCATCGGATGGCGTTTTTTGGATTGGGACGATTGATGACGGATCAGTTTACCGGGTCAATTTATTTTCTCAAAAAATACCTCGTATCGAGGTGGGTACTGGTGTTTATGCTTTCATGGAAGGGCCCGCAAACGTACTATGGTTGGGAACAGGAGAACAAGGTCTTGTACGTAAAGACAAGTACACTGGAAATTCTAAAATGTTCAAATACGAACCACACATCACAAATAGTCTTAGTGGAAACAGGGTATACTCCTTATACAGAGACCTCTCGGGAGTAATGTGGATTGGGACCGACAGCGGCCTAAACAACCTTGGTAAAAATGGTGGCTCTATTGAACGTTACAGGAACAATCGCAAAGACAGTAACACGGTGAGTGGAGGGCGAGTTTGGGTTGTTACAGGAAAGGGTGGGGATTCACTGTGGATTGGTACAGGAGGCAATGGTTTAGATCTGATGAATACCAAGTCTGGATCGGTGACTCATTTTCGAAACAATCCAAAAGATACAAATAGTTTAAGTGGGGATTGGGTTCAGTCAATAAAAATAGACTACTTGGGAGATTTATGGGTAGGATCAAATAACGGCCTCGACTATTTAAAAGATAAAACCAAGACGGTTAAACATTTTCTTAAAGATGAAGATGTACGTTCTATTTACGAAGATTCAGATAGCTTGCTATGGGTTGGAACAGATGGTGGCTTATACAGAGCTGGCAGGAATGGTCCTGTTGCGAGCTTTATCAATTTCAATGAACTCGGCAGCAAGATTAATATACATGAGGTTTATTCCATTCAGGAAGATAATGAAAAGAGCTTGTGGGTAAGTAGCCAACTTGGAATTTACAGAATTGATTTAAAAAATTATCAAACTATATTTCGAAGCGTAGATCATGAAGAGAATGGCCCGGATTTAGTCCCCAAAATAGGAGGTTATAGGAGTGTAGATGGTGAAATATATTTTGGGGATGAAAAAGGCTATTTAGCATTTTCTCCAGATAAGTTCAAAGCAAATTTGCTTGCTCCGAAAATTACATTCACCGATTTCCGCATCGGAGAACAGTCCGTGAAACCGGGAACAAATAGCCCGATCAAAGTTCGCATAGAACAGGCAACTGAGGTTAGACTTAAGTATAACCAGAATTCATTCGATATTGATTTTGCCGGAATTGACTATAACAATCCGGAAAAAAACCGGCATCAGATCATGCTGCAGAATTATGATACGATCTGGCGAGACAAAGAAGAAAAAACAGCTTATTATTATAATGTTCCCCCGGGAGATTATCTATTTCGTGTTAAAGCTGCCAATAGTGACGGAATTTGGGCTGAAAAAGATCTGAGAATTATTATCAGTCCTCCCTGGTGGGAAACCTGGTGGGCTTATGCCTTTTATGGGATTTGTATTATGGGGGGGATATATTTTATTGATCGGGTTAGAAGGAAAGCTGTCATAGAAAAAGAACGTGCAAGAACAAGGGAAAGAGAATTAGCACAGGCAAAAGAGATTGAAAAAGCCTATACAGAATTAAAATCTACTCAATCACAACTTATTCAACAGGAAAAAATGGCTTCACTGGGTGAACTCACAGCAGGCATTGCTCATGAAATTCAAAATCCATTGAATTTTGTCAATAATTTTTCTGAGATCAATACCGAATTACTCAGAGAAATGAAAACTGAAATTGACAAAGGGAATTTCAATGAAGCCAGGTCAATTGCGGGGAATATTGTTGAGAATGAAGAAAAAATTAACACGCATGGAAAACGGGCAGATAGTATTGTAAAAGGAATGTTGCAACACAGCCGAACAAGTACTGGTCAAAAAGAATCTACTGATATCAATGCTCTCACTGATGAATATCTTCGTCTCTCCTATCATGGACTTCGTGCAAAAGATGGTTCCTTCAACGCAACTATGAAAACGGATTTTGATCCATCCATCGGGAAAATCAATATCATTCCACAGGATATCGGAAGAGTGTTGCTGAATCTGTTCAATAATGCTTTTTATGCTGTCTCAGAGAAGAAAAAAATAATGCCGGAAGGATTTGAGCCCA
>DATJXY010000073.1:0-17189 GCA_035499855.1 Puia sp. | reverse complement strand
CTGAAATTGATAAGAGCTTTGACAAAGGCGCAGCTACTTTAAAGCAAAATCCCGGATACTAAAACAAAAGCATTCTTATAATAGTAAGAGGTAGGGTTTCATACTCTACCTCTTTTATTAAAGGGAGAATCCATCAGCATTATAATCTTTCTTAAAAGAAAGCAGAAATAGTAATGCAGATTCTTTCCATTATTTTACTTTCCTGTTAACAAAATTCCTCGTCAATACATTGCTTTTTTTCATACATTGAAAATGTTTTTCTAAAATTGTTTCGATGCGACGATTGGTAGGCTTTTCTATTATCATTTCTTTCCTTTTTGTATCCTGCAGCAGTAAGCAGCCTCTTTTTGAACAGATTTCCTCCGAACATTCGAATGTCCATTTCAATAACCAGATCACTGAAACCGATTCTGTGAATGTTTTAGACTTATCCAACGTTTATAATGGCGGCGGCGTAGGAATTGGTGACTTTAATAATGATGGCTTGCAGGACATTTATTTTACAGGTAATGAAGTGTCTAATAAGTTATACCTGAACCAGGGAGATTTTAAATTTAAGGACATTACTTCCGAAGCAGGTGTTGGAGGCGAAGGAAAATGGTGCAGAGGTGTGGCCGTAGTGGATATTAACAACGATGGCTGGCTCGACATTTATGTATGTGCCACAATCAAAAAGAACCCCAACCAAAGAAAAAATTTATTATACATCAACCAGGGTCCGGACAGCAATGGTATTCCACATTTTAAGGAAATGGCCGCTGAATATGGATTGGCCGACACAGTCCATTCAACCATGGCCGCTTTTTTTGATTATGATAATGATGGCGACCTCGATATGTATTTAGTCGTCAATGAAATTATTGATCCCAATCTCCCGAATGTTTTTCATAAACCCATTCGTGACGGGTCATTTCGCAGTTCAGGCCATTTGTACAGGAACGACTGGAATGATTCATTAAAACACCCTGTTTTTACAGATGTTTCGAAAAAAGCAGGCATTGCAACCGAAGGATATGGACATAGTGTATGCATCACCGATATCAATAACGATGGCTGGAAAGATATTTTTGTCGCCAATGATTATCTTCCTAATGATTTGCTTTGGATCAATAACCATGATGGAACGTTCACTGAGCACCTGTCGGATTATTTCAAACATACTTCATCCAATTCGATGGGTAGTGATATCAACGATATTAATAATGATGGATTGATGGACCTGGTGGTGCTCGATATGAACCCGGAAGATAATTACAGGAAAAAGACGATGATGAATCCGAACAATTATCTGACCTATCAGAACAGTGATTTATTTGGATACAATTATGAATACGTTCGTAATACCCTTCAGGTAAATCAGGGACCAAGAGTCAAACAAAATGATTCCATAGGTGTTCCTATTTTCAGCGAAACAGCTTTTTTTTCCGGAATAGCTGAAACAGACTGGAGCTGGACACCCTTGGTAGTTGATTTCGATAATGACGGTTATAGGGATATTATCATCACCAACGGATTTCCGAAAGATGTGACCGACCATGATTTTGTGGCTTTCAGGCTGAAATCATCATCCCTGGTTTCCAAGAGTGAACTGCTCAAACAAATACCTGAAGTCAAAAGACATAATTATGCTTATAAAAACAATGGCAATCTCAAATTCTCCAATATGTCGGATGACTGGGGTTTGATGACACCTACATTCTCTAACGGTGCAGCTTATGCGGATTTGGATAATGATGGGGACCTGGACCTGGTTGTAAATAATATTAATGACGAAGCAATGATTTACCGGAATACCGAAAGAGAGCGGGATACGGTAAGCACCCATTATCTGCAAATTCAATTTCTAGGAGACACCCTGAATAAAAACGGCCTTGGTGCAATTGCTAAAATATATTATGATCATGGTCAGCAACAGGTATATGAAAATACTCCTTATCGGGGTTACTTGTCAACCATACAGGATATTGCCCATTTCGGTCTTGGCAAAACAAAAACAATTGATTCAGTCATTATCAAATGGCCCAATGGAAAAATGCAGGTACTCCAAAACATAAAGGCCGATCAATTATTAAAAGTGAATATTAAAGATGCATTTCAGCAATATTCATTTCCTGCAGAAACATTTGCTAAAAATACATTGTTTGAAGAAATTACAGACTCGGTAAATATTCATTATACCCAAAAGGATCGTGACTATATTGATTTTAATATTCAAAAATTATTGCCGCATAAATTTTCGGAATATGGCCCTGCGCTCGCCGTAGGTGATATTGATGGGAACGGATTGGATGATATTGTTTGCGGAGGCTCATATCTCTATAGCGCCCAACTTTTTCTTCAGCAGCCGAATGGTAAATTCATTCAGAAAAGCCTGTTGAACGGAAAAGATACGCTTGATAAACGATGTGAAGATGAAGGATTATTATTATTCGATGCGGACGGCGATGGTGACCTGGATTTGTATATAGCGGGTGGGGGTGATGAGGGACCACGGGGCAGCGACTCCTATCGCGACCGGCTATACGTAAATGATGGGAAAGGAAAATTTACGCTTGACTCCAATGCCCTGCCCGGAAATTTTACCAGTAAATTCTGCGTCCGCGCTGCAGACTATGATCATGACGGCGATTTAGATTTGTTTATTTCCGGTCGGGTGGACCCGGGTAATTACCCCAGGCCTGTTTCGAGTTTTATTTACCGCAATGATTCCAGAAATGGTCATATTCAATTTACAGATGTGACCAGCACTGTTGCTAAGGATTTAGTCAATATCGGAATGGTATGTGATGCCATATGGACCGATTTCGACAATGATGGATGGCCCGACCTGGTATTGGCGGGCGAATGGATGCCCGTCACTTTCCTGAAGAATGATAAAGGTATTTTTAAAAATCTTACAGCTTCTTCAGGAATAGCAAATCAAACAGGCTGGTGGAATAGTATTATAGGCGGGGATTTCGATAACGATGGAGATATAGATTATATCGTTGGCAATATTGGTCAAAATTCTTTTTACAGGGTAAACGAACAGTACCCTGCTAAAGCATATGGAAAGGATTTTGACGGAAATGGAATTTACGATATGATACCTTCATTATATCTTCCCGATGCTGATGGAAAAATGAAAGAATTCCCGGCGCAGACAAGAGATGATCTGCTGAAGCAGATCAATGCGATGAGAAAAAAATTCCCAACATATAAATCATACGCTACTGCCACGATGGATCAGGTATTGACCACAGACGAACGCAAGGGCGCACTCATACTCGAAGCAAATAATTTTCAAACATGCATGTTGCGTAATGAAGGCAAAGGGAAATTTTCAATGGTACCGTTACCTGTAGAGGCCCAGCTATCTGTGATCAATGGAATGGTAGTTGAAGATTTTGACGGCGATGGAAACCTGGATATTGCCATGAATGGAAATGACTATGGAACCGAAGTGTCCGTAGGCAGGTATGATGCGCTGAATGGACTATTTCTTCATGGGGATGGGAAGGGTAATTTCGAGCCGGAATCGATTTTACAAAGCGGCATTTTTATACCCGGAAATGGAAAAGCACTGGTTAAATTGAGAAGCGCTTCGGGTCGTTGTCTGCTGGCTGCAGGTCAGAACAGGGGTCCCCTGAAAATCCTGGAATTGAAGAAAAATGTCCTCATCATACCCTTACAGGCATCTGATGTCAGTGCGGTAATCAGCTATAAAAAAGGGATATCCCGAAAACAGGAAATTTATTATGGCGCTTCCTTTTTATCTCAGTCGGGACGATTTTTAAATCTTGATGAAAATGTATCGGGTGTTGAAATAACAGACAGCAGGGGAGTCAAGCGAACCTTATCCGGAAATTAGAAATTGTTGACAGGATACCAGGTCAGTGTTTCCAAAAAGAATCTTGCAAACGACTAAAATATTGTATTTTTAAAAACACCTTGATTGCTAACCATTGTAGGTTTAGTTAAAGCATGTATTTGACTATTAAAAAATCTACATTCAATTTTTTATTTGTCAGGATTTTTCATACCCCTATTTTCCTGGCATCGCTTTTTTTCTGTGCTTGCCATCATAATAATGATGGAAGCGGATCAGAAGAAAAAAAATTATTTACATTAATGCCTTCTTCTTATACAGGCATCGATTTTTCCAATGATTTAAAATATAATGAAAGATTAAATCCATATACTTACCATAATTTTTATAATGGCGCAGGCGTGGCTGTGGGAGATATTAATAATGATGGCCTGCCGGATTTATTTTTTTGCAGTAACCAGGGTAGCAGTAAACTATACCTGAACAAAGGCAATTTTCAATTTGAGGATATCACTTTAAGTGCGGGCATTTATTCAGATGGACTATGGTCGACAGGAGTCACATTTGCCGACGTAAACGGAGATGGCCTGTTGGATATATACGTCTGCAAAGCTGCCGATTTCAGGGTCGGATGGAGAGGGAATCAATTATACATCAATAATGGCAACCTCACTTTTACGGAAAGAGCAGAAGAATATGGGCTTGCAAATAAAGGATTTTCTGTACAGGCAGTTTTTTTTGACTATGACAATGATGGAGATCTTGACTGCTATCTGTTGAACAATTCAATCAGGTCGGTCGGAAAATTTGATCTCATCAAAGACCAGCGAAAAATTATAGACCCGATCGGAGGAAATAAACTTTATCGAAATGATGGAGATCATTTTACCGATGTAAACACAGAAGCGCATATATATTCCAGTAAGATCGGATTTGGACTGGGAGTAACTATTGCAGATATTAATAAAGACGGGTGGCCGGATATTTATGTATCCAATGATTTTTTCGAGCGTGATTATTTATATATCAACAAACATGACGGCACTTTCGATGAATCATTGGAAAAATATATTCGAGAAATCAGCCTGAATTCGATGGGTGCTGATATCGCAGATATTAATAACGACGGATATCCTGATATTTATGTGACTGATATGCTTCCCCAGGAAGAATCAAGAATCAAATCAAAAACCCGCTTTGAAGATTGGGAAAAATATCAAGCTGACCTGAAAGCCGGATATTATCATCAGTTTACGAGAAATGTTTTGCAATTGAATCGCGGCCCGGTGTATGAAAAAAACGATCATCGTCCTGAATTTCATTTTAGTGAAATCAGCCGGCTCGCCGGCGTGGAGGCAACAGACTGGAGTTGGGGTGCTTTAATAGCTGATTTAGACAATGATGGGTATAAAGATATTTTTGTTTCAAACGGTATTTATAAAGACGTCACCGACCAGGACGTCATGCAGTTTTTTTATGATGATGCAGGAAATACCCGTAAAAAAAATATGAAAGCATTGATCGATCTTTTACCATCCCATCCCATTGCTAAATATGCTTTTGCCAATAACGGCAATCTCACGTTCACCAATAGGGCAAAAGAGTGGGGATTGGATCAACCCGGTTTTTCCAATGGTTCTGTATATGCAGATTTAGATAACGATGGAGACCTTGACCTCGTGACCAATAATATCAACATGCCCGCCTCTGTGTACAGGAATAATGCAAATGAATTGCATCCTGAAAATAAATTTTTGAAAGTCACTCTTAAAGGAGAAAATAAAAACCCATTTGGTCTTGATGCAAAAGTGACTGTATATTATAATCATACTTTGGATTATGAAGAAAATATGCCGGCACGGGGATTTGAATCCTGTATTGACAGCAGGTTGAATTTTGGATTGGGAAAAACGAACAAAATTGATTCAGTAAAAGTAGAATGGCAGGGTGGCAAAGAAAAGATTTTGCGCGATCTATTACCAAACCAGGATATCGTCATCAGGCAAAGTGAATCTGATTTTCCTTCTCCCGCAAAACGGAACGGCATGCGGGCTGGACCAAATTCTGTTTTTGCAAGAAATGGAGATAATCATGGGTTGAATTTTATTCATAAGGAAAATGAATGCAATGATTTCAACCGGGAAAGACTGATCTATCATATGCTTTCTACCTGCGGACCAAGAATGGCAAAAGGAGATGTGAATGGTGATGGACTGGAAGATGTTTTTATATGCGGCGCAAAAAATCAGCCTGCCGCTCTTTTTATCCAGACAAGCTCTGGAAAATTTTTAAAAACAAAACAAAACGATATTGAGAACGACAGCGCCTGCGAGGATACGGACTGCTTATTTTTTGACGCCGATGGAGATGGTGATATGGATTTATTTGTCTGCAGCGGAGGTAATGAATTTCCTACAGATTCTAATTCTCTTTTGGATCGGTTATACATCAACGATGGTAAGGGGCATTTTACGAAATCCCCCCAGATATTACCAGGGGTTGGAAAATATGAAAGCAGCTCCACAGTTTCAGCTGCCGATTTCGACGGGGATGGTGACCTCGATTTGTTTATAGGAGCACGACTGAATCCTTATCATTATGGCTACCCCTGCAACGGACATATTCTCATTAACAATGGAAAGGGAATATTTGCCGATGTTACAGAACAAGCGGCTCCTGATCTTCATAATGCGGGAATGATAACCGATGGCAAATGGATCGATTATGATAAAGATGGAAAACCCGATCTGGTAATTACAGGCGAATACATGCCTGTAAAAATATTCCACAATGAAGGAGGGAAACTAAAGGATGCTACCGATCAGATGGGCCTGAATAAAACAAATGGATGGTGGAACAGGCTGCTGATTTGCGATGTGAACGGAGATGGATATCCGGATATGGTTGTTGGTAATTATGGACTCAACTCAAGATTCAGGGCAAGTGAAACAAAACCAGTAACAATGATAGCAGGCGATTTTGCAAACAACAATAGTGTTGAGCAAATCACCTGCACGTATAATGGAGACAAACAATATCCGATGGTTCTCAGGCATGACCTGGTTGCGGTATTGCCTTATTTGAAGAAGAAATTTCTCAAATATGAAGATTACAAGGAAAAAACAATACTGGATATTTTTACTGAGGAGCAATTAAAAAGAGCAGTGAAGCTGAATGCGTATGAAATGCGCAGTGTGGTACTTTTGAATAATGGAAAAGGTGGATTCGATATTGAACCCTTACCGGTTGAAGCTCAATTTGCACCTGTTTTCGGAATGGTTGCGGCAGATTTCGATAAAGATGGAAAAATGGATATTGTTTTGGGCGGAAATTTTTATCAATCCAAACCCGAAGCCGGAATCTACGATGGAAGCTATGGATTGATGTTAAAAGGAGATGGTTCCGGAAAATTTTCAGCTTTACCAATATCGGAATCCAATTTTTTTGTTATGGGGGCCATTCGGGATATGTTGACTGTGAAAATTGGAAATAAAAAAGCCCTGATCGTAGCTCGAAATAACGATCAATTGAAAGTGCTGGAATATTGATAAATGCGGCTAATTCTTTGAAGCTACTTTCCTGCCTTTCATATCCCTTTCTTCCTGAACAGATTTTTTGTAAACCTTGGTTTTGATCATTAAGGAAGCTTCAGTTCCTTCCGGTTCTATGTGATACTGTTTACCCTCGTACATAACTACTCCGTAATCATTCACCCATTCATTGGCAAGAATTCTGTATGGATCTTCGGGCTTGGCATATTTTGTTTTGCCAAAGGATAAAACTTTATTGTCGCCTTGTTCAAAAGAAACACCAATCGCATTGTTCCTGACCACCGTGCAGATACCAGGTGTATTTTTCTTCAGGGTTATGATATTTACATAATGGCCGTCTTCAATTTTTACTTTCCCTGAATGAACTTTTGCGTCTTCCGTATCCATTTCGCGCCTGAGAACGATGTCCCTGTCCGCATAAAACTGAATTTTTTCAAGTCTTTGATGACTGGCTTCCACGCTTTGCCTGATTGCAGCACTAAAATAGGTTTTGGAACTGCTACAGGAAAGGAGAACTAAAGGGATGAAGGTGTATAAATAAGCAGATCTTTTCATCTTGCAATAAAGTTTAGTAGATATAGACTTTCAATATTAGAAAAAATTTAACCTTGGATGCGATTTTAACAACTTTTTTACAAATCGAATAAGATTGTAAACCTTTTAAAGGCAATTAAAGTAAACGCAAAGGTTGATCTGATATTTCCATTTCCGGGAATAATTTTTATACTAATGGGAGCCGGTTCCTTTAGATGAATACCGATTTTTTTATTGTTTTTATCGGAACGGGTTCTATCAATCAATAAATTATAAAAAAGAGGAATTGTTCAAAACCATAAATATTCGTCGGCAGATTTTCACAACTGTCTGTCAGATAGGTTTTTTCGCTAAATTTAGAAGTGCTTAGTACGATATAAACCAATGACAAAATAACTAGCTCCTTTCCTGAACCTGCGTAAATCCATATTGCAACTGCTGCTTATCCGTGAATCAGAAAGCAAGATCGTTTCCCGGTTATTCATATTTGAGTTTTTCCAGGGGGCAGCGATCGCCCTCTATTTTTTATCTGCCATTTCAATTTTTGTAGAACATCTTCCTGCATCCGAATTGCCCAAGGTCTTTATCCTTGCAGCTTTTTTTCTCTGGCTTTTTGGGTTTTTGTACAGCCGGTTGGAACATGGATTGCTCACCCGTCATTTAATCTATTTCGTACTGATTTTTAATGGTCTTTGCATTGTCTTCTTCCGTTCGCTCATACATTTACAAAATGAAAAATGGTTTCTCTTCATTTTTTTGGCTTCCTTCAATGTTCTATACCTTTTAAATAATCTTGAATTCTGGGGACTGGTTGCAATGTTATTTGATGTGAGACAGGGAAAGCGCTTATTCGCAATTGTAAGTGCATGGGATGGGCCTGCCCGCATTACCGGCTACCTGATTTCTTTTGTTTTAAGTACTGTTATCGGGATTGAGAATTTGTTGTGGATAGCTGCCTTATTCATGCTTTTTTCGCTTTTGATGTTTATTCCTCTTGCAAGGTCTGAAGAGATGAAAACAATCGCACCTTCACAGCATCATCATTATGCAACACAAAGCCTGCAGCATATTCAGGCTTCCGTGACCGGCAATCAGTTAATCCGGAATGTTGCCGTTGTATCATTTTTTTCATTTTGCTTTTACCTGGTAACAAATTTTGTTCTATACGGATATCTGAAAAAAGAATTTCATAACGATACAGCACTGGCCAGATTCTTTGCTGTTTTTCTGATCGCCAGCAGAGGAATTGCTTTAATTATAAAACCATTGTTCGTCAATCGGATTTTGGACAAATTGGGAATTCAAAAATCACTTCTGATAGCGCCTGTCTTGTTATTGATATTGAGTATATCTGCAGTATTGTTAAGTCAACAGGAAAAGGTTTTATTTTATATTTTCCTCGTCATGGCGATCACAGCTGATATTTTGCGTTCCTCTATTCAGTCGCCCATCCTCCTGGCGACACTTCAGCCATTGCCTGTGCAACAAAGATTGCGGGGGCACACTATCATCAAAGGTTTGATGGATCCCTTTGCATTTCTGGCAACGGGTATTTTATTATTACTCACTCTCGGATCCGGAACCGAAGTGAATCTTTCTTTACTCAGTATCATATTGATTGCTGTCACCTTGTTGTGGATTTTCTTCGCTATTTCTATTGATGGAATTTATATTAAAACACTTACCGTTGCAATTCGCAAAAGATTACTGCATGGGCATGATATATCAATAAGCGATACAGATTCTTTGCACTTCCTTTTTAAGCGGCTGGAAGAGGGGGGTGAAGACGAAGGAATAACAATTCTGCATCTGGTTTCTTCCAATCCATCCAGTCGTGATATTTTTTATGAGAAAGCTCTGCAGCATTCATCTTTTAATGTAAGACAAATTGCATTAAAAAATATTCAAGCTCAACATTGCCAGGCATTGCTTCCTGCATTGAAAAAAATGTTATTGAATCCTGATTACAGGGAACATCTTCCTCAGTTACTACAATGCATTTCTGTTCTCGACGCGGCAGAAGATATTTCATCCTACCTCGATCACGAGGATAAGGAAGTGTCTGATACAACTGTAATATTATTGCTTTCTCACCAGGATCATCCTAAGAAGTCGATGGCAATCAATTATCTTTTTAAACTTTTTGGTTCGTCCTCGAGAGACAATATCCTGAGCGCATTAAAGATTGTAGGCGAATTAAAGCTCGATCAATTTTATGATGAAGTTCATCAACTCACCTCTCATATGGATGAAAGTATACGACAATATGCTTTCCGGGTAACAGGAAAACTCGCCAGGGAAAATGAACTTTTGCATTTATTGCAGGATTATACGAAATCTGCAGAAGATAAGTACATATTGGAATCGTTGCAATTTGCCGGTGAATCAGCGCTGTTGCCAATTCAAAATTCTCTTTTGACTGAAAAATTCAGCAGGGCAAAGCGGCGCCAATTGTTTATTCTCATCGGGAAAATTGGCGGGGATATTGCCCTGGATCATTTGGAAAAATATCTGAATCAATTTCCTGATGACGAATACCAATTGCTTTCGATTTTGTTTCAGCAACGTTTTATGGCAGGAATGAATGGGTATGATTATCGTGACAGTATTCATAAAAAACTCAATATTGCTGCTGCGCATGTTTATGGCCTGAATATATTGTCAGGCCAGCCTCAACAATATACACTACTTATCCAGGCGATGGAACTGGAATTGCAGGAGATCCGGGATAAATGTCTTTTTCTTTTTTCTTTTTTATATGATGCAGATAAAATCAGGAGGGCAAAGATGGGATTTGAATTGAATGCGAAAGAGTCATCTGCCAACGCCTATGAATTGATAGCTGTTACAGTTGAAAAAGAATACGCAAATTTGTTTACACTCATATTTGAGCCGGAAGATCTTTCAAATAAATGTATTCACCTGGCAAAATATTTTAAAGAAACTTTTTTTTCTGTTGATTCCCTGGTGGAAGATATCCTCCGAGATGAAATGAAAAAATACAACGATTGGACCAAATCAGTTTGTTTTTATATTTTTAAAGATCAAAAACGTTTAATGAAAGAATACCTGGTCATGCCATATCTTTCGAACGAAGACCCGATTTTAAAAGAAACGGCGGAACTGGTATTGGAGAATATTCATCATTAAAATTCTGACAGCTGAGGCTGGAATTAAACAATTGATTATGCATTCCACAAAATTATCCGGGCTGATGCTGATCGAAAGGGTCTTCTTGCTGAAATCTCTTTCTGTTTTCAGGGAAACACCTGAGACTGTACTGGCAGAAATTGTTCACCTGATGGTGGAAATAAATATTCCGGCAGGAACTATTATTGTGCAGGAAGGAGAAGCCGGGGATTGTATGTATATCATTTACGACGGCAAAGTGAATATTCATAAACAGAAAAAAAAATTGGTTGAATTGGGTGAAAAAGATTTTTTTGGAGAGCTGGCTCTGTTGGACACGGAAACCCGCTCTGCTTCTGCAACAGCGCTCACTGATTGTGTCTTATTCCGAATCGACCAGGAGCCATTTTATGATATGATGGAATCAAGGCCTGAGGTCGTCAAAGGAGTTATAAAAATTCTTTGTAAAAGAATCCGGGAATCCAATCAAAATCTTTTAGATATGGAAAGGAAATGAGGTGTTTTCACGCTCAATCAATTACTTCATATACCACCATTGGATGTGACTTATTTTTCAGAGATACTTCTCCTAATTTCCGGCAATTAAAATATTCTTTCACTTTTTCATACGATTTTTCTGTAATCAGGATCTGGCCGGCAGTAGCAACGCTTTGTAAGCGTTGAGCCGTATTGACTGCGTCTCCTATAACGGTATAGTCTAACCGACGAAGACTTGCAGATCCGATGTTTCCGGAGATCATTTCTCCGCTGTTGATGCCGATCGCCAGGCGTGGAGAGAAGGAAAGGGTGCCTGTTTTTTGAGGCATTTTTTCTATCTGTTTACGAAGAGCCAGGCTGGCATCGATGGCCCGGTCGAGATGGTAATCGCCGCGGAAAATGGCCATGATGGCATCCCCCATAAATTTATCAATATATCCGCTTTGCGCGATGATTTCCTTCACCATCAGATCGAAATAATTGTTGAGCATCTGAATCACCACGTCCGGTGTTTCGCTCTCAGAAATGGCTGTAAAATTGCAAATATCAATGAAAACTACGGTCGCTTCGATAGTTTCATTCAGTAATAAGGAAGATTCAAATTCACGTCTCCCCATGAAATTAAGGACTGTTTCGTCTACATACATGCGAAGGATATTATTTTCCTTGATTGCATGAAGTGTTTCCCTTAATTGGGCAACATGATGAATCGTTTTTTCTATTGTTAATTCGAGGTCATCAAAATTTACAGGTTTGCATATAAAATCATAAGCTCCTTTGTTCATAGCGGAACGGATATTGTCCATATCACCATAAGCGGATACGACAATAGCTTTCACAAGCGGACTTACAGAATTCAGTTTACTGATAAGGGTGAGCCCATCCATTTCGGGCATATTGATATCACTCAAAACAATGTCTACATCGGTATTTTCCTGTAATTTGTTAATTGCATCATTACCATTAATGGCAAAAATGAATGAATAATGCTGCTCCCGAATTTGCTTCCGGAACTTCTGTTTGATGAGTATCTCCAGGTCGGTTTCATCATCAGCTACCAGGATTTTCGTCATACTCTATGTGTTTTAATTTTTCTTTCAGCAAGTTAAAATCGAGCGGTTTTGTAAGGAAATCATCTGCACCGAGCCGGATAGCCTGATTGTAATTGTCCGCATCACCATAAGCTGTGATCATCATTACGATTGGTGGAGGCATTCTGAACTTCCCTTTTATTCTTTGTAAAAGATCAAGGCCGCTGATGCCTGGCATATTGATATCTGAAAGTATCAGTACGACTTCTGAGACATGCAGGTCGAGATAGCCCAACGCTTCTTCTCCTGAATACGAAAAAACAAATTCCATTTCATGACCTCGGATTTCTTTTCTGAATCTTTGTTCGAACAGGGTTTGAATATCTCTTTCGTCATCCACGACAAGAATTTTCATCATATCGGTTGGTTTGGTCAGTGAATTAATATAGGTTGATTCGATAATTTACATATTTTCTCCGAACAATCTTTACAAAGCAGGTAACAGAATAATAAATTCTGCATATTCACCTTGTTTGGTATTTACCTTCAATTGTCCGCCATGTTCCTTGGTAACAATGTCATAACTTAAGGAAAGTCCCAAACCCGTTCCCTGACCCGGGGGCTTGGTGGTAAAAAAAGGCTGGAAGATCTTGTCCATCACTTTTTGTGAAATGCCGTTTCCATTATCACGGATCCTTATTTCAACCCCTCTGGTTCCTTCCGGCGAAAGAATAACCGGTTTTGTACTCACACTGACTACCGGCTCATAACTTTCTCCTGAAACTTTCTTTTTTTCTGTTACCGAATAAAAGGCGTTATTGAATAAATTCAGTAATACCCTTCCAATACCCTGCGGTACGATTTCAATGTTCCCGATCTTTTCATCGAAATGCGTTTGCATGGTAGCGTTGAATGATTTATCCTTTGCACGAAGCCCATGATAACTTAGTCGTAAATATTCGTCTGCAAGTAAATTGATATCCGCTGATTCTTTTTGTCCTGTGTTGCTCCTGGAATGCTGGAGCATGCCTTTCACAATTGCATCTGCCCTTTTACCATGATAATTGATTTTTTGCTGGTTTTCCATAATATTATCAGAAATATTCTCCAGGATCGCTTTTTCATTGGCAGTGATATTTATTCTACTTAATTCATCCTTTAGTTCCTGAGCCAGCTCAGTATTCACCTCAGAAAAATTATTCACGAAATTCAGAGGGTTTTGGATTTCATGCGCTATCCCGGCGGTGAGTTCTCCAAGTGAAGCCATTTTTTCGGATTGGATCAGCTGATTTTGAGTCTGCTTAAGATTTTCCAGCGACTGTCTTAATTCGGCTGTGCGTTGCTGCACTTTTTGTTCCAGCAGTATATTTTCCGCTTTAAGCTTTCTTGATCTCCATTGAATAAATTTCCAGATCCCTGCTGCAAGAATAAGCATATATAACGCCCATGCCCATACGGTTTGCCACCAGGGAGGAGAGACTGTGAAGCTGAATTTGGCAGGCCCGGTCCATTTTCCGCCAGGTTCTTTACTGATAACTATAAAAGTATAATCGCCAGGATCGAGATCATGATAGTTTTCACTCTGGGGATTGAATGTAACGGCACTCCATGATTGATCCACTCCTTCAAGCATATACCTGTATTCCTTGCTGCCAATATTATCCCAGCCGGATTTTGCGAAATGAAACCTGAGATAGTTTTGATTATAGTCCAGATCCAGGTTTACGGGCATATTCATCGGACCGGAAACGCTATCCCAATGAATCCTCCTGTCGAGTAAACTGTCAAACGATGCAACAGATTCTTCGTTGGCAAAAAGACTATCCCTATAAGTTCCCAACAACAAATTTTTTTTATCTTCATTAAAATGATTTCTAAAATATATTGGCTTGCTCATGACATCTATTCCTGTAATTTGAACCGCTGATGCAAAACTGTCTTGTTGCGGTTCATCCATGATCGTTAGCGTCTGAGATTCGATGCCCCACCAGAATTGACCTTCTTTTGTCAATAAATTCGAATTGGCATTGAAGTCAAGAAAAAACAATCCATCAGGTTTTCCATATGATTTCAGTTTCCATAAAGAATCTTCATTTGAAGGAGGTGTAATAATCGTCAGACCAAAACCAGTACCGACATATATTCTTCCATTTTTTTCCGTCAGAGAATAAATACTATTTGTAGCAAGACCTTCCCTGGTTGTAAAAGAGGTGAGCAATCCTTTGTCCATATCCAGGAAGACCAGGCCATTTTCAGTTCCTACCCAGATACGGCCGGAAGGGTCTTCCAAAACAGCAGTGATGCGGTTGTTTGGCAAACCTCCCAAAGTGTCGAGCCGTTTAATTGTTTTTCTTTTTCTGTCTACAAGTTCTATTCCTCCGCTGTTGTTGTGGACATCGACGTTCGGGTGGATGCCAATCCAGAGGCGGTTATTTCTGTCCTTATTTAATACAAAGATCCCATTGCCAGCCATTTCGGGTTGGGGCTCCATTTTTTGAATCAACTGCTTAGATTCATTTATCGTATATATATCTCCGTTAAATGTACTCAGCCAGAGATCATCCGTACTGTCTTTGAACAATGAAGCGACATTCCGGTTCAGAAGTCCTTGTTTCTTGCCGATGTGTTTAATGGTTCCGTGGTCCAGATCAATCAAATCCACTCCATTATTTCCATCTCTGGCTCCCCCTGCCCAAATCAGCCCCCGCTTGTCTTCAAAGAATTTATAACTCCACGGGTAACTCAACCCTTCCTGTGTTCCGAGGTGTTTTAATTTTTCTGTTGCAGGCTCAAAAATATCTATCCCATTAAAAGTTCCGATCCAGATTCTTTTATTGATGTCCTGCAAAAGCCCCCAAATATTATTATCTGCAAGCCCCTGCGCCTTATTAAAATTTCCTGTCATTCCATCTTTTTTATTGAGGACATAACAGCCGCTATTGTCAGTCCCAACCCATATACGACCACTTTCGTCTTCGAAAAAAGAGACGATATCATCCGGACGCGGGACAATCTGGAATTTTTCTAAGGTTTTATTTTTTTCATCATAACAATATACAGTTCCCTGGTCACTGCCAATCCATATTTTTCCATGTTTATCCTGGTAAAGACAAGTGATTCTATCTGTTATTCCCTGATCAACTCCCAGGGTCTTTAGTGTTCCGGTTTTCCGATTGTAGATATTCAATCCGTTCTTTGCAAATAGAATATTTTCATTGTCATCTTGTATAATTGCCCAGGAGATTCCATTTTTAAAATATTTAACTTGATTTTTTTTCTGGTCTATCGCCAGCACACCCTGGTCTTTCTGGCTGGCCCATATGAGTCCGTCCTTGTCCTCAAAAATCACAAATCCTGTTTCGGATAAAGCTCCTTCATGCTTACCAAATTTTCTTAGCAGTGCTTTTTGAAAATCTGCAATGAATATCCCATCATTTCTTGTACTAATCCATATTTTCCCCTCACTGTCTTCCGTAATTTGAAAAACAGAATTAGTGCAAAGTGGATTGATCAATTGATGTAATAAGCCTGCTTCCCTGTCGAGCACAAATACTTTTCCCTTGCCATTCCCCACCCAGAGTCGTTTTTCTTTGTCCTCTGATATAAAGAAAACCCCATCTTCGATTAATTCCGGGTTATCATACATCTCATACTGTTCTCCATCGAAACGATAAACTCCTGATAACGCGGTAAACCAAAGTGCCCCTTTGTTGTCTCGCAGGAAAATCCAGGGAAAAGAATGAGGACGTGTGGGGTCCGTGATAAGTTCCATCAATCCGCGAGTTCCAAGATTTTTTGGACTTGGCCGGCCGGCCCTTATTATGGCGGGTCGATTTAAAGGAATTGTTTTGAATTGAAGCGGTTGACTGGGCAGATTTGTAAGATTGAAAACAGTATCCGGTAAACTATCCCAATTCAATTTAGTCTCAAGCGGAGGTTTAGACAGTGGAACCGGGTTATTAATGTTGAATGGTTTCGATGGAAGCTTATTGAAATTAAATTTTTTAACTGGAAGGTTTTTAAAATTTACCGAAGTTGAGTTGATCCATTTTATAGATCTTGCCTCACCAAAATGGAATGGCTTGCTTACCGGTTGTGCGAATTCCGGTTCATCGGCAGGGAAAGGAATATCATCTCTCTTATTTCTGCAAGCTGTGAATAGCAGCAGGGAGGCAAAAATAAACAGTGACTTAAAGTTGGGAACCGCAGTCAATGGCATCAATAAATTTATGTATTTTCTTTTAATGGCAGGGAAATAATAAATTCCGCATACTCACCCTCCTGGCTGTTTAATTTAAGCGTCCCGTCATGTTCCTTGGTAATGATATCATAGCTCAAAGACAAACCCAATCCTGTGCCCTGGCCGGTTGGCTTGGAAGTAAAAAATGGCTGGAATATTTTATCCTGTATCCTGAGAGGAACTCCCAACCCATTATCCCTTATCCTGATTTCTACTTTTGAGCTCTTGGTTCCTCCTTGCGGAGATGAGATTAATTTTGTGGTGACAGAAACAATGGGTTCGTATTCATTTCCGGCCGTTTTCTTTTTTTCTGTCACGGAATAAAAGGCATTGTTGTACAGATTCAATAATACACGCCCAAAATCCTGGGGAATGAGATCGACCCTGCTTATTTTTTC
>DATJXY010000072.1:0-39035 GCA_035499855.1 Puia sp. | reverse complement strand
AAAATTGAAAGAGATTGTCATGAATCATCAGAAGGGTTCGGATGAAGCTGCCACAAAAACCATTGATCGCCTCTGTCATTTTTTTGGCAAAGCAGTTTCCGTCGTAACCAATTTATTAGATCCGGATGTCTTTGTGATTGGAGGTGGTGTTGGAAATATTGATGCTATTTATTCGGAAGGGTTGTTATCGCTGAGACAATTTATTTTTAATAATGGAGTGAATGTACCAATCATTAAACCTACACTTGGTGACAGTGCAGGGGTGTTTGGAGCGGCTGCATTAGTGTCGTAGCGGACGATAGACAATGGAGTTGATAAGAAGTTAAAATATTCAATAAAAAATATTCAACAAACAAAAAGTTATGGCCAAGCTAAATCGACATCTTGTAATTCGTAACGGCAAATGAAAAACATAATCCTTTTAATAATACTAAGCTTACTTTTTTCTTGTGGACAGAACAAGGACAATAGGACAATTAATTTTCCAAAATCAATTGAGCTTGCAGATAAAATACCCAATAAGAACAACCTGTGGGCTTTCATTCTTTCAGGACAGTCCAATATGGCAGGACGAGCATTTGTTGAACCCGCCGACACTGTTCCAAATAAGCGAATTTTATCAATAAACAAAAATGGAGAATTGATTTATGCAAAAGAACCATTGCATTTTTATGAACCATCAATGACAGGACTTGACTGTGGAGTTTCTTTTTCTAGAACTTTAATCAGTAATATTCCAGATAGTATAACTATATTAATAATACCAACAGCCGTTGGGGGCAGTTCTGTTGGACAATGGTTAGGCGACAGTACACACCGAAATGTAAAACTGTTATCAAATTTCAAATCAAAAGTGGATATTGCAAAAAGCTATGCTTCTATAAAGGGAATTTTATGGCATCAAGGAGAAAATGATGCAAATCCAAATGATATTGCTAAATATAAATTAAACCTTTCTTCGCTTTTTGATGTATTCAGAACAATCATTGGTAATAAGAACTTACCAATTTTTATAGGTTTACTTGGCTCTTATTCAACAGACAGTTCAAATTGGAAATTGATTAATGAAAAAATAAATGAAGTTGCAAAAAATGACAGCAATATTTTTATTATTTCAACATTAGATTTAAAAGACAAAGGTGACAAAGTCCATTTTAACTCTGATGGTCAAAGGAAAATGGGTGAACGTTTCGCATCTAAATATATTAGTACACTTAAATAGCCTGACTATAACATTGGTATTTGCAAAAGCTGGGCGGACGAAAGACCATTTCCCAGCCTTCGCAAATACCTACCCGCATCATGCAAGCAGATATTAAATAAGACCATTACCTATTAAATATTATAAAATGAAACATCCCCTGCTGATATTTTCTTTTATGATTGCGTTGCAATCTTTTGCACAAAACAGTTCATACACTGAAAAATTCCGCCCCAGGTTTCATTTTACGCCTGCAATCAACTGGACTAATGATCCTAACGGCCTGGTATATTACAAGGGTCAATATCATTTATTCTATCAATATAATCCCTTTGGCAATCAGTGGGGGCATATGAGCTGGGGGCATGCTGTGAGCACAGATCTGGTTCACTGGAAACACTTACCCGTAGCAATACCCGAAGAAAACGGAACGATGATTTTTTCAGGCTCTGCAGTCATCGATGAACAAAATAGTTCCGGGCTCGCTGCGAACAAAGGGGATATTCCAATGGTAGCTGTCTACACAGGCCACTATATCGCTGATACGAATAACAAAGAAAATTACATTCAATCCCAAAACATCGCTTATAGCGTAGACGGAGGTAAGGACTGGAAAAAATATTCCAATAATCCGGTGCTTGATCTGCATAAAAAAGATTTTCGCGATCCCTGTGTTTTCTGGTACGCTCCGGAAAAAAAATGGGTAATGGCAACAGTTCTTCCAAAAGAACATATTGTTCAATTTTATGGCTCACCCAACCTGATCAACTGGACTCATTTAAGTGATTTCGGCCCCGCAGGAGATATCAAAGATATCTGGGAATGTCCCAGCCTGGTACAGGTGCCTGTCAGTGGATCGAATGGGAAAAAGAAATGGGTGCTGTTCAATTCACAGCAAACCACCATGCAATATTTCGTCGGAGAATTTGACGGAACAAAATTCACGAATGAAAATCCTGCTGAAAATATTTATCGTCCGGATTACGGACCGGATTATTATGCGGGCATTACTTACAACCATCTTCCACCAGCCCAGCCTCCTGTATTATTAGGATGGGCGAATAACTGGACATATGCCAACGATATTCCAACCAATCCATGGAAAAGCATGATGGCATTGCCCAGGCAACTTTCATTAAAGAAAATAAATAATGAATGGATTTTATTCCAGCAACCTGTTCAGGCAATCTATCAGTTGCGGAAATCCCCGTGGAAAACAGATAGCGTCCATATTGAAAAAGAAAAATTACTTCCTGCAAAAAGCCAGCAATGCGAGCTGGATGTAGAATGGACACCCGCAGCCAATTCTGTTTCGGGAATTTGCCTCGCTGTGGAGAAAAATAAAAAGCTGATCATCGGCTACGACGAAAAAGAAAAAAAATTATTCATGGACAGGAAAATGTCGGGTGACCAGTCATTCAATAAAAAATTCCAGGAACTATCTCGTTATGATGCGAGCCTGCCATTGCCTGGAAAAAAACTTCGACTGCATATTTTTTTCGATCACAGCATTGTTGAGGTCTTTGCCAATGAAGGTCTTGTCCTGATGACCATGCAAATCTTTCCTGAAGAATCGGAAAATGGAATCGCTCTGTACACAGAAGGCGGAGCGAATCTTTTTGATCACGTCAAAATATGGAATTTGAAATCTGCCTGGTAAATTCAAGCCAGATCATTCGAATCTGACAATAGCGAATCCCTTTCGTTTAAAATTCTCATAAGGGATCGCTACTTCATTCTGTCCGATCTGGTGCGACTGCTGGAAATCCAATGTATTTCTCAATTTCCAGTAAACCATACCTTCATCAATAACCAAATTACCTTTGTAATCAAGTATCGTGGCATTCCCGAACTGATAATCATCATTTTCCTTGTAAAAACTATTATACAAAAAAAATATTCTTTTGTTAACCGGCATTACGAGATACGAAAGATATGGTGTGTTGAATTCTGTCACCTGTTCTTTATCAATGATGCCACTCCAGCAGCTGTCATTAGTATGCGCAGGGAAATAAAATAAACTCAGGTCTCCGCGGTTGTACAAAGCTCTCGGTCCGCTCAACCTGTCATATCTCGTATATCCATCCCTGTTAACCATCAGGGGAGTAACGGTATTGACTATATAATTTTCAGTAAACACAGATTCGAGTCCGCCGGGAGCGATGTATTGGTTGTTGTCGTAATAATCCGTTTCGTAGGGTCGTCCGTATTCTTTCAGCAGCATAAAACCTGTACCGGGAACCATTATAAAACTTTCATGTGTCAGGTTCTGGTTAAGAATTCTATATGCCATCAATGTGTTAAAACGATAAGACGAATCAAAATCCAATGCATGATCGGGCATTGAATAATGAACGACCTGTACATTTTTTAAAGGCTGATATTGAAATATGGAAACAATTCCCGCAAATACTTCCTGCCTTTCATTATCGATTGCAAGATCTACATCTTCCCATGTGGATGTTGCAGGAAGTTTAATTTCTTTGGAATTATATCCTGTATCTGTTGCATTAAAATGAAACAAAAGAAAATTTGAATTAATTCTCGAAGGAGTAGCCATCAGCCATTCTCCGCTGTTTGCAAGTTTTAATGGACCGTTACTGAAACATTCAATTGGGAAGCTGGTAAAATCATCCTGAATCAGCGGCTGTGTAATTAAATAATGTTTGTACCTAGTATACTTAATCAGGTTCCAGTTCCCGTCAAACAAAAAAGCATGTAATTTCCTGCCTTCGGTATCACCCTCAAAACACAAGAGCAATAATTTGCTTTTGTCCTCGGAACGAACCAGTATGAAACTATTTCCATCCTCATTGAAAGGCAGGTTCAGCAAGGTTTTGCCTTCATTCATTCTTTCGCCTTCAGGCGAATACCTGTTTAATACAAGGCTTGTCTTATTATTCCTTTGGACTAAAAGAAGCTGGTCCAGAAAATCTTCGTTAGAAACGAAATATTCTTTAAGCAGTGAATCCGAGATATTAAAAGGAGAGATGCTGTTGAGCAATTGCATTCTCGTATTGTAAATATCCAGGGTTTGTCTTTCTGCCTCTTCGTGACGGCCCATTTTTATTGTTTCCCTTCTTTCAACCCAATAATAATTCCCGGATTTTCCAACGACTTCAAACTTCCCGTCTATAAAAGGAGAATATAATACCTTTTGAGATATTGAAAGATTACTGTAGAAAAAAAGGGGAATTACACATATTATTACCTGGCGCCTCATAAGTAGTAAGTATCATTTCTAAGTTACAGCAATTTTTTTAGTTTATAGTTTTGAGTGTATAGCTTTCAGTTAAATAATTTTAAACCCGAAACTGTAAACTTTAAATCTCTCAATTCATACGGAATAAAGCGCCAAAAGGATTCTATACCCCTGAAATAAAATTCATCAAGGGTTTAAAACCCATGATTCATGTACCTTCGCAGCAATCAAAAGTATAATTTGAATCATGAAATTCAGAAACTTTAAAATGGTGAGCTATGTCGTGTTTGGGCGAGGAAGTTTTGATCAGCTGGATGAGATACTGGAACCCCACAGAAAAGCAGGCGCTCCCATGATTTTCCTTGTAGATCATTTTTTTGAAAACAAAGCCCTAGTCAATCGTCTACCTGTCCGTGGAAAAGATAAAATCGTTTTTGCAGATGTGACCTATGAACCAAAAACGAGTTATGTCGATAAACTGGCAAATCAATTGAAGGATGAATTCGGAACTGTGAGTGGAATTGTCGGAATTGGCGGTGGTTCTGCTATGGACCTCGCAAAAGCTGTTTCATTAATGATGAATAATCCCGGTTCATCTGCCGATTACCAGGGATGGGATCTTGTAAAAAATCCCGGAGTTTATAAAGCAGGAATTCCCACACTGAGTGGAACCGGGGCTGAGGTTTCGAGGACAACAGTGCTGACTGGACCGACAAAAAAGCTTGGAATGAATTCCGACTTCACTCCATTCGATCAGATTGTATTGGATCCCGTACTGACCCAAAATGCTCCTGTGAATCAGCGATTCTATACCGGCATGGATTGTTATATCCATTGTATTGAAAGTCTGCAGGGCACTTATCTGAATGAATTCAGTAAATCATATGGAGAAAAAGCATTGCAACTTTGTCAGCAGGTCTTTGTACACAAAAAGAACTGGGATGATGAGAGTGATGACCAGCTCATGATGGCTTCTTATGCGGGCGGCATGAGTATTGCATATTCGCAGGTAGGAATTGCGCATGCTGTCAGTTATGGATTAAGTTATTTACTGGGAACCAAACACGGGATCGGGAATTGCATCGTGTTTGATAAACTGGAAGATTATTATCCAGCAGGTGTAGTAGAGTTTAAGAAGATGGTGGAAAAAAACAAGATAGAAATCCCCCAGCATATCACCAAAGGGCTGACAGATGAACAATTCGATACCATGATCAATGTGTCGATGGGCATGAAGCCTTTATGGGAAAATGCCCTGGGAAAGGATTGGGAGAAAAAGATGACAAGAGAAAAACTTCGTGGATTGTATGAAAAACTGTAGAAGTTTTTCTACTGTCTCTTCTCTTTATATAATCTTTTATCATGAAAAAGAAATTAAACTTTATTCTCATCATCATCTGCATTTCGACAATTTTCTTACCCAGGAGTCTGAGCGCCCAGAAATTGATTTTTTTATTTGGGCATCTGCAATATGCATTACCAGTCGACAATTATTTCAAAAACAATTATGATCATGGACTGGGTGTTGAAGGAGGTGCAGGTTTCGGAACCGGAAGAACATTCCTCGTAGGAACCATCGGATATACATCTTTCAGTAACACTGCAAAAAATTCTACCTATGGCAGTACTTCATATGTGCCCATAAAAGTGGGATTGAGGCATTATCTGTTTGTGGGAAAAATATTATTTCTGAGTGTAAATGCCGGTGTTGGCCTGATTAATAATAATGTGCAGAATAGTTCCAGGTTTAGCGGAGATATCGGGCTCGGACTGACTTTAGGTCCATTTGAAATCATCGCTGATTATGATGGCTATACCAGAACAAGTGCAGAAAATTCCGGTTATTCTTCATGGATAGGAATTAAAGGCGGAGTGAGATTTGGATTATGATCAAAAAATTTTCTTCTCATTACTTCGGCAGCGTTTTAAAAACTGCTTCATTCACTTTTATCGGATATTTCTTTTTTAATTCTGCTATCCATTTATCTTCTATATAAGCCTGGTAATCGTTGATAATAAGACCACGGGCTTCATTATAAGTACGGGGTTCGCGTTTGTCGAAAATCCTGATGATATAAGCCATTGTGATGCTGTTATCAGCCTGGTTCTTCACCATCGAAGTAAATTGATCTTTTTGCAGATGCCCGGATTCCGGAGGTGGAAGCTGGGTCAATTCAAATCTCCCTGAATCTGCCTGCGCCATTCCATTCGTACTATCTGAAGTTCTTCTCCAGTTAAATTGATTTTTTCCCATTTTGTCGGTGATGCCTTTAGCAGTTCTTTCATTTGTGCAGGTAAAAATAATGGCATCGGCGCTGGGTTGCCACCAGTAATTGTTTGCATTATTCTCATAAAAGTTCTTCAAACCAATGCTATCAGTGGAAGCCTTATCCCAGACTTCACGTTGCATGATTTCAAACAGGAGATTGCCGTCTTTGAATTCTTTCAACTGGTTTGCAAAATCTTTATTGTAGTCCTCCAGATGATTACGATAATAGTCCATCGCCACTGCTTGCTGATACTGGTCTAACAATTCTTTATTTGTTTTTCCATTCGTAAGTGTCGGGACATTCCTGATCCCTTTCCGGTAATCGATCCAGTCTTTGACGATAATATTTTTCTTCGCAAAGAAAAAAAGAACTGTTTTATTATCCAGGTCCGGGAATCTTATTGATTTATTTTTAAGAGCACTGTCAGTATAAGTCCATAAATGATCTTCGTTGATTGTATTTTTTCTGAATTTTGTTACCCGCAAAACATATTGAAGCATTTCTTTCCTCGATATCTCGATGCGTGGATCACTCATGACCTGCCTCTTCAGAGCTTCAATTGTTGCCTTATCCTTATTCACTGAAACCGGTTTTCTTTCGAGGAGTTTCAATATATGATAGCCATATGCAGTAGCAACAGGATGACTGATCTCTCCTTCTTTTTTTAAATCAAAAGCTGCATTCTCAAAAACAGCTTCATATCTTCCAACTCCGAATTCAGGAATCTCGCCTCCGCTTTGATAAGAGAGATTATCTCCGCTGAATCGTCTTGCCAGATCTGCAAAATTGCTTCCCTTCATCAATGCATTATAGATAGAATCTGCTCGTTGTTTTGTTTCAAATTTTGCAGATTCACTTGCATTATATGGAAACACCAGTAAGATCTGGGATACTTTTATTCTTCCAAAGGCTTTTCTTTCGCCCATATTTTTGAAAATATGATAACCACCCCTTCCGTGATATGGTTTTGAAAATTTCCCGGGTGCCGTATTGTATGCGAGTGTCTCCAATTCATAGGGCAATACGAAAACAGTAATATATCCCATATCTCCTTTATTGGTCTTTGCAAAGGGGTCTTCTGAATATTCAGCAGCTATATCTGCAAAATTCTTTCCTGCTGCCAAAGCTTTATATGCTTCCATTGCTTTTTTATAAGCTTTCAAAGTATCGGCAGGAGAAGCAGTTCTTGGAGAAGCAATGAAGATCTGGGCTATATGAATATCTTTCTGGCTGCGCATAAAAGCTTCATTCACCATTCTGTTGACGCTTGTTTCATCATGCAGGTACTGATCCACGATCTGATTTCTGAAATTTTGAAGTTCGGCCTGCTGATTCGGCAAACTGTCCAGCTTGAGATCATAAGCTTCCTGCACTTTTATTTTATACCGGGTATATAATTCAAGATAATCCCGGTATGATTTTTCAGAAGGTGTGCTGACCGTATTATTCTTGCGATATGCTTTTAAAAATTCAGCTTTGCTGATTGACTGTTTACCATATGTAACCAGTGTTTGTGCGGAAGCAGATATTGTTAAGAAGAAAATAAGGATTGATAAAAAAAAATTCCTTGAAACGGTTTGTTTCATATCAATTGGATTTGATATTCTTTAGTTTCAGTTTGATGACTTCATCCAATTGCTGGTAAGTCAGTTTTTTGGCAATGATGCGTTTTTCACTATCCAATAAATATAAAATAGGTGTTTGATAAACATCATACAACTGCTTATAACTGGGTTTGCCCCCGGCAGTTTCAGCATCTTTTTGCGCTTCAGACTGGTAAACGTGTATCCAATCTTTCAAATTGTGATCCCGGATGAATTTCAGCCATGCTTCATTGCCTCCGTCTACCATCACACCGAATAATTTTACGCCTTCGCTTTTCCATTTTGCCTGGTAAATGGAATCCAGCTTTGGCACTGTTTCTTTACAATGACTGCAGGTAGGATCCCAGAAACAAATCACAATAAATTTTGAATTCACATTGTAGAGGGAAACCGGCTTATTCGATGAGTCAGTCATTTCAAGATTCGGAGCAGGCTGGCCAATCAGATTGGCCATAAGACTATAAGCCCTGTCATTCACGAATTTCCTGTATTTCTCAGTAAAGAATTCTGCCTGTCCTGTGTTGATATACTTCTCAAACAAATGAACAAAAACCGCATCCTGTCCCATGTATTCGGGGTTGACATATTTCTGTACGAAATGAACCAGCAGGTATTTAAACATTTCTTTATTGGTTCTCGAATACAGAAGCATCATATCCACTTCACGATTTATAGAATCAACATCGGGAGAAACAAGGTCTTTATAATATTTATCAAGTTTGGGCTCGAAAATAGGAGTGCGGATGATCCTGTCATCAGTAAATGAAACACCATCCCAGTAATGTGATTTATAATAATTAAAAGCGAATGTGGTATCATAATGCCCTCCCGGTTGTTTATCTGCAGGAGGAATGGAAGGCTCCTTTAATAAATTCAAAAGGGTTGCAAGGAATGAAGTCGGATGTTTTTCCTGGATATCATTTCTGTAATTCTGGACTTCAAGATTCAGCTGCCTGTTCTTATCCATGATATCGGTTGAATCTTTTTTATTTTTTGCATTGGCCAGCATCGACTGGGAAGCTGCAAGAGCCTTTCCCTTTTTCGCCATGAATAATGTGTAGGATTGAAATAGGGTATTATCTGCAGATCCGGTGAATTTAACCCCTTCAGGAATAGAAGCGGTATCTGCTTCTATCGAAAAATTTTGTTCTTTATCGATCAATAATTCAAAAAGAATTTCTTTCCGGGGTGATACGATAAAATATAATCCTCCGGGCAAGGGTTCCTTTCCTTTAAAACTGCCTGTACTATTCCCATCTAATACAACAGAATCGCTGAGAGCTTTCAGCTTGCCATAATAAAAGCCCAGGTAAACCTTGCTATTGACATAAGGTTTCAGTGTGAGCTTAATATTATAAGCAGATTGTGGGAACACAGATACCGACCATAAGAGGACGGCCAATAAGCATAAATTCTTTTTCATAATACGGCGAAACTGGCGCTAAATTAATCTTTTAATCTTCCTTTTTGAACTTTTCCAAAGTTTAAAACTTTGGAAAAGTACATAAATCCCGGATGATTTATTTTTGTGCCTTGCGTAATAAGAAAAAAAATATTTCTCTCGAAAAGATCCTGGTGACCGATTATGCTGCCGAAGGAAAATCATTGGCACGCGTAGACGGAAAAGTGATTTTCGTGGAAAATGCAATTCCGGGTGATATTGTCAATATACGATTGACGAAGAATAAAAAAGACTGGGCTGAAGGCCAGGTCTTATCAATTGATCAGTATTCGCCTGACAGGGTAAAACCCTTTTGTACTCATTTCGGTATCTGCGGAGGATGTCAGTGGCAGATGCTGCCTTATGAGAAGCAACTTTATTATAAACAGAAGCAGGTGGAAGATGCTCTGAAACGAATCGGCAAAATAACGCTGCCTGAAATTAGGCCCATCATTGGAGCAGTGAATACAACGGGTTATCGGAACAAAATAGAATATACTTTTTCTAACAAAAGATTCTTATTGCGTGAAGAATTGCAAGATCCGCAGGTATCATCCACGCAAAATGTTGCGGGATTTCATGCAAAGGGAATTTTTGATAAGGTAGTAGATATAGATATTTGTCATCTTCAGGCCGAGCCTACCAACAGGATTCGTAAAGCAATCAAACAATGGGGAATTGAAAATAAGGTTTCTTTCTACGATATATTTCAGCACCGGGGTTTCCTGCGGACCATGCAGGTCCGGTTATGCACTACCGGTGAGATCATGGTAAATATTGTTTTCGGGGAAGAGGATGAAAAGAAAATCCATGCATTGCTGGACCATGTATTAAATCTTTTCCCTGAGATCACCACAATTCTGTACACCATCAATCCCAAAAAAAATGACAGCCTGCATGACCTGTTTCCACAGGTATATTACGGAAAAGGATATGTGATTGAAAACCTCTCTACCGCCCCGGGTGGCAAATCTTTGCATTTCAAAATCGGGCCCAAATCTTTTTTTCAAACAAATACCCGGCAGGCAGAACGGCTGTACCAGGTGACAAAAGACTTTGCCGCATTAAATGGCAGTGAAACTATTTATGATCTTTATTGCGGAACCGGGAGCATCGGTATTTTTTTGAGTGAGATGGCAAAAAAAATAATCGGTGTTGAATTGATTGATGAAGCCATTGAGGATGCAAGAGAAAATGCATCATTCAATAAAATTGAGCATGCACATTTTTTTACAGGTGAGGTGAGCGGAATTTGCAACGATAGTTTTTTTGAAGAGCATGGCAAACCCGATCTGATCATCACCGATCCGCCCCGGGCAGGTATGAGCGAAAAACTAACCCGGAAAATTTTAGAAATTGAAGCGCCGCGAATCGTATATGTCAGTTGTAATCCTGCAACACAGGCCAGGGACCTTGGCCTTTTAGACGAAAAGTATATCATAGAAAAAATACAACCGGTAGATATGTTCCCGCACACACTCCATATTGAAAATGTGGCGCTGCTCAGGAGAAAAAATTAAACTTTCCCAAAATTTTAAGCTTTGAAAAGTTAACTTGCACACCATAATAAAAGAAATATGACAGAGTTCAGGCCAGGCCGATTTCAGATGATCCCTCCCGTTATAAAGAATCTGATAATTATAAATGTGTTGGTTTTCATTGCCCAAAATACTTTTGCAAATAATACTTCATTTAATATTGAGAATTTATTTGCGCTCCATGATGTAAGTTCTTATTATTTCAAGCCACATCAGATAATCACTTATATGTTTCTTCATGGAAGCTTCGGCCATATTTTCTTCAATATGTTTGCCCTTTGGATGTTTGGAGCTATATTAGAAAACTATTGGGGAGCCAAACGATTTCTTATTTTTTATATGGCATGCGGAATAGGTTCCGCTCTTTTGCATTTGTTCATTCTGCACATGCAAATGAAACCCATAATAGATAGCCTGTCACAATACCCGCTTGCAGAACAACAGGAAGCTTTAACCAACCCTAATTCTGTATTAAACGAAGCAACTCTTGGTGCTTCAGGAGCTATATTCGGATGCCTGGCTGCCTTCGGTTATTTATTTCCAAACAGTCTTATTTACCTGTATTTCTTCGTTCCGATAAAAGCAAAATGGTTTGTTCTGATTTATGGAGCCATGGAATTATACCTGGGAATCCGCAATTCGGCGGGAGATAATGTAGCTCACTGGGCGCATTTGGGAGGAGCGATTGTAGGCATATTATTTGTTTTATACTGGAAAAAAACCGACCGGAGAAATTTTTATTAAACTATTGCCTCCCGGGAGTGTTAAGTTAATGCAGGCATGAAAAATAAATAGATCTTTGCATTGTTATTTTTTAATTTTGATATGATACACTAAGAAAGAAAAGAGTCCGTTCTATTTTTAATGATTTATCGCTTATTCTATGAATGTTAAAGAGGATAGCTATCGTAAAAGAATGAACCTGGGGCAGGATGGAAATTCGCTGATGAAGCTCATGATCATCAATGCCGTCATCTTCGTTATCCTGAAATTCATATATGTCATTTATCTGCTCGCTCCCCTTAAGATTGACGCCTACACCAACAATGTTTTTAGCTGGTTTGTACTGCCCGCAGATTTGGAAAAATTGATGAGTCGCCCCTGGACTTTTCTCACCTACATGTTCTCTGATAATCGTGTTTTCAGATTTATTTCAAATATGTTCTGGCTTTGGAGTTTCGGATACATTCTGCAGGATCTTACAGGAAACAGAAAATTAGCACCGATCTATATTTATGGAGGGGCTACCGGCGGTTTGGTCTTCGTGCTCGTTTCAAATTTTTTGCCCGGTCTTCATATTCAAATTTCACAAACAGTACTTGCAGGTGCAAATCCTGCTATCATTGCGTTAGCTGTTGCTACTACTACGGTAGCTCCTGATTATCGCATCTTCCCAATGATCAACGGAGGAATTCCTCTATGGGTCCTGACACTTGTATATATACTTATCAATTTCTCCAGCATCTCCTACGGTGATTCCGGTGCTTATATGGCTAATATCGCAGGAGCAGGCATGGGTTTTCTTTTTATTTACCAGATGCGCAGAGGGAGGGACTGGAGTGCCTGGATGAACAATTTCTTTGATTGGTGTAATGATCTCTTCAATCCCGATAAGAAAAATAGGCCTTCGAAGGACGAATTTTTCTACAATGTCTCGGGCACCCAGCCTTACAAAAAAATTCCGCATATCACACAGAAAAGAATAGACGATATCCTGGATAAGATCAACCAGCAGGGCTATCGCTTCTTAACAAACGAAGAAAAAGACATCCTCAAGCGGGCTGCTGAAGAGGAAGATTTGTAATTTAGACGGCAGTTATGGCATCTGTCAGGCAATTCACCAAAAGATTTTTAGTCGCCGCGAATATTTTCATTGCCCTTATTTTTTTGCTGTCCTGTGCAAATGCATTTCTTCATCCCGGCAGGTGGTGGATCTTTTCGCTGCTGGGCCTTCTTTTCCCATTATGGCTTTTGCTGCTATTCGGTTTTTTTATTTTCTGGTTCTTTTTCTATTGGCGGATTTCACTGATCTCATTCTTTGCTATGATTATTGGGTGGTCAAATATTCATGCTTTTTTCGCATTCAATATCCCCAAAAAATATTCAGTAGAAAAGCCCGATGGTAATTTGCGGCTACTCACCTGGAATATTCATTATTGGGATGATTTCATTACAAAAAAAGCCGGAGCTTCAGGTCATCGCAGCAAGATGATGCAGTTTGTCCAGGAACAAAATGCAGATATTTTATGTTTCCAGGAATTCAATCAGATGCTTGGCGGAAAAGATCCCGAAAATAATATTCTCGATATCCGAGACCAGATGCATTATCCCTATTATTTTTTTTCGGGCGATCATAAGAGCAGGAATGGCAAATATGAATCCGGTGTCATTATATTTTCCCGATATCCGATTATCGATACAATCAGAACAAAATATAGTTCCGATGCCAACAGAGGATCGGAAAGCCTGATCGGAGCCGATATCAATTTCAATGGTAAAATACTCCGGATCTGCACCACGCATTTACAATCGGTACTATTCCGCAGTAAGGATTTTCGGAATGTCGAAATTATCAGGAATGTGGATGACAGCATTTTGGAAGCATCCAAATCGATTATCAAAAAACTCAGAAGAGCATTTAGCCTGAGGGGAAATCAGGCAGATATCGTAAGACAGGAATTGGATAAAAGTCCTTATCCCGTCATTATTTGCGGTGATTTTAATGATGTCCCCAATTCATACACTTATTTTCATATCCGCGGCAGCAGGCAGGATGCGTATTCGGAAAAAGGATTTGGCATCGGAAGGACTTATGTCAATCTCTCCCCTACATTGCGCATTGACTATATTATGGCCGATAAAAAATTCAGGGTAACGCAATGCCATAAATTCGTATTACCCTATTCCGATCATCATCCCATTATCGCGGATTTTCAATTGCCATGAGAGATGATGAACGATGATCGATGACCGTTGGCCGATTGCCGTAATTTGCTAATGAGAGATGGTTCGTATAAGAATTCCAGTTTTACATAACCGGCCATCGATCATCGGCCATCGTCTCATATACATTGCTGTTAGCAGCGGATCATCTATTTTTGCGCTTTTATTATCAGCATGAGTGCTCTTACAGTATTTAATTCATATAGCAGGCAGAAAGAAGAATTTATTCCCCTTGTTCCCGGACATGTAGGCATGTATGTTTGCGGTCCCACAGTCAGTGGCGAAAGTCATATGGGACATGCACGTCCATACATCACTTTCGATGTTGTTTACCGCTACCTGATGCACCTCGGGTATAAGGTTCGATATGTCCGCAACATTACGGATGCAGGACATTTTGAGGAAGAAGGAAGAGAGGCGGAAGACAAGATCCAAAAAAAAGCGGTGATTGAAAAACTGGAGCCCATGGAGCTGGTCCAGAAATATACCAATCTTTTTCATTGGGCGATGCGACAATTCAATAATCTCGATCCCAGTATTGAACCAACGGCCACGGGACATATTGTAGAGCAGATCGAAATGATAAAAATATTGATTGCAGATGGATATGCGTATGAGGTCAATGGATCTGTTTATTTCGATGTAAAAAAATATGCAGCAAAATATCCTTATGGGAAATTGAGTGGAAGAATATTGGATGATTTGCTCGAAAGCACCCGCGATCTGGAAAGCCAGGATGAAAAACGCAACTGGCAGGATTTTGCATTGTGGAAATCTGCTCCGCCTGAACACCTGATGCGCTGGAACAGCCCATGGGGAGAGGGTTTCCCGGGATGGCATATTGAATGTTCGGCAATGAGCACGAAATACCTGGGAAAAGAATTTGATATCCATGGAGGCGGAATGGATCTTTTATTTCCTCATCATGAAAGTGAAATTGCTCAAAGTACTATCTGCAATAAACATATACCCGCCCGTTACTGGATGCATAATAATATGATCACCATCAACGGGAGAAAAATGGGAAAAAGTTACAATAACCAGATCCGCCTGACTGAATTATTCAGCGGCCGGCATCCCCTACTGGACCAGGCTTATTCACCAATGACAATCCGGTTTTTTATTTTGCAGACGCATTACAGGAGCACATTGGATTTCAGTAATGATGCACTGAAAGCAGCAGAGAAGGGGCTTAAAAGATTATTTGAAGCATACAATGAATTGCTAAAAATGAATTTCGATCCTGCAAAAGAATTCAGCCAGGAACTGGAAAATAATTTTAATAATTATTGCAGGGAATTTGATGATTTTATCAATGACGATTTTCACACAGCCAAAGTGCTGGCCAATATGTTTTCAATGGTGAATAGTATTAATTCTTTCAAAAGCGGAAGCCTGGAAAAATATACGCTTTCTGAAAAAACACTGACTTATGTAAAAAGTCAATTCAAAACCTACCTGGAAAATATCCTCGGATTAAAAGAAGAAACAGCTGCCGATCAGTCAAAACTCAATGGAGTAATGAATTTGCTGATCGATATCCGAAAGGAAGCCAGGTCTAAAAAAGATTATGCTACTTCCGACAAAATCCGAAATCAATTGATGAAAATGGGCATCCAGCTGAAAGATGAAAAGGATGGAAATATGAGCTATAGTTTTGAATAAATTATTTTACAACCCAGAAACATAGGTTTACCTACCTATAAGCTTATCTGATTCAAACTTGAGAATGCCAAATGTCACATCTTTTTATTTTCTGCCGGCAAAAATCAACCTTTGCCCGATTTTTCCGTACTACTTATGTAAATAAGACGTTATTGAATGCAAATCTCCTTTCCCCCTATCCCGATCTTTTATAATTTTAATTCATCTTTATGAAGATTAAATCAGTTGGTCGTTTAATTACGTTTGCACTAATCATTGTTCTTTTTGGCCGGCTCCTGAATGGCTGTACAACCGCTCCGACAATGAGTCCGAGCAATACTTCTAATACAATTACCACCATTCTCCAATCTGCAACTGATGCCACTGTCTATTTCGCGGCAATCACCAGGGTGCATCTGGATACTGTATTTGGCGGAAACGGACCATTTACAGTATATGTCCCAACCGATAATGGTTTTGCAGCTTCAGGACTAACTTCTTCCGTGATTGCAGGAATGTCGGACAGTGCTTTAAGAAGTTTATTACTTTATCAGACAGTTGCAGCCGGTTTATTATCCCAGAATTATCCGGCCGGGCCCAATGGAAAACTGGTGACTGCTAACGGAGATTCTATTTTTGTCACCACCAATTCAAGTGGTGTTTTTATTAACGGTGTTCCTGCATTGAATGTCGATATCCT
Source organism: Puia sp. (assembly GCA_035499855.1). Lineage (GTDB taxonomy): Bacteria > Bacteroidota > Bacteroidia > Chitinophagales > Chitinophagaceae > Puia. The sequence goes on along the minus strand of DATJXY010000072.1, from coordinate 22,492 downwards.
CGCCAGCAATGGTGTTATCAATGCAATGCCTGCAGTATTATTTCCTCCAAAAGGAAATTTGTTGCAACTCCTGCAATATGATACCAGTTTCAATTATCTGGTAGCTGCTTTTGCAAGAGCCAGCCAGGGAAGTATAAACCTGGATACATTATTATCGAATTGGGCTCCATATACTTTATTTGCTCCTACCAATAATGCTTTTCGTGCTGCCGGTTTCATGACTATCGACGACATAGACAGCGCCAACGTTGACACACTGTCAAATATTTTGTTGTATCATATTGTTCCAACGCGTGTGTTTACATCAGATATTATTACCGGACAGACCAGAACAACATTAAACGATAGTACGATTTCATTTACAGCTTTGAGCGGTAGTATAGAAATTCAGGGCAATAAAAATACGATTCCTGCAAATTCACTGACTGAAAATGGGATGGCACACAATGGAGTTTTATATATGATTGATCAGTTATTACTTCCCTAGTGGTTTAGGGTTTTCTTGCGCGAATGATTTCTCTTTTATGGGGAGGTCCTGGTAATTTTTCTATGTTAAAACCAGCTGATTGCATAGCTCTTTGAACAGTTCCTTTTGAACAGTAAGTCAATAATATTCCCTGAGGATCGAGCATGGAAAATAATTTCATGAAAATGGAATCATTCCATAATTCAGGCTGTGCATCCGGAGCAAATGCGTCGTAATAAATCATCTGAAATTTTTTCTCGGGTATATATTCAATGAAGTTATTTTTTATTTTGTGTAAGATGAAGTTTGGAATGATCTGAATATCTTTTTCCCATTCGCAGGAATGCAACTTTAAAAAAATGGATTGGAGATCTGCCTTCTCAAGGCGGTCGCAGTAATTGAGTTGTTCAACCAAAGAATTTTCCAGCGGAAAAGCTTCGACAGCACGATAATATATTTTCTTTTTTTCTTTTTCAGCTTCCATAAGCGTTAGTAAAGCATTGAGCCCTGTACCGAAACCCATTTCGAAAATGAAAATTTCCGCATGAATATCTTGAATTGGAATCAATCCCGACCGAATAAATACATGATTGGATTCCTGTATCGCTCCATATCTCGAATGGTAGGTCACTTCCTGTTGTGGAATATAAATGGAGCTCGATCCATCCCCCGTAAGAATCATCTTTCTTTCCATATCAGAAAATGAAGAATTAAATTTATCCATGGATATTGGAATAAAGAATAAAATTCGGGTAATTCGCAATCACTCATCGTATGGATTATATTATTCACCTTTCGAAAGATAAAAAGTTAAAAAAAATTATTGAGCCGCAGCAAATGATGAAGCTGAGAAAGAGAAAAAAAGTTTATATCGATCTCTGCAGTTCCATCATGAGCCAGCAGCTTTCAACAAAAGTGGCAGCTGTCATTCATAAAAGATTTTTGAATTTATACAGCGGGGAACCGACTCCGCAGCAAATCCTGGATACTCCTTTTGAAACACTGAGATCAATCGGACTTTCCAATGCCAAAACATCTTATGTGCATAATGTTGCGAGGTTTGCTATTGATCCGGGAATGGATTATAAGCAATTGAATAAAATGACAAATGAAGAAATTATCGAATACCTCACACAAATTAAAGGGGTGGGAAAATGGACGGTGGAAATGTTGCTGATGTTTACTCTGGGAAGGGAAGATGTTTTTTCCGTTGATGACCTGGGCATTCAAAATGCGATGAAAAAAATTTATAAACTGGATTTTGCGGAAAAGAAAAAATTAAAAGAAGCGTTATTAAGCATATCCGAAAAGTGGAGCCCTTACCGGAGCTTTGCATGCCTGCATCTCTGGCACTGGAAGGATAATAATCCAGTTAAATAATTTTTTCACGCATATTATGGCCAATGGTCCATAGACCATGAAAGCAACCAGAACTCAATGCAATCGTATATTTAATAAGCAGAACCTGTGCACTCACCTGATTCTTCCCAAATTAAAATTGGAATAATTTTATTAAAGTTTAAATTGCAGTCGAGGGAAAACTCTAAGTCATAAATTATAAATTAAAACTTTGAATCATGAAAAATCTGAAACTGGTTTCTATTTTATTTTCCGTAGTTATTTTAGCAACAGTGGGCTGCCAGAAAGGTAGCACAGGTCCGCAAGGCCCTCCCGGACCCGATAGCGTTATCTATTCTTCCTGGATAACACTGAATACTCCATATAATTCTGCCGATTCAGGATATGAAGAAATACTTACTGCAAATTCAATCACGCAGGATATTATTGATAAAGGAATTATTCTGACTTATATAGATCCGAACGGAGATGGTAATATATTCCCAACAGCTTCAGTTGGTTTTGCTATCAGCGAAACTTATTCAGTAGGTGCCATCTCTATTTTTTCATTAGTTGATTTGTCCGGTTTTGAATATCGATATGTTGTCATTGCCGGATCAATGCAGGGAAATAAAGTCGTTTCAGGTCCCGCAAAAGGAATGACCAGGGAGCAGCTACAGACGATGAGTTATGAAGCTGTTCAAAAATTAGCGGGGACCTCGAGTAAGTCTGGCTCCAACTGATTCTGATGAAATTAATTTTTTTAGATCCGGTGCAGAAATCTGTACCGGATTTTTTATGTAATGACCATTTACGAATTGACTACCGACTCCGAACTCAAAACTTCAGACTACATTGAGCCTCCCACGGGAGTTGAACCCGCGACCTGCTGATTACGAATCAGCCGCTCTGACCAACTGAGCTAAGGAGGCTTATAGAGAGTCGCTAGCCTATAGTCATTAGTCGAGAGTCGGTGGTATCCATATAAATTACAGGCTAACTATAGACTACCGGCTAATGACTCCAGACTCTCGACGAGGGGTACAAAATTAAATAATCAGTCTCTCTTTCGTAATTTGAGCCTTCTAATTTTATTATCATGCACAGACTGCTTGCATTTTCATTATTGTTTTTTTCAGTGATTTCATCTCTCCATGCACAGGATATTAATATCACAAAAGGGTGGAAATTCAAAACAGGAGATCAACCGGACTGGGCTTCTGTCGCTTTCAATGACAGCAGCTGGCAATCCATCGAAGTGGGAAAATCATGGGAATACCAGGGATACCCGGATTACGATGGCTTTGCCTGGTATCGTCTTCATATCATCATTCCTTCTTCCATCAGAGAAAAATCTTTCCTGAAAGAGAAATTAAAATTTGAGCTCGGAAAAATTGACGACGGTGATGAAGTCTACCTGAACGGATCCTTTCTCGGAAGAAACGCAGGAAGAGGTGGCGACATAAAACAGGGGGTATATGATGCTCCCAGAACTTATACCATTTCATTAAATGACAAAAGAATTTTATGGGACAAGGACAATGTGATTGCTGTCAGGGTCTGGGATCATGGCGGCGACGGAGGAATGTATGATGGGAAATATGGAATCAGTGTGATGGATGTCACCGATTTTATTGTGATCAATACGGGGGATAATGGTTTCCAATTCGGGGCAGACAAAAAAATTTCCAAAAAAATTATCCTTTCATCTAACAGTGATGCATATGACTTTACAGGGAAATTGAGGATCATCATCCGGGACCCCGTTTCGGGAGAAATTGCTTTCAAACAAACCATCGGAGCTGATTTTGCGAAAAACAGGCCTTTTGAGTACACCTATAAAACTGCTCTTCCTGCAAACAAATCTTTCCAGGTCATCTATAATTTCCAGGAAGACCGCAGCAAAAAAGAAGTGATTGCCATGGAATCAGTACCGTATATTTTGACTCCTGCTGCAACTGCTTCGCCAAAGATCAACGGACCGTCTGTATTTGGTGTGAGGCCCGGATCTCCTTTTCAGTATAAAATTCCCGCTACAGGAGAGAAACCTGTGGCCTATGATGTGACTGGCTTGCCTGCCGGATTGCATGTCGACAAACAAACAGGCATTATAACGGGTATGCTCAATGCAAAAGGGAGTTTTAAAGTAAAGCTCATTGCAAAAAATAAAATCAATACAGTCAGCAAAAACTTCACGATTATTTGCGGTGATAATATTTGTCTGACCCCGGCATTAGGATGGAATAGCTGGAATTGCTGGGGACTTAGTGTCAGCGATGAAAAAGTAAGAGCATCCGCCAAAGCGATGTATGATAAACTCGCTGATCATGGCTGGACCTATATCAATATCGATGACGGATGGGAATCGGGCAGAAATGACCAGGGAGAAATCCTTACCAATAATAAATTTCGCGACATGAAAGCGCTTTGTGATTTTGTGCATAGCCTGGGTTTGAAAACCGGTATCTATTCTTCGCCGGGAACATTGACATGCGGTGGATATACCGGCAGCTACCAGCACGAAGATCAGGATGCAAAGACCTATGCGGAATGGGGAATCGATTATCTGAAATACGATTGGTGTTCTTATGGCAAGATCGCTCCTGCTTCTCCTTCCCTGGAAGATTTTAAAAAACCTTATTTCGTGATGCGCGATGCCTTGAGAAAAAATAAAAGAGACATCGTTTTCAGTCTTTGTCAGTATGGAATGGGCGATGTATGGAAATGGGGAGCCGAAGTAGGTGGCAATAGCTGGCGCACAACAGGTGATATCACGGATAACTGGTCAAGCCTCTCCGGCATTGGCTTCACTCAGGATAAATCTGCTCCTTATATTCAACCCGGACATTTTAACGATCCTGATATGCTAATTGTAGGCAAGGTTGGATGGGGACCACAATTGCACAATACCCGCCTTACTCCCGATGAGCAATATACGCATATCAGCCTTTGGTGTTTGTTATCGGCACCTCTCCTGATCGGATGTGATATGAGCCAGCTCGATGATTTTACCCTCAACCTCCTGAACAATGATGAAGTGATTTCCATCGATCAGGATGCATTGGCTAAACCTGCAAAAAAAATGCTGGATAAAAATCAAATCCAGGTCTGGACAAAAGAACTGGAAGATGGAAGCAGGGCCATTGCCATTTTTAACCTGGATGATAAGGCTAATAAGCAGCAAATAAATTTTTCGGAAATTCAATTACCGGCAAATTTGAAATTGCGAGACTTGTGGAGACAAAAAGATCTGGGAGTATTTACCAATTCTTATAGCGTCTCAATTCCCCCACATGGAGTTTTGTTATTAAGAGCTAAATAAGTCTTTTTCGCGCGGAGCTAACAGAGGAAAGAGCTGCTTTTCTCTGCTGGCTCTGTGCGAAATATTCTCTACGAATTCTTCTTCGCTTCGTTATATTTCTTTTCGGCATCCTTTGCTTTCTCAAAATCCAGCACCACTCCGTTTATACAATAACGAAGTCCGGTTGGCGGCGGCCCATCATTGAATACATGACCCAGATGTGAGTGGCAGCGTCCGCATTCAACCTCAGTTCTCTCCATTCCATATGAATGATCTTCCAGGTAAATAATACTTTCCTTACTGATAGGTTCGTAGAAACTTGGCCAGCCGCATCCGCTTTCAAATTTTGTATCGCTCTTGAATAATGGGTTGCCGCAAACAGCGCAATAATAAGTTCCTACTTCCTTGGATGTTTCGAATGGACTGGTCCAGGGGCGCTCGGTTCCCTTTTGCCTCGCTACATAATAAATATCCTTCGGCAATATCTTCTTCCATTCATCATCACTCAAATTCACCTTGGATGAATCGGAATGTGAGTACACCGGGTTATTTTGTTTTTTTGTTGTATCCATACTTGTTAATTTCATTTTATTTGAAGACTGGGAATAAGTGCAATACTGGAATGTGAGTGCCAGCAGGGCGATAGCGCAATATCTGAAAATCTTGTTCATGGCTTTGATAGTTATAACAAATGTACGTAACCGAAGTTGAGACGGATTGGTTTGGAGTGTGAAAGTCTGAAGAGCAGAAGTGTATAAAACTGTAGTACAGATCCTTCCGGACTTTCGCAGTTCAGACTTCGCAATTTTCCAACTTTCGGACTTTTAATGAAAATGTTAAAAATTTTAAATCCTCTATATTATATTTGTCAACTCCAAGGTTAGTAAGAAACATGTTTAACTTAATTCTATTCGGACCACCCGGAAGTGGAAAAGGAACACAGTCAGAACGACTTATATCCAAATACGGTCTAAAGCACCTTAGTACGGGTGATTTATTGCGCAGCGAAATCGCCAATGCTACTCCCCTGGGAATGGCTGTCAAGAATATGATGGCCAAGGGGGAACTGGTCCCTGATGAGATCGTAATTGAAATGATCAACTCGGCCCTGGACAATAATCCTAAGGCAAATGGCTTTTTGTTCGATGGCTTTCCCCGGACCAATGCACAAGCCGAAGCGCTTGATAAATTACTCGCCCAGAAAAATACTGAAATCGCTGTTGTACTTGCCCTGCAGGTCAGTGAACAGGAATTGGTCAACCGCTTATTAAAACGCGGACTCACTTCCGATCGCATTGACGACAGAAATGAAGAAGTAATTCGCGCCCGCATCGAAGAATATGAGAAAAAAACAGCAGCTGTTGCAGAACACTACAAGAAATACGACAAGGTCGAATATGTAAAAGGTGAGGGGACTATCGATGAAATTTTCGATTTGCTCTCCAAAGAAATTGACACAAGGAAAGTTACTCAATAATCAATTCATTGAGGCAAGCGATCCCGGAATTACTTTGATATCCACCCTCCTTCCATTTCTTAATACACCCGTTATAGCTTCACGACCGATAGCTTTTTCATTTAATTCTTTGTGCAGGTCATCTACCGAACCAATGGGTTTATCCCGGAATGTCACAATAATATCTCCGATCCTGATCTCGCGGTTATACACATTTTGATCATTGACGATTTCAAATACATAAACTCCTGTTTTCTTTTCCAGTTTATTCGCAGCAATCATTCTCTCAGAGAGATTCACTAATTGACCTGCAATTCCAAGGTATGCACGCTTCACTTTTCCATCCATGATCAGCTTCCCTGCGACATAAGCAGCGAGGTTGGAAGAAACTGCAAAACATAATCCCTGTGCTGATGCGATGGTCGCGGTATTAACGCCGATGACCTGTCCCAATGAATTTACAAGTGGTCCACCTGAATTTCCCGGATTGAGCGATGCGTCTGTCTGAATTACATCATCGATCATCCTTCCATTGGTTGCCCTTAGTGTTCTCCCAAGTGCACTCACAACACCGGTAGTAACCGTGTGTTGCAATCCTAATGGATTGCCAATTGCAATTGCAATTTGTCCGGCTTTTAACTCATCCGAATTCGCCATTGTCAATGGCCTCAATCCCGTTTCATAAATCTTCAATACAGCAATATCTGTCGATGGATCAGCTCCTTTCAGATCTGCATTCACCAGGCGTCCGTCAGACAAAGCAACTTTGATTTCTTTTGCTCCTTCAATGACATGATTATTAGTGATCAGAAATCCATCTGATGAAATAATAAATCCGGAACCTGATGCAGGCATCAATAATTTCTGATTCTTCCTCCTGTCATCCACTTCTTTCTGCACCTGGATATGAACCACTGACTCTGCTACTGAAGCAACTGCTCGGGTAATTGTTTTTGAATAAATGTCCAGTAATTCATAATCGTTCCCTGGATTGTAATCCAATAAAGAATACTCGTTATTCATACCTACATTCACTCAAATCTTTTACCAATGGCATTTTGTGTCATAGTGTCACAAAAAGAAATCATTTTTTTGACAGGTATGCCTCCGGATTCTGCAAAAATTGTTTCTTGCATTCCTCCGAACAAAATCCATATAGCTTGCCTTTGTAATGAACAGTATCTTCGAGCCCTGCAGTCAGGGGCATGCCGCATGCAGGATCTTTTCTCAATGCCAGGTCAAGTTTTAATAAGCGATCTTTTTTGGTTTCAGTTGAATCTCTGGAAACCTTAGCCGCTGGAGATGCAGTTTGATGATTACTGTTATGACATGCTGATAAAAATAAAAAAGCCGGAATAAGAAAGAAATATCTTCTATTTATCATAAAAAAATTTTTTGCTTTGATAAAATGAAAAAAAGAATCAAGACCGGGGTCGATTTTGAAATTTCAACCCCTGCCTTATCCGAACCGAAAATCATTTACCTATAGTGCAAAGGTAATATGCGCCATTCCCCGGAATTGCATTTTGGTTTGTCCGCTTGCATAATCCTGACTAAGGGGATCCTGCAGATTGAAGCCGGCAGTTATTTTGTTGAATGAAAATTCAATCCCTGCTACAGCACTCACCGCCCATCCTCCGGTATATTGAACTTTTTCACCAGAAAGATTATTACCCGCTGTATTCTCATAGAGAACTCCGGCATTGGGCGACATGGCCATCTTACCAAAACGTAAACGATAAAAAGCAAGACTTGTAGCCGTCAATTTATTTCCGTACTTATAATCCGAACTGTTAGCAGTATTCATTTTATAATTTACTGTGGTACTCACTCCAAACCGGTTGAACCTGAAAATATATAAAGCATTCAGGATAAAATCGGTGCTGCCTGTGCCTATTTGTGAATTGATATCAGCAACAGTTGTATTGGAATCACTGGGGTTGACCCGAAAGCCGCCTGTTGGTAATTTTACACCGGCGCCAATCCAAAGTTCATTTTCAACGATATCATTTTGATTAGTGCTCTTTTTAGTATGAAGCAATAAATAATTTCCCAGCAAAGTAATATCGCCTAATCCGCTTTTGCTGGAAGGTCCATCGTCATCCATCTGTTTATTGTAATAATATGGAATGAATCCCAATACCTGCCAGCGTTTTCCAATGTTCCAACCTCCCCAGGCTTCAATTGTATTGTAATAATTATGGCTGTATTCACTGGGATCGTTCGCTAATACAGTATGAAATTGAGAATAGTGATAGCGAAGGCCTATAAATGTACTTTTGAAATTTGGAAGGAGTCCTAAATACAAATTACTCCCGCCACATCCGCATATATCGCATGCATAAGAAGAAGCCGATATGAACATGAGTAGAATAAAAATAATTTTTTTCATAAACTTTAAAATAATGAATGTAATAACTGCTGTAAAATCTCATTAATTATAGAAACTTGTAGGGACAGTTGCAGTCACCCACGCTAATCATGTTTCTGGAAGGGCTGAAAAATAAGAGAACAACTATAGCTTAGCCGGAGGATGAAAAACCTGCTGCAGCGAGTTTGTGTAGAGACTTGATTGATAATTTTCGAATGCGGCGATATTTCCCTGGAAACTGAACAGATTGCTATTTAAACCGTCTTCCTGAAATACATCTGTATTAAATTTCTGTTTTGCAGAATTTGAACCATTCTTATCAGTTTCTCCTTTTTGCAATTGTTTTTTTAAGAAACATTTTCCTTTGCAACAGCATGCGGGCCTGTCGCGGTTTTCGCAGAGTGTTGATGCAATAAATTCTTTATTGAGATTGTAATCGATCAGGGCAATGACTTTATTGAAGGCAGATCCTGCCATCGCAATCAATAATATAACAGCAGTTACTTTTTGACCCATTCCAAAACCTCTCTGAAAACAAAATTAAAGGTTTATTCATAAAATGATACCAACTTTCTGATTTATAGTTTTGAATTAATTTAGTGTAGATAATTCTTCACAGCCATAAGAATTATCCTAAAAAATTCCATATGAATAAACTTGGAAATTATGTAACAGGGAAATGGATTCCCGGTGATGGGGATGGTCAGGCCTTATACAATGCTGTAACGGGTGATGAAATATTCCGGGCGAGTACGGGAGGACTGGATTTTGCAGCCATGCTGGAATATGGAAGAAAAAAAGGAAATCCCGCGCTTCGAAAAATGACTTTCCATGAAAGAGGTAAAATGTTGAGAGCTCTGGCACTTCACCTGAGAAATCATCTGGAAAAATTTTATAGCATCAGCTATCAAACCGGGGCAACACGTGCAGACAGCTGGATCGATATTGAAGGAGGAATCGGCAATTTATTTTCTTATGCCTCTCTGAGAAGAAAATTTCCAAATGAAATATTCTGTACGGATGGTGAAGGAATGAGTCTGAGTAAAGGCGACACATTCATGGCTCAGCATATTTTAGTACCGAAGGAAGGAATTGCAGTTCATATCAATGCTTTTAATTTCCCGGTGTGGGGAATGCTCGAAAAAATTGCCGTGAATTTACTGGCCGGCATCCCTGCCATTGTAAAACCCGCAACCATCACATCATTCCTGACGGAAGCTGTTGTCAAAGAAATAGCTGCATCCGCCATTCTTCCCGACGGATCATTGCAATTGATCTGCGGAAGCGCCGGTGATTTATTAGACCATGTTGAATCACAGGATGTCATCACTTTTACCGGATCGGCTTCCACCGGAATTCTTCTCAAATCAAATCCACATATCCTGAAAGAAAATACCCCGTTCAATATGGAAGCCGATTCGCTGAATTGTATCGTGCTCGGACCGGACGTAAATCCGGATATGCCTGAATGGGAGATCTTCATCAAAGAAGTAAGGAAAGAAATGACGGTGAAAGCCGGGCAGAAATGTACGGCTATCAGGAGAATTTTTGTACCTGAAAATAAAATGGAAGATGTATTAAAATCAATGGTGAAAGGACTTTCTCAAACCACCATCGGCAATCCACTGAATGAAAAAGTGAGGATGGGTTCATTGGCTGGACAGTCTCAACGTTCAGAAGTAAAAAAACAGGTTCAGCAATTGCTGGCTTCTTCACAAATCATTTATGGTTCATTGGACAGTGTGGAACTGATCGATGCCGATCCTGTGAAGGGTGCTTTTATGAGCCCGTTATTACTGATGAATGAGAAACCTTTTTCGAGCGAAGAGGTTCACAGCGTCGAAGCTTTCGGACCTGTGAGCACTATAATGCCATATAAAAATATGGATGAAGCAATCGAATTATCAAAAAAAGGAAAGGGTTCTTTATGCAGTACAATCGTAACGGCCGATCATTCAATTGCCCGTCAATATGCACTCTCCGCAGCGACGCATCATGGAAGAATTCTAATCCTGAATAATGAATGTGCTAAAGAAAGTACCGGACACGGTTCACCGCTTCCATTGCTGGTGCACGGAGGACCTGGCAGAGCCGGCGGTGGCGAAGAAATGGGCGGTATTCGCGGTGTGAAACATTATATGCAGCGCGTGGCAGTACAAGGGTCACCTGATGCAATTACCGCTATTACGAATATCTACCAGCCTTTTTCCAATCAGATCGAAGATGAAAAACATCCTTTCCGGAAATATTTTGAAGAACTACGTATAGGCGATACCGTTATCACCCATAAACGAACGGTCACGGAAGCAGATATCGTGAATTTCGCCAATGTATCCTGGGATCATTTTTATGCGCATACGGATCATACTTCTTTGGAGGGAACGATCTTTACCAAACCCGTTGCTCATGGTTATTTTATACTGAGCGCAGCTGCTGGACTTTTTGTCGACGCAAAAAAGGGGCCTGTACTTCTCAACTACGGAATTGAAGAGTGCCGTTTCGTCAAACCCGTGTATGCAGGATCAACGATTGGGGTTAAGCTTACCTGTAAGGAAAAAATTGATCAGGATAAAAAAGATGAAACAGATATCGCAAAAGGAATTGTGAAATGGTATGTGGATGTATATGATGAAACGGGGGAGAGTGTGGCGATCGCTACGATTCTTACGATGGTGAGAAAATTAGAGCAATGATCACCTTTTATTCCTTCTGTTCTCACGCTTGCTCTCTGATTGAATTGGTTTTATTTTCGCACAGAGCTAACAGAGGAAAGGAGGATGGATACTAATCAGATCACGGGAAGTATTATTGATGCAAGCATCCAGATTCATAAACATTTGGGGCCGGGTTTATTTGAATCGGTTTACCTGGAAATATTGTGCTACGAATTGCGGAAAAGAGGACTTGATGTAAAAAACCAGGTTGCCATCCCGGTTTTCTATGACAACCTCAAAATGGATATCGGTTTTCGTGCAGATTTAATTGTAGAAAAGAAAATTATTGTCGAAATTAAATCTCTCGAAACGATCGCTCCTGTCCATAAAAAGCAGGTGCTGACTTATTTAAGGTTAAGTAACCTGAGAATCGGATTGTTAATAAATTTTAATGAGGAGCTTTTGAAGGAAGGGATTACCAGACTTTTTAATAACTATGCAAAGGAATAGTCTCTTTTTCTCTGATAGCTCTGCGCGAAAAAACCTTGTGCGAAAAAAATAATATTATGAGTGAACCGTATGTAAAATCCTCCACACGTAACAGCATTACATCGATCGAATTTTTTCATCCCCAAAGTAATTCCCTGCCAGGGAAAATTCTTGATGAACTCGCAAAGGAATTTCATAGTGCGGCCAACAACGAGGAAACCAGGGTCATCATTCTTCGCTCGGCCGGAGACAGGTCATTCTGTGCCGGCGCATCATTCGATGAACTCGCAGCCATTAAAACCAGGGAGCAGGGAACGGAATTCTTCAATGGATTTGCACATGTCATTAATGCGATGCGCAAATGTCCCCAATTCATTATTGTCCGTGTGCATGGAAAATGCGTGGGGGGCGGAATCGGGCTCGTAGCAGCTGCCGATTATGCCATTGCGTTGGAAGGAGCCGAAATTAAATTGAGTGAGTTGTCAATCGGAATAGGCCCATTCATTGTAGGTCCGGTTATTGAAAGAAAAATCGGGCTCTCTGCTTTTTCACAGTTAGCAATAGATGCCGGATTATGGCGTAATGCTGACTGGGCCAGAAAAAAAGGACTTTTTGCAGAATTGCACACTGAGGTCGAGAGCATGGATGAATCGCTGCAGCGATTGGCAACTAATCTTTCTCATTCCAATCCTGATGCAATGGCAGAAATGAAAAAAATTTTCTGGAAAGGAACCGAAAACTGGGATCAGTTATTAACCGAACGGGCAGCCATGTCCGGAAAGTTGGTAGTAAGCGAATTCACAAAAAATGCCATTCAAAAATTCAAGGCAAAGAAATAGATAATTTGAAGAGCAATTTAAAGATTATCGTATTGGTAGAGTGAATCAATCTTTGTATTAGCGTCCATTTCAAATAAAGGTTTGATAATTCCATCTTTCAAACCATATATCCATCCATGTAATTGCGGTCTTTGTTCGTATTGCCATGCACGCTGAATGATGGAAGTTTTAGCCAGATGCAATACCTGTTCTTTGACGTTCAATTCAGTCAGCCGGTCTGCCCGTTTATCAATATCACTGATCGCATCCAACTCATCGCGATAAAGTCTATAAACATCTTTGATATGTCTTAGCCACATATTCAGGACCTGTTTATAATCGTGGTTGGTCATCGCAGCCTTAATACCTCCGCAGCCATAATGCCCGCAAACAATCACATGTTTTACTTTTAGATGAACTACGGCAAATTCAAGTACACTCAGCAGGTTGACGTCCGTATGAACAACCATATTGGCAATATTGCGGTGCACAAAGATTTCACCCGGTTGTGTTCCCGTGATTTCATTGGCAGGCACGCGACTGTCGCTGCAACCGATCCATAAAAATTCAGGCGTTTGCAAATGAGAAAGGCGCTCAAAATATTGGGGGTCTTCAGCTTTTTTTCCTTCGGCCCAGACTTTATTTTCAGCTATCAGTTCATGAATCAAATGCATGGTCAAATATTATTTGCGGACAAAGACAATGTCCTCGGTAATTCGAAATATTGAGCGATTGTAAATCAAAACCGATTAGATCAGATATTCAGTCCTCCACAGGCGCTGATCACCTGTCCTGTGACATATGAGCTCAGATCACTGGCTAAAAACAAAGTGATATTGGCAATTTCCTCTGCACTGCCAAAGCGGCCAAGGGGAATCTTTTCCAAAAAAGATTTCGATGCATCCCCGTCTTTCAGATAATGCGTCATATCCGTTTCTATAAACCCGGGTGCAATCGCATTGCAGCGGATATTCCGGCTTCCTAATTCATGCGCTATTGATTTTGTAAACCCGATGATACCTGCTTTAGATGCTGCGTAACTGGACTGTCCTGCATTACCACGGAGACCAATAATCGAACTCATATTGATAATAGATCCCTTTTTTGCCTTCATCATCGGCCTTATCACCTGCCGGGTCATATTGTATACACTCTTCAGGTTAATATTCATCACTTCATCCCATTGTTCGGGCGAAAGGCGTAACAATAAACTATCTTTCGAAATACCGGCATTATTCACACAAATATCAACGGCATTAAATTCCTTTACCACATCATTTACCAACTGCTCGCATTCCGCATATACTGCAGCGTTACTTTTAAAAGCCTTTGCTTTTATTCCGAGACTTTTTAATTTCTCTTCCAGGGCCTTTGCCTTCTCATCGCTATTGAGATAAGTAAAGACAATATGCGAACCTTCTGCAGCAAGTTTCAGAGCAATTGCCTCACCAATTCCCCTTGAAGCTCCTGTAACTATTGATATTTTTCCATCGAGCAATCCCATAAAAATCCGGTTAAGGATTGTCAAATATATAAACTCATCCGTTTGGTTTTAAATAAATATATTTATTTATCTCTTTTAAGGATATGTTCAGTTTAGAAAACAGGAAGAAATGGCTGCTGGCTGTATTTGCAGCGGAGACAATGTGCGCTACTTATTGCCTCAAAATATACGCTTTTACTCCTGTTTTTTCTGTGGTATATTTTTTATCAGGCATAGCCTTCGCTGTGCTGATAACATCCGTTCCTGATATAAAAACAGTCCTTCGGGGCCCAATGAGCTTTTCAGCATTCAGCAGTTGGTTTAAGCTACTGTTATTTATCGCTACTGTAATCATTGCTTTTTTTGTTTCCCGATATTGGTTTGATCTTATTCCGGTGGATCCCGATTATGCAGATATGCTCCCCGTCATTAAGATAATGGATCAACGATTGATTGCGGGACAATGGAAACATGTATATGATAATATTCCGGAAATATGGAATGGAACCAGGCCCATTTATCTTCCGGCCATGTGGTTGCCTTTTACTCCGGCAGTCATCTTCAATTTCGATCTGAGATGGATTACTACTATCTGCCTGATTCTGATTTTTAGTTATTTCATTTTTATTCTTGACTTTAATAGAAATAAACCTGCATCTTTTTTCCTGCTGCTTATCGGAGTTATACTTTTCTGGTGGTTAACTGGAGAAGACGAGGCTCATGGTTTTTTAAGCATGAGTGAAGAAGGAATCGTCGCATTCTATTATGCCTTGCTGGTACTGGCAATTTCATCAGGTAATATTGTCTCAATTAGTATCGTCACTTCTTTGTGTGTATTGAGCAGATATGCATTGATTGGCTGGATACCGGCATTCCTTTTATACCTTATCCTGAATCAAAAAAAAAGAGAGCTCATTATTTTTGTTATTACCGGAATAATATGTTTTTTAGTTCTTTTCGTATTGCCTTTCGGATGGAGGGCATTTGTACAATTATCTCAACTACCGGGTTACTATGTTGAATTTGCAAAAAAAGTTTGGGAGAATTCCCGCGAAGTCTTTTGGATGAGTTTGGGATTTGCAAAATTTTTTGGCCCAGCGAAGGCGGGATTGTTACACACGCTGCTCGTCATCCTTTCATTTATTTCTCCAATAGTGTTTGTTATAATTTGTTTTTACCGGAATAAAAAAAAGAGGGTTTCGAATATTGCTTTAGCGAGTTTAAAAATTAGCCTGGTGTTTTTTTATAACTTTATTGATGTACCTTATCTCTACCTGTTTTATACTTCGTCATTTGTGAGCCTGATAACAGTTGCACTGCTCATGCAATCATCTCAAACTGTTTTAAAAGTAAAATACAAGTGAATTAAGCAGACAGGAATATTTTGAAGAATTATATATTCTTACCCGCAAGCATCGATAGGATTTCGTCGATATATTTCCTGTCGTTCGATAAACGGGGCACTTTATGCTGACCTCCCAATTTGCCTTTTTGTCTCAGCCATTCAGCAAATAAACCTTTCGGAAGCTTTTTCAACAGCGGCATCCGAAGCGCAATATCTTTATATCGTTTAGCTTCATAATCACTGTTAATGCCTTTCAATGCCTTGTCCAGTTCATACACAAAAGCGCCCATATTGTCAGGCTCTTTTTCAAATTCTATGAGCCATTCATGTGCCCCATTGCTGTTTTCACTGAAATATACGGGTGCAGCAGTATAATCATTCACCACGGCTCCCGTTTTTTCCGAGGCGATGGCGATGGCGCGGTCGGAATTATCGACAATAACTTCTTCGCCAAATGCATTGATAAAATGTTTCACTCGTCCGCTTACTTTGATACGATAAGGGTTCAGAGAAGTAAACTGAATCGTATCTCCGAGCAGGTATCTCCATAAACCTCCATTTGTATTGATCACAAGGGCATAATTTTTTTCTCTCTCCACATCCTGTAACCCGATGGTCTCAGGCTGCGGTTTTCCATATTCTTCTATGGGCATGAATTCCATAAAAATTCCATGGTCAAGAAAAAGCAGCATGCCTTCATCACCCGGATTATCCTGGGCGGCAAAAAAACCTTCACTGGCATTATACAGATCCAGGTAGTTAATTTTTTTTCCGATCAACCTGTTAAATTGATCACGGTAAGGAGTAAACGATACTCCGCCATGAATATATAATTCAAGCGCCGGCCATACTTCGGACAAATTTTCCTTCCCTGTTATTTCCAGGATTCTCCTTATCAGGACAAGGGTCCAGGTAGGAACTCCTGAAATGGAAGTTACATTTTCCTGGATCGTTCCCTGAGCTAGTTTCTCAATCTTATCCTCCCATTCATCGAGTAATGCAATATTAAGTTCAGGAGTTCTTATCCAATGACCCCAGAAAGGAGAATTTTGCAATAACACTGCACTAAGGTCTCCGTAATGAACGGCTTCATTAAGATGATTGATGGTATGACTGCCACCGATGACGAGTCCCTTACCCGTTAAGAGATCGGAATCAGGATTGAAATTATAATACATCGTCAGCACATCTTTTGCTCCTTTATAATGTCCGTCCTGCAAACTTTCTTCACTTACCGGAATAAATTTGCTCTTATCACTCGTGGTTCCGCTGCTTTTGGCAAACCAGCTGACGGGCGTGTTCCATAAAATATTTTCTTCCCCGTTCATGATCCGCTGGATATAAGGTTTCAGGTCATCATATTCATGAACAGGAACAGCTTTCTTAAATTCTTTGATCGAAAAAAGTTTGGAGAAATTATATTTTCTGCCGAATTCAGTGTATTGCGCAGAAGTCACAAGATGTTGCAATACTTCCCTCTGTACTGCAACAGGGTTTTGAACCCATTGCTCAATCTGCCAGGAGCGAAGCCGGGCCAGCCTTGATATGGCAGGACTGAGTAACTTCATCAAAGGCAAAGTAATGATAAAAGACCAATGTACAATGATTATAGACGGCAGGTGAGTTAGACGGAGTCATGCTCTGCCTTAAGCAATACAAGCAGCATATTCAGGTCAGATTTTAAATCCCTGTCTTCCGCACCGAGTTCTTTTGCGCGCTCCAGGATTTCTTTCCTGTTATTTTTTTCTGCATACTGAATCAATGCATTTTTTGTATCGGATATAAATCTGGCATATTCCGGAAGGCCGAGTTCTTCTGCTTCATTGAAAGATTCACTTGTAAGGCCTTGTCCTATTGGCAATGCGAGTCTTTCGCGCTCTGCGTTTTGCGTTTCGATTTTTCCCATTCCATCGATTGCATTTTCAAATGAAAGGATAATATTTTCCAGTGTGGCTTCTTTTCTTGCTTCTTCGTGCAGGTAGTCTTTTCTCTTCAATTCAAAATTCCTTCCAAGGTATAAACGACGCACCTGCTCATCGGCTGCTAATTCTTCCGCAGTACCATGTTTGAAAATTTTTCCTTCAATAAGTAAATATGCACGATCACAAATAGAAAGCGTTTCATTCACGTTGTGATCTGTGATCAGGATACCGATATTTTTATATTTCAGTCTTGCAACAACGGTCTGAATATCTTCCACTGCAATCGGATCCACACCCGCAAATGGTTCATCCAGTAAAATAAATTTCGGATCCACTGCCAACGCTCTTGCTATTTCGGTTCTTCTCCGCTCACCACCGCTTAATGAATCACCATTATTCTTTCTGACATGATGCAGGCGAAATTCATCCAGCAAGGCTTCCAATTTGTCTTTTTGTTCTTTCTTGCTGAGTTTGGTCATTTCAAGAATGGCCCTGATATTGTCTTCAACACTCAATTTTCTGAAAACGGAGGCTTCCTGCGGAAGGTAGCCAATGCCCATTTGTGCTCTCTTGTACATCGGAAGTTTGGTCATATCTGATTCCTCCAGAAAAACCTCTCCTTCATCGGGTTTTATGAGACCGACAACCATATAAAAAGTTGTTGTCTTACCCGCTCCATTCGGTCCGAGTAACCCGACAATTTCTCCCTGCTTCACATCGACTGAAACATGATCTACCACCGTGCGGTTACGATATGTTTTTACAAGGTCCTTTGTGTAGATTCTAAGGCTCAAAACAATTGATTTATGGCAAAAATAGAGGAAGAAAACGAATAAGGAGATTCGGAAAAATACTTTAACACCAGTTTGAGTTCTACTGCTATTGAATTATGTTTGCACTCCAATATTATGAAGGTTATTGAACATATACAACAGACGAACGGAACTAAGGTCTCATTTGAGATATTGCCTCCTCTGAAAGGCAAAACGATCAATTCGATCTATGAACACCTGGACCCTTTGATGGAATTCAAACCTGCTTTTATCAATGTGACCTATCACCGGAGTGAAACGATGTTCAAGAAAAAATCTGATGGTACATTTGAAAAAGTGGAAGTCCGGAAAAGACCGGGAACAGTTGGTATTTGCGCCGCCATCATGAACCATTACCAGGTGGATGCAGTGCCTCATCTCATCTGCGGAGGTTTCGGGAAAAGGGAGACCGAAGATGCACTGATCGATCTTCATTTTCTTGGAATTGACAATGTACTCATTATTCGAGGGGATGCCGCGAAAAATGAGGCTTCTTTCGAACCGGAGCCTAACGGTAACAGGTATGCGATTGACTTGCTCAGGCAGGTAGTAAACCTCAATCACGGAATTTACCAGGAAGAGGATATCAAAAACGGGGGGAAGACTAATTTTTGTATTGGAGTCGCAGGATATCCCGAAAAACATTTTGAAGCGCCCAATCTCCAGACAGACATGATGCACCTGAAAGCCAAAGTAGACGCCGGCGCAGATTATATTACGACCCAGATGTTTTTCGATAACCAGAAATATTTTGATTTTGTAAAATCATGCCGGCAAAATGGAATTGAAGTACCAATTGTTCCGGGACTTAAGCCAATCACCAATAAGAAACAACTGACCATTTTGCCGAAAGTATTCCACGTGGATATTCCCGCCGATCTCTCCAATGCTATTATGAAATGCAAAAATGATGAAGAGGTCGAAAAAATCGGTACTGAATGGCTGACTGAACAAAGCAGGGAATTAAAAAAATCAGGTGTAAAGGTCCTTCATTATTATACCCTGGGTAAACCCAAAGTCATCTGGAATATTGTAAAAGAAGTCTTTTAAGAATTTTTTGCTAATATTCTTCATCATAAGTCCTATCTCGATATTTTCTATGGCTAGGGAAGCAGGAAAATATTATCCGCCTCTCCGTGGCTATTAACAGTAATAAAATCAGCCGAACAGTAGTAATTTTATTGCCAGGCTGAACAAACGCTTTATCAAAAGAAGAATTTATGGCATTCATAGATTATTATAAAATATTGGGAGTTGGCAAAAGTGCTTCGGAGGAAGATATCAAAAAAGCTTATCGGAAGCTGGCAAGGAAATACCATCCTGATTTAAATCCAAATGATAAAGAAGCCAATAAAAAATTTCAACAGATCAATGAAGCGAATGAAGTGCTGAGCAATCCTGAAAACCGGAAAAAATACGACCAGTATGGCGAAAACTGGCAGCATGCGGAACAATTTGAAAAAGCGCGGCAATCCCAATCCCATGCCTACCGGGGCGGCTCACACGAAGAGGAGTTTTCCGGAGATTTTGGAGATGGCAATTTTTCGGATTTCTTTCAATCCATATTTGGCAACCAGCGCAAATCAGCTAATGTCAAATTCAGGGGAGAGGATTATCAGGCGGAATTGCATTTGTCACTTGCCGAAGCCTACCGGACCCATCAGCAGACTTTAACAGTGAACGGGAAAAATATCCGGATTACCATTCCTGCAGGTGTTGCGAATGAACAGGTGATTAAACTGAAAGGACATGGCGGTCCCGGAGTTAATGCCGGTCCTAACGGTGACCTGTATATTAGATTTATCATCGGCGAAGATCCCCGTTTCAAACGACAGGGAGATGACTTGTATACCACCATAAATCTTGATTTATATACCGCTGTTCTGGGAGGAGAAATTGCTTTGGATACCCTGAGCGGGAAAATAAAATTAAAAGTAAACCCGGAAACACAGAACGGAACGAAGACGAGATTGAAAGGCAAGGGATTTCCGGTATACAAAAAAGAAGGGGCGTTTGGGGATCTGTATATCACTTATTCCATTCAAATTCCCGTTAACCTCACTGAAAAACAAAAAGAATTATTCAGACAATTATCCAGCTTGAAATAAAAATTCAGCCATGCAACAAGAAGAATTCATTTCTGTAAGCAGTTTTTGTGAGAATTATCAGATAGAACCCTCCTTTGTTTTTTCGCTGCGCGAGTATGGATTGATAGAGATCAGCACTGTTGAAGAAAAGAATATGATTTCATTGGATAAATTGCAGGAACTGGAAAAGTTTGTCCACCTGCATTATGATCTTGAAATCAATACAGCCGGAATTGATGCAATCACTCATTTATTGGAGAGAGTAAAAAATCTTCAGGAAGAAATTGCTTTGCTTAAAAATAAACTCCGGATACATGAGTAAGGGCAAAGGCCAAAGGTCAAGGGTCAAAGTGCAAAAGACATTCTTGTTTAAACTTTGCCCTTTGCACTTTGAACTTTGAACTTTGCAATTAGCTGCGAGTTTCCCATTTTATATTTATTAATCTATTTACTTTTATCCCAAATCATTTCATGAAAAAAATTATTTTCTCTTTCTCCCTGCTGATTACAATACTTACTCTTTCAGCGCAGACAGATACGAATATCAAATACAAAAAAACCAGTGTGATGATCCCGATGCGGGACGGAGTAAAATTATATACAGCCATAGTGACTCCTGTAGATATAAACAAAGACCTGCCCATATTAATTCAGCGCACACCCTATGGTGCAAACAGCGGACTGCCTGAAGACAATATTATTTTTTCGCCTTCACCGCGTTTTGCATATTACAATATGTCGCAGGATGGATACATTTTTGTTTTCCAGGATATCCGTGGCAAATACAAGAGTGAAGGAGATATGCAAATTCATCAGCCATTGATTCATCTGAATCAAAAAGGAGCAATCGATGAAAGTACAGATACATGGGATACCATTGACTGGCTGGTTAAAAATATTCCGAACAATAACGGGAAAGCGGGCATCGTCGGAATTTCATATCCGGGCTGGCTGGCCCTGGTCGGTTCTGTTGATCCGCATCCTGCATTGAAAGCAGCCTCCGAACAGGCATGTATGGGAGATCTTTTTTTGGGAGATGATTTCCATCATAATGGTGCATTCCGTTTAAGTTATGGAATGGAATATTCCTACGAAATTGAATTTGACAAAACCAAAGACAGTGATTTTCCTTTCCCGCAATTTGATCTATATAACTGGTATATCAGACTCGGATCGTTAAAAAATGTAAATGAAAAATATTTTCATGGTAAAATTCCGACCTGGAACAATTTTGTAAAACATCCGTCTTATGATAGCTTCTGGCAAAAAAATTCTCCGTTGAGTTATGTCTCTTACCCGCAGGTTCCACAATTGCATGTAGGCGGTTATTATGACCAGGAAGATATGAATGGACCTCAGCTCATGTACGCGCATATGGAGAAAAAAGATAGCTTCAACCGGAATCATATTGTATTGGGTCCATGGAACCATGGCCAATGGGCGAGAGGAAATGCAGATAGTCTGGGTAAAATTGATTTCGAAAGTAAAACCGGGCCCTGGTTCAGGGATCTGCAAAAAAAATGGTTTGATTACTGGCTGAAAGGAATAGGAGATGGAAAATTTGAAGAAGCATATTGTTTTCAGACAGGAAATAACATATGGAAAACATATAGCAAATGGCCACCTGCGGAATCAGTCGTGAAGAATTTATATGCTGGTCCGGACAATACGGCTTCTTTTAATAAACCTGATTCTGAAAAAGGCAAAATAAGTTATGAGAGTGATCCTGCAAACCCTGTTCCTTACAGGGTTCTCCCAATCGAAGCTACCTATGGTCGTGGCAGCAGGTGGAGACCATGGCAGGTAGAGGATCAGCGTTTCGTTTATACCAGGCCGGATGTTGTCAGCTTCACAACTGATTCACTGACGGAGGACCTGGTTGTAACCGGTAATATCACTGCCCATCTTTTTGCAAGTACCACCGGCACAGATGCTGACTGGATTGTGAAG
>DATJXY010000071.1:0-4018 GCA_035499855.1 Puia sp. | reverse complement strand
GAAAAATTTTTTTCAGGTATGGAGCAAGCAAATAAAGATCATACAGCAATAACTGGGAAGAAAAAAGTTTCACGGGGATATTATAAAAAAAGTTAAGGGCTACCACATTTGATAAAACGGCAAGCAGCAAAAGATAACCCGCAACGGCAGTCCGCCTGGATAATAACAGCAGGCTCCCGGCAATTTCGGATGCGCCTGTAAAAATCATGTAGCCTGGTGAAACACCCATAAAATTCCACAAGACATCAAACCTGCTTAGTTCACCGTATGGAGTAATCAGGCTAATAACACTTGGATAGGTCATCTGGATAGGAATCAGTTTATCGATCCCATAGCCAAAAATTACAATGGCTAAAGTATAGCGCAGGTAAAGGTTGAACCAGTAAAATAATTTATCATAGTTGTATCTTTTCTTGTCAAGTAACCCCCACACAAAAGCGCCTAAAATGGCAAGGAGAAATAAAGTAATATAAAAGATAACACCGAAATGATTGTCGAAAGGGGCAGTCTCCATTTTAAGAGTATATCCCGTATGATAAAGATGCTTATCAAGCCAATAAAATGGTTTTGCTAATAGATTATACATTCCGCCCAAATTCCATGTTGGCTTTTTTATAAAGACAAGAAAGGCGATATATAGAAGGAGTTGCCAGCAAAAAATGGATGTTACGCCTAAGAACAGGAAGAAAAATCGGAATGAAAATCTTTGCCAGGGCTTCCATGATGCGACTGACGGTTGCATAGCAGAAAAATTAAAGGTTAACAAATTCACAGGGATGGGTTAGTAATACTTACAGAGTACAGGAACTATGATTTAGTGATCCCATACCAGACTGATTTTTTCTTTGTTTATAGTCAGACTGTCAACAGGATTTTCCTTCATCGAAATGTGGACTTCCCTTTTTTTCCAGTTGCCAGACAAAAGCAATTGTTCTTTTCCGGGGCTGTCGAAATGGAGTAAGGCCGATATAGTTGTATCATCAGTATTGCGAAGCGCGAATGTCTTTTTGCTGCTGTCCACCGTACAGGAATAATAGTCTTTAGCATCGTTCATCCTGTAAATAATCGCATCTTTATCGCTTGTGAATACCAATCGTTTCCATCGTAAACTGTCAGTAAGTAGCGGAGGGATCGTATCGCCCGCAACAAAAGAAGTGATCTCGTATATTTTCTGATGAAGCATAGGAAGACTTCGCTTATATTCCCTGTTATTATAGAACAGATTCATTGAGCAAAAAACGCATATAAATGAGAATGCTAAAGCCCACAATACCCACCTGGACGCCCGGTTTTGAATGATGTAATTTTTTTCATCCAACGAAATAGCGTGTTTATAAAAAAACAACTGTATTAAACGATTAAAATGAGGTGAGAGAACAAACAAAACGCAAACAAGTGTCAACGAAGAATATATTTTTAACTGAACATTGTACCAGAGATTCAGCATGAAAACATTGGTAAGTACTCCACACATTAATAGACCGCCCAGCACATAAGTCCGACGGAATAGCAACAATAAACTTGCCACCACTTCGCATAGACCTGTAAACATTTGATAGCGCGGAGAAAGACCCATGAAAATCCACAATATACCTTCATGAGTCTGCTCGCCCACGGTGCTGAGCAACTGTTCCGCATTCGGGTAAGACATTTGTACAGGAATCAATTTCATAAAACCGTACCAGAGCATGATGACAGCCACGCAATAACGCAGGTAGAAGCTGAACCAGAAGAAGGGTCTGCTATAATTATCCTTTTTTCTATCGATCCAACTCCACACTATGCATGTTATCGATGCGAAGAGGAAAAGAGTGAAATAAAAGACCATCCCGTAGCGGCCATCACCGGGGAGGTTGTCATGTTTTGCAGGATCGAAACCAAAATGATAAAAATGTTGATCAAGCCAGTGAAGAGGTCTGGATATGGTTCCAAAAAATTTTTCAAGAGAAGAATAGCTTAGCCCAAAGGTAAATCCGATAGGTGCTACGACATAAGAAAATGCGAAAATTCCCAGAAATACAAAGAAAAATCTGAAAAGAATTTTTTGCCAGGAGGTCCATTGAGAAGCCGAAGGTTTCATAGCAAAGATTTAGATGGTTAAGAAATATCCCGTGGTCAGGACAATAACACTTACCATCAGAAGTATGCAGAAATCAGTCAGGAGAGAAATCCGGCACGGCATTTTAAAATTAGTAATTATTTTAAATCTTATATAATATTTGATTTTGCGAATGTCAAGGTTCACCAGGTGGAGCAGAATAAAAAACAAAGATTCAGAATACCAATCAATTTGACGAATTTTGCAGCGCCACATAATCGAAGATTCGTTCATGCTACTGAAACACTCACCATATCTCCTTTATTCCGATGGGAAGGGAAATATTTTCGAAGATGACTCCCTGTTTGTAACCGGCCGAAGTGGTTGGGATGCAGTTGAAGTGCCCCCCGAAGATTGGATTGAACTGCCAGATGGTGGCTCTTTATATGAATTGCCGGGAAGACATGGTATTGGCATCGATGTCAAGACCGGGAAAATGCGCCTCTGTGAAAAAGGATGGGCTGTTGCTGCATTTATTCCGCCCGCTCACACGGGTTTATATCTTGCAGCCTACGAAACAGAAAAAGATGCGCCAACGCTTCCGCTTTTTTGTTACACTGCAACGGGCTGGTACAATAATAAATTTTATGTTCCCGCCATTCGCATTGAACAGGATATAAGACAGGAATGTTCAGGTTATAACAAAGAAAAGATCAATGCAGGCGCAAAAAAATTATTGCATGCATATCCAAATAATAGGCTTGTCAAACACCTGATGGAAAATTGTTGCCTGACTTATAATTGTCCGGCAGCAAGAAATTTTTCATTGGGCAGATGGGAATGTCCTGTGCCAGTTTCACCTGCGTGCAATGCCAATTGTATTGGTTGTATTTCATTTCAACCACAGGAAGAAACTATCACTTCCACACAAGACCGCCTCACTTTCAGACCCACGCCCGAAGAGATTGTTGAATTCACAGTGCCACATTTGCAAACAGCTCCATATCCCATTGTAAGTTTTGGACAGGGATGTGAAGGTGAGCCTTTATTAATGTGGGAAACGATCCGCGAATCCATTGTTGAAATGCGCAAGCACACCGGCAGGGGCAGCATCAATATCAATACCAACGGATCGAAGCCGGATGCTGTAAATGCTTTATGCGAAGCAGGTTTGAATTCGATACGTGTCAGTATGAATTCAGCAAGAAAACATGTTTATGAAGCTTATTATCGGCCGAACAATTATTCTTTCGAAGATATTGTCGAAAGTTTACGTGTGGTTAGAAGTTTTAATGGATGGACTTCCATCAACTATTTTGTTTTCCCCGGGATGAGTGATAGTGTTGAAGAATACGAAGCATTGCGTTTACTGATCCGCGAAACTAATTTATGTATGATTCAATGGCGGAATTTCAATATTGATCCTGACTGGTACCTGGGAAAAATTAATATGACCGATACCGGTGAACCGATGGGAATTAAAAAACTAATGCAATTGATTCATGAAGAATTTTCCCATCTGAAATTCGGATATTTCAATCCGCCAATGGAAAGAATTCTTGGCGATTTTGAAGCAAACTTCGCTCATCGATGAGCTCAATTCATTTTACTCCATGCCCCATTCCATCTGTTCTTCTTTCTTTATTTCTTTTTTCTTTTTGTTACGGAATAGAATCAAAAAAGGAATCATGAGCAAAAAGAAAAAACCCAGACCTATAAACAGATCTTCATAAGTGAGAAAAGTTGCCTGGCCCATCACTGTTCTGTCAATGACTGCGTAAGCATTTTGCGTTGCAGATTGTGGATCATATCCTTTGCTTTGAAAAGCGGATTTCAGCATCATGACACGTTGCTGGGTTGAGGGATCCGTTAATGTGATATTTTCAGACAATATAGAAAAATGCTTTACTGTTTCCCGGCTGATAAATGTTGTGATCATTGCAATGCCGATAGAACCACCTAATTGACGAACCATATTAC
>DATJXY010000070.1:0-4212 GCA_035499855.1 Puia sp. | reverse complement strand
GAAGCCCAATCCAAACACCGACAAGAATATGTCTCTTATGGCGCGTAAAGCGGGAGTGGTAGTAAACTTTACCAGAGCAAGCCACGGGTGCTTTCATACCATGAAGACATTTGAGTTGACGGTAGCAGGGGGGGCAGTGGTCAGTAATTACTCAGAAGAACAATCTGAATTTTTTAAACCTGACTATGCAATGTGTTATTTTAATACTCCAAATGAAATGGCTCATTGTATTAGTGATTTACTCACCGACAGAAAAAAAAATATGTATATCAGAAATAATGCTTTAAAAGAAGCATTGCATCATTCATATCATGCGAGAGCGGAGAGCCTGCTTTTCCTATTAAAAAGCAGTTCATGAAAATCAGCATTTCAGTTCCTGGCAGGTTTTGGGCTTTTTCCCTGGCGAAACATTTGAATGACCATGGGTATCTTCATTGTCTTGTTACAAGCTACCCATTATTTGAAGTAAAAAAATATGGGGTTCCGGTTGCAAAGGTAAAAACGATAGTTTCAAAAGAGGTCATTCAACGGCTATACAGAAAATTAACAGGAAGATATCCAAAAGGAGCTTTTTTGAATAATTGGTTTGATAGAATTGCATCACGTAAACTCCCTACAGATAGTGATATTTATGTTATTTGGGCAGGTTTTGGTTCTCATTCAATAGAATATCTAAGAAAAAAAAACCCGCATGCACTTTTTCTTATTGAACGGGGATCCACACATATAGAAGTGCAAAATGAGTTATTAAAAATCTGTCAGAAATCTGCTCAACCCATCGATCCGGGCATAATAAAAAAAGAATTAATTGAATACCAGCTTGCAGATTACATTATTTTGGGAGGGAATTTTTCAAAAAAAAGTTATTTGGATAAAGGCATACCGGAAAAAAAGTTGTTTGTTAATAACTACGGCGTTGATCTCAGCAAATTCAACATTTCCGAAAAAGAATATCAAAAGCAAACAGGCGTGTTTACTATTGGCTATGTTGGGATACTCGACGACAGGAAAAATATAAAAGGGCTCATTAATGCTGTAAAGATGTTGATAGAAAAGGGTTATCACTTAAAGCTGCTACTCGCCGGACAGATTGATATTAATGTAATAACAACAGCAGTTTTAAGCAGCATGCCTTTTATTGATTACAGGGGTACGCTTCCTGAATACGAATTACCTCGATTATATCGTGAGATGGATATTTTTGTTTTGAATTCTGTCGAGGATGGATTTGGAATGGTTTTGCTTCAGGCCATGGCAATGGAAGTAGTTCCTATTGCTACCTATAATACCGGAGGACCCGACCTTATTAAAAACGGATTCAACGGCTTTTTGATTCCTATACTGGATGACACTGCACTTGCAGATTGCATCGAAAAACTTATTCATTCACCCGAAAAAGAAAAAATTGGGAAAAATGCAATGGAGACAGTAAAATCAGGATATAGCTGGCAGGATTATGGAGACAGGGCAATTGAATTTTACAAGAGGATATTTAAGAACGAAGACCCTCATTAAGAGGTAATGTAAATAAAAAAGATTTATGAAGGCAGCAATCAAAAAAATGATTTTTGGAAAAGGTATTCAGAAAAAAGTGATTTTATTCGGAAAGGCCAGAGGTATAAAAATGTATGTTGATACTGAAAATAAAATTCAAAGAATCATTGGAGCTGATGAGCGTGAAATACAAAATACCTTCGCAGGTTTTTCAAAAAAATGCGAGATCTTATTTGATATTGGTTCTTCAGACGCTTATTATGGGCTTTTTTACAAGAAATATAACCCATCTGGTCAGGCTTATTTGTTTGATGCCGATGAAAAATTTAAGAAAATTCAGGAAGAACATTTTGAGCTAAACAATATTAAGAACGGCATTCATTTGTATTATAAATTTGTCTCCAATAAAAATGACGAGAAAAATATTTGTTTGGATTCGTTCAATCTAAAAGATCATAATGTATTGTTCAAAATTGATGTTGAAGGAGGCGAACTCAAAGTTTTGGAAGGGATAGAAAATATGCTGAAAAACAACAAATGCTTTTTGATTATAGAAACACATTCACGACAACTGGAGCTTGATTGCATAAAGTTTTTGAAAAAAAATAATTTTCAAACGCAAATCATAAAAAATGCCTGGTGGCGATTTCTGATGCCTGAGCAAAGACCTTTGGCACAAAACAGGTGGTTAAAAGCTCATAACTAAATTAATTATTAGTACTCGATATTTAGATTTATTCCCCCTTACTGAAATCGATAATTTAAGCAGACCGATTATTCATGAAGCTACTTGCAACTACTTATCCTCACCCTGATTTTTTTCCCCCTACATTAAACGCAATAACAGAATTATCTAATTCCTTCGAACAGGTAATTGTTACTTCAAGAAATATTTCAGACGTTAAACCTGATTTTGCGGCTAATGTTATTTTTATGCTCAGCGGGAAATACCAACATATAAGGGCTTCTGAACAGGCATCTCTATATAAAAAAATTAAATCTTTTTTTCTGTACGTCTCTTTGTTACGGCGGGCTATAAATAGATATAAACCGGAAGTGGTTGTCGTATATGATCCGATTCCATTATTTGCTTATTGGTTAATTCATAAATTGATTTCATATAAGCCTCTTCTCTGGTACCATAACCACGATACTTCAGAAATCAGCCAGGTAAGGAAATATTCTGTAAGCTGGTGGGCAGCGAAATATGAAAACAGAATTTTTCTGAATCATGTTAAAATATTCTCTCTGCCTTCCTTGGAAAGAAAAAAGCTTTTTCCCATGGATGAGTTCAACGGAAAATTTTTTTTTATTCCGAATTTTCCTGCGATTTCTCTTTTTGGTAAGTTCTATGAACCGAAAACCATCGGCAATACCGTAAAAATTATTTTTCAGGGAAGTATTGCGGAAGGTCATGGATTGGAAAGCATTGCAGAATTATTGGATACAAAAATTGAAGGGAAGGATCTGGAACTTATCGTGAAGGGCTGGATCAGGGATGATAATTTCAAAAAAAAACTGATTTCAATCGCAGAAAGAAAAGGCTGTCTCCCAAAGCTCAAATTTATTCCATTCGGACCATATAGCGAGCTTCCCTTAATAACCCGTACCTGTCATATTGGTATCGGAATTCATGCATTGAATACCAATCTTCATACAACGCTGGCTAAAGCTTCAAATAAGTTGTATGAATATGCTGCTCTGGGACTGCCGATCATTGTATATGATAGTCCCCACTACAGGGAGCATTTGGACAAGTACGAATGGGTATTTTTTAGCGACGCAACACCGGAGTCTTTAAAAGATTGTATCGGGGCAATTCTTCTAAACTATGACAAACTTTCTAAGAGTGCTAACTCATCGTTTATGCATGAATTTAATTTCGAATTAAATTTTAAACCTGCGATGGATTACGTGATTGAATCGGCTTCAGGCATAGCCGGTAAAGAGGCTTCTTAAAGATCATCTTTCTTTTTTGTTTTATCAAAATGACAAGACTTGGCTTTTTTTTCCGCCATTCACATCCCATCTATCTCAGTATTGAAAAACTGTTTCACGAGTTGTCTAATAGAATATCTTCAGTATATGCTTCCGAATTTGTGACAATTGAACATTATCTGCCCTACAACAGTAAATTGTTCAAGATATGGAAGAATATTGACTTTGTTAAAAAGAAGCAGGAGTTCATTAATCATATTACCGGGGATACTCATTATGCCATATTGGGCTGCAGTAAAAAAAATATCAATATCCTTACCATTCATGATTGCGTTTCACTGAACCGTTTTTCCACTATTGATCCCCGTTATTGGATCATCAAATGGCTATGGTATGATTTGCCTGTTAAAAGAGCGGACGCAGTAACTGTAATTTCGGAAAATACAGGTAAGGAAATATTGAAGCTTACAAATTGTAATCCTGATAAACTGAAAGTAATCAACAATTTCATAGACCCCGATTTCAAACGATTTCCTGCATCATTCAATACAGGTTGCCCCAGAATCCTTTTCATCGGTACTACTCCCAATAAAAACCTTGACCGGCTGATAGCATCACTTGAATACATGAAGGTGCAACTGGATATTGTCGGCCTTATTACAGATGAGCAGAAAAAAGAACTTGCCCATTATGGAATCCAGTTTACCCAATCTGCCGGATTGTCAAAAGAAGAACTGATCGAAAAATACAAGTTTTGTGATTTGCTTGCCTTTCCTTCTA
>DATJXY010000069.1:0-4791 GCA_035499855.1 Puia sp. | reverse complement strand
AGCTGTGCATGATCACCCTTGACAACTATCTTCATTTTTATCCATTCGTTCATACCCATGTCTGCATAAGATTCGTATTTCTCCGGGTCTGTCTTTCTGAAATCTGAAAACTTGTGATCAGGATATGAAAAGTATTGGGTAGAATGATTACGCCTTATTTGGTCGTTCACCCTGCCGTTATCCGGTCGGATATAAATGCATTCGAACTTTGAATTGTCATCGTTTATCCTGAAAGCTATTCCGATAAACCCACGCGCCCAATCTGGTGCATTAGGAAGAAATTTGCTCAATACATTCACTTCAACTGTGCCATCGTGAAAGTTCATTTCGGTAAGTTTGGCAAATGTGGGTTCATCAAAAGTTTTGATGCTTGTATCTGCAGTGACTTTTATAACATTCCTCTCCTGCAATTTCGTTTCAGTTACAAATGCTCCATATGGTTGGATCTTTTGTGCAAAAAGTGCAGGCATTAACAACAACGAGATGATAACACTAAAATTTTTTTTCATTCATCTATCTTTTTAGATCTCTGTAGCCGATATAATTTCACATGTTTCAAAAAAGTAAGATGTGCGATATTGATTGCAATCACAAATCCATAAAACCCATCCAGGAAACCGGCTCTTAAAAAATAACTTTGAAGAAAGGCCCAGAAAGGATTGATGATAATTTTTACAGGATTCGTTCTTTTACCTAACTGAAATAAAGATACTGCTGAAATAGTACTGAATTTATTGTTTTGAATCACATGTTCTTCCAATGATTTATATGAATAATGCAGGATATCTCCTTTGAGATGCATAGATGAATAAGGAGAATTGATTTCAACTTTATCATGTGGATTGATTCCTCCCCAACGGGCAATTCTTTTGTCGAATAATCTTAATTTTTTATCGGGATACCAGCTTCCATGCCGGATAAACTGACCACAATAATTTGTGCACCTGTTCATGGTGTATGCCTGCCGGGAGAAATCTGATTTGATCGCAGCAATCGAATTTGCAAGTGTTTCATCGAGAGCTTCATCAGCATCCAGGCTCAACACATATGGATAAGTTGCCAATGCAAGTGCATTATTTTTTTGTTCAATATATCCGGCAAATTTTTGCTGCGAAACAACAGCTCCTTTTTCCCTGGCAATAGAAACAGTCTTATCTGTAGAAAAAGAATCCAACACAACAATCTCATCGGCAATTTTCTTAACCGAATCGATGCATCTTCCGATATTCGATTCTTCATTAAAGGTTATGATAACAACAGATAACTGTTCCATAACACGAATTACATGAATTTTTCTGAATTAATTGCATGAAGAATTAATTCAGAAGACCCCTGGAAATATGAGTTGACAGTTTAGTTGGTCGTCATAATTTCTTTGGCTGAGGAGACTGCAGGTGAAATAGGAATAAATTTCCGCTCGCCAATCTGTTGACGCCACATAGCATAATACAATCCTTTTTCCGCCAGCAAACGTTCATGTGTACCCGTTTCCACAACTTCCCCTTTTTCTAAGACATATATTCTGTCGGCATGCATAATCGTGGAAAGACGATGTGCAATCAGGATAGTGATCTGGTTTCTCTGAGATGAAACCTGTCGTATGGTCTGGGTTATTTCTTCTTCAGTCAGTGAGTCCAGAGCGGAAGTCGCTTCATCAAAAATGAGCACGCGCGGCTTACGTAAAAGAGCACGCGCAATAGAAAGTCTTTGTTTTTCACCTCCGGATAATTTCAATCCGCCCTCACCAATCATGGTATCCAATCCTTTTTCAGCTCTTGACAGGAGGTTCAGGCATGATGCTTTGGTAATAACATCCAGTAAATCCTCTTCAGTAGCTGCAGGATTTACAAACATCAGGTTCTCTCTGATGGTTCCTGAGAACAATTGGGTGTCCTGGGTAACAAATCCAATCTGGTTTCTAAGATCATCAAAGTTGATAGATGTTTCATCCAGGTCATTATATAATATGCTTCCTTCTTTCGGGCGATACAATCCTACCAGCAATTTCATCAGCGTAGATTTTCCGGAACCACTCGGGCCAACAAATGCAATGGTTTCTCCAACTTTTACATCAAAGCTAATATTATCGATTGCATGGTGCTGCGCTGTCCTGTGTTTGAAAACCACATTTCTGAATCTCAACTCAAGGATATTTCCCAAATGCTTAGGCTCTTTGGGTTGTGATTCCGGAACTTTTTTCATGAGATTGTCAAAATTATTCAGAGATGCTTCTGCTTCGCGATAGGATAAAATGATATTTCCAATATCCTGAAGTGGACCAAATACAAAAAATGAAAATATCTGCATGGTCACCAACTGGCCCGCATTCATTTTGTCTCGGAAAATAAGCCACATCAGGATGAACAAAATGACCTGACGAAGAGTATTCACAAAAGTGCCCTGAATAAAACTGATGCTCCTGATACGTTTGACCTTGGTTAATTCCAGTCCAAGGATTTTATAGGTGTTCTTGTTCAAACGAGTCACTTCTTCCTGTGTCAGTCCCAAACTTTTTATCAATTCAATATTGCGGAGCGATTCTGTAGTTGAACCAGCCAGGGAAGTAGTTTGGTTGACAATATTTTTTTGAATGGATTTGATCTTTTTGCTTAGTACATTGCTGATAAATGTGAGCAAAGAAATTCCAACGAGATAAACCAGAGGAATACTCCAATGAATCCATATAGCAGCATAAACGAAAACAAAAACAACGCCTATGATGACACCAAAAAGGACATTGATAAAATAATTGATGAATTTTTCAGTATCGACACGGACTTTTTGTAAGATACCCAGTGTTTCTCCGCTGCGCTGGTCTTCGAATTCCTGGTAAGGAAGTTTCATGGCATGTTGCAATCCGTCAGTAAAAACCTTGGCACCAAATTTCTGTACGACCACATTCATAAAATAATCCTGGAAATTTTTGGCGATCCGGCTCATCATGGCGACGCCAATAGAGAGCAATAAAAGATTGATCACACCCGGATGAACCCATGAAAAAGTCGAGAAAAATCTTTCAAAGGAATAGGGTTGATGAGTCTTCCTTGCCTGAACATATTCATTGGAAAGATTTACGATCCTGCCAAAAATAATCGGATCAAAAAGAGAGAATCCAATATTGACCGCGGCCAGAAAAAGGGTTAGCGCAACCAGCCATTTATGAGGCTTAAGATAACTGAGTAAGATTTTCATATAAGGAACTATAACAGTTTAATCTGTAAGATGTTCAACTCACAAACTGTATACAAGTTATCAAAAAGTGGCAAGATGTCAGTAAATCTGTATGGATTGAGGGGACTGCTGTTTATGTCTTTAAATTTATGCCACGACCTTCTCTGATTGTGTCTGCCTGGATTGAGTTGTTTTAACCTGAAGACATTTTAATATCATATTATTATATTCTTCTATGATTTTTTCCCAGGCATATTCTTTCTGGATTTTTAAAAAATTATTTTTTATCATCATCAGTTCCAAATTGCCCCTCGTAGTTTTTTCGATGATGTTCTTCACCCCCAATGCATTGCTGAAATAGCAGGCATCATCATGCAAAATCGCTTTATTGAATTTGTTATTGTGAGCTGCCACAAGCGATCGGCTCGCCATTGCTTCCAACAAAGAAGGATTGGTTCCTCCGACTGAGTGTCCGTGGAAATAGAGGTATGAAAATGTTCTCAGTGTGTGTATTTTTTGCGTATTGTTATATATAGGACCTATGAATCGTATCTGCTCATATTTTTCAAATTTTTTCAAAAGATATCGTCCGTATTTATTGCGGGTATCGCCAACTACCAAAAATTTTTTGGATGACATGCTTGCGGAAAACCCATCCAGTATCATTTCAATATTATTTTCCGGTTCCATGCGTGCGATCAGGAGGAAATAATTGTATTTGAACACATCATATTCTTTCAGTAAAAGATCATTTTCGTTATTGAATATTTCTGCACCATAGGTGATGTACTCACAGGGTACTTTGTATTTTTCTTTCAAATAAGACCTGATGAGGCGGGAATCTGCAATATGATGGTCCCCGAATTTGATTGCCAGTTTTTCAGCATATAATAAGAATTTCCTGACTGGTTTGGAATATTTGGAACGCTGCCATTCGAGGCCATCCATATTGAAAATAACCTTCGTTTTCCTGGGAAATAGCCGCCCCCATACTGAACTGCTTGTATATCCCAGCATGAGGATCACATCCAGGTTTTGCTTGCGAGCGCTGAGGATACAGTTTAAATCGTAGATAAATTGACCAAAGCTTCCGAGTAGTTTTTCGGGATTATAGCAATGTTCGATTTGAGCATTCCGCCAGTTCTTTTGCTGGTAAGGATGATCATGAGAATTATATACAATGACTTCGTGTCCCTTTTTTGCCAAGCCGGCCGAGAGGTGTTCGGCAAATTGCTCAAATCCCCCATAATAATTAGGAATGCCCCTGCTACCGAGGATGCCTATCCGAAGTTTATTCTTGTTTTTTATTATTTGTTCATAAGCCTCAAAAGTCCGCATGGCTGCCTGTGGCCAGGTGTATTGCGAAGAAATTTTTTTTATGAATTTCTCTGAGTAATCGCTGGCGGCAGCTCTTTGTACTGCATCATGAATAGATTCGGGAGAAGAAGGGTCACAATAAAACGCATATTTCTCATAATATTCTTCAGTATATCCTTTTTTGGATACAACCACATTGCAGCCCGTCATTGCTGCTTCGAGGGTTGAAAGTCCGCAGGCCTCAAACCAGCTTGGAAGAATATGGACTTTCGCTTTTTGATAATAAGGCACTAGTTCTTCCTG
>DATJXY010000068.1:0-12802 GCA_035499855.1 Puia sp. | reverse complement strand
GCTGCCTGGTGGATTCCAAAAACTGGCAGGTTATTTCGGTTTGATTCCAGGTAAGCGTAACGATGGAAATTAAAGGATTGTCTTTTAACATAACGGTTTTATTGGGTAGCGGTTATCTAGATAGGGCAGGCTATACAAAGTGTATAGACCCTACAATTTAAACATTTTCTTTTTGCAACAGCGCATATGGTGTATTGGCCATAATCCAGAGATCGTAGATAAAATTGTTTTTATTGGCATAAGCAATATCCAGACTGATTCTTTCCTGAACAGACATATTTCTTTGTCCTCTTTTTTTAATTTGCCAAAGCCCGGTCATGCCCGCAGGAGCCATAAAACGTGCAGCCCAATCGTCTGTTGTAAGCGTGGCAGCTTCATAAAGTGGTAATGGACGATTTCCTACAAGCGACATATTTCCCAGGAATACATTTATTAACTGGGGAAGTTCATCAAGACTTGAATTGCGCAGGAAAGCCCCAACTCTGGTGACGCGAGGGTCATTCTTTATCTTGATAAACAAAGGTCCATTCTGTGTACTTGCATTATATTGATTCAGGTGAGAGTATTCATCAATGTTTTTGTCGGCATTGACATACATTGTTCTGAATTTGTAGAAATCAAATATCTGGTAACCCTTTCCAGCTCTCTTGGAAATATAGAACACTGGTCCACGTGACTCAATTTTAATTGCAAGGCCAATTAATAGAAATAAAGGGCTCAATAAACACAGCGCGAGAAAAGAAACGATGATATCAAAAACTCTTTTTAAAATAAGATGAAAGTTCAGATTCACTTGTATTTTATTCTGCTGTTCTTCATTGATTTTTGAGCTGTTCATCTTAACTTTTTTCAGGAACTGGATCTTGACTTTCAAATTTTTTTCTTCAGTCTCCTGTAAAAACATGATTTCATCGGCCAAATTCGCATTTTTATGCTTGTTTAACTTATCCCTGCCATTAACAGGGGCATCAACTACAAAAGGAATGGAAGATAAAAGCGGGTGTGTATTCAAAAAATGTCTAAGACTTTTTATAGCGGAAGCATCAAAATGAGACTCACAAAAAATAACTTCCGGGATAGCGTTTTTTTCCTGGGTGATGGAACGCTTAAGTTCGGATTTGGCGTTCTCAATCAGGTCGGAAGCATATCCTCTTTTCAGTACTCTTACCAGTTTTTCAATATTAGAAGAATTTTTTCCGATATAGTAAAATCCCTTCTTGTTGTAAACTATATCTTCCGTCTTTGTGTAGGTATTATTATTGCCGTGTATGGTATAACGCGCAAATCTGCTCTTCTCAGGTATTCTAAGTAAAGATGAAAATTCCATAATTTAAGGTTTAGATCAAAAGTTTCATAAATACGATATTCACAACTGCTAAATCGCTTTCGCCGGGTAATCGGATGTAATTTTATTCTCAACAAGATCCTTTACTGTAGCAACCAGTTCAACGGGGTTGAAGGGTTTTAGAAAATGTGCTGGTATTCTATATTCCATACATTTAAGCTCAGTTTCTGATTTATTGATACCAGACAAAACAATAATAGGAATAGAACTATAAATACCACTGGATGTCAGCTGTTCAATAAGTTCCCAGTTTTCCATATCAGGTAACTGCGGATCTGCAATAATTAAATCAGGCAATCCTTTTTTTGAAAGTCTATGCATCGCAGAGCAGCCATCCTGGACTGTGATCACTTGATAGTCCTTTCCCAGAACCGTCTGAAGTAAAAAACGAATCGCCTTACTGTCATCAATTGCCAAAATTTCCTTTTTCATGGGCAAAAGTCATTAAGAGGTTATAAGACTGTTGCTTTTCTTTAGGAATTGAAAATTTGAAACGGCTAACAGAAGGTATTGGCTTCAATGCACTATATGACATTTGGTATTTTTACCAAGTGTTAATCTGAACGATTAGAAGCATTCGTTAATCAGGAATTGGGGGAATTTCAAGGGATTTTTAACTTATCAGCAAGTTTTTGTCAAAGCTATGGGCGGCTTTTTACGAGGAATTGAACTCTATGCTATAAATTGGCGCGATAAAAATAGCAATATTTTCTTACAAACCAAATAGTCAATTATTTTTTCTGCATTTTTCGTCTGCAAAATTGTGTATATTATTCATAAAAAAAATACTCACTTAGTAGTATTATAGCTATCCTTTCTATTTGCCTTCTCCCATATTGCTTGTTGTTTTTTTCGTATGAATTTGTAAAAGCCCATATAGACTGAGACATTCATAAATAAAAAATAATATGGAAGATATAATGCCTTGACAGTAATATTCTTATGTGCATAACGCCATCCAATTACCGCCAGCATAAAGAAAGCCAGCTGAAGTAAAAAAAATATTGTATAAAAAAGATTTCCATTCCTAAAAACAATCAACGCATTGCTTATAAACAATAGTACTATACAAAGAGGAGAAAGGGTCCATCTCAGGATTCTGTGGGAAATAAACTGAAATGACAGAATCGGGTATTTAAAAATATTAAACAAACTTTTCAATATAACCATCGCCTGGAATGCTCCTGCACAAATTCTTACTTTTCTTTTTTCTTCTTCCTTCATAGAAATCGATGATGACTCAATAGCAAAGGCATTTGGTTCATATCGGATAATATATCCCTTCATGCAAATTTTCAGGCTTTGAACAAAATCTTCAATAATTATATCGTCACCAATATTTTCAAATAAATCAGTCCGCATGGAAATTAATTCACCTGCGGCTCCGACCACAGAATAAAATTCAGAATCCATTTTTTTCAGAAATGATTCATATTTCCAGTATAAACCTTCTCCAACCCCTGCGGCCTGTTCATCGAAAGTTGTTATTATTTTTTTTTCACCGGCTACGCCACCAACCTGTGGGTCTCTGTAATGCTTTATCATTTCCCTGATACATTCCTTATTCAAAAGAGTATTTGCATCCGAAAAAACTACATAGTTGGTATTAACAAAATGAATTGCCCTATTCATTGCAGCGACCTTACCCTTTCTCTCAGGTTGATGAAGCAATTGGATAAAGCTGTACTTTTCAATGATAGCAGCAGTATTATCATTTGAGCCGTCTGTAATAAAAATCAGTTTGAGCTTATCTGGAGGATAGTCGAGGGTAAGGCTGTTTTGGATTTTCTTTTCAATGAAGCTTTCTTCATTGTAAGCCGCAACCACCATCGTGATTTCTGGTTCAAAAGAAAGTTCTTGCATATGTATTTTGCGCTTTTTAAACATTTTTTTTACCTGAACGAGCAAGAACATCAGGATACCATATCCAACGTAACTATATATGATGACAAGGAAACTGAACCAAAAAAGAAATTTCAGCAGGGTCATTAATAAAGGCTAAAAGAGTTTAATAAGCAATTTACAGAAGATTGTGCGATTAATTATTTTTGATATGATGATCTGATGCTAAATCTTCAAAAGAGGAATTTTTTGTTTTATCTCAAAAGAAATCAATTGATCTGCCAATAAGTTTTCTGGAAACTGAGGCAATTAAAAAAAATTAAGGTTAATTCGTAAAGAATGACAGCCATAACTTGCAAAATAAAGTTCTGCGAGCTATTTTAGCGACTTAATTCTGGCGTGCTCTAAGCATTCTGCAAATTTTTTTATATCAGAGAGAGTAACGCATGAACCAATTGTTGCCTGTTTGAAATCCATACTCCTTGATTTCCACCATAACCTAATTTCTATTGTAAACATTATGGAAAAATTTACCAAGCTTTCAATTCTAATACCCGTTTATAACGAAGCGAATACAATTCATCTGATTCTTGACCGCATTGCTGAGGTAAATCTTATCAATAACATACAAAAAGAGTTGATTCTGGTAAATGATTGCTCAACTGATGACACAGAGCAGGCGATCTTACGGTATATGAAGGATCATCCGGAATCAGACATTCATTATCATAGACACGAAGTCAATAAAGGCAAAGGAGCTGCTTTACATACAGCAATACCTGAGGCTACTGGTGAATATACTATCATACAGGATGCAGATCTTGAATATGATCCTGAAGAGTATAATCTTTTAATAAAACCTGTATTGAGGGGAGATGCAGACGTAGTATATGGCTCGCGCTTTCTTGGAGGGAATGCACACAGGATATTATTTTTCTGGCATTCGATCGGGAATAAATTCCTTACTTTTCTCACCAATATGTTTACCAACCTCAATTTAACGGATGTACATACCTGTTATAAACTGATTCGTACAGAAACACTTCAGAATGTGAAATTGAAAGAAAAACGTTTTGCATTTGATCCCGAACTTACAGCAAGAATTTCGAGGATACCGGACATCCGGATATACGAAGTTGGGATTTCTTATTACGGCCGTACTTATGCGGAAGGGAAAAAAATTAATTGGAAGGATGGTTTTAGTGCCTTGTATTGCATTTTAAAATATAATTTGTTCGACAGGTAATGGAAGGTAATTTGATGAAAGGGTTTGAAGACCCCGCCGGATACGAAACATTGGAATTATTTGCTGATACAGACAGCTTCAACCGTTGGATGTTTAAGACATTAAAACCTTTTTGTACCAATCATATACTTGAAATTGGAAGCGGTATTGGAAATATTTCTGCTTTTCTTATCAGAAACTTCAAAGGAGTCTCGTTAAGTGATATGCGTCCGGAGTATTGTAATGTTTTAGAAGAGAAATTCAGACAAAATCAAAATCTTAACGGGATTTACGTGATTGACCTTGCCGACAGATCGATTGCTCAAAATCACCCGCAACTGATGCACAAATTTGATACCGTTTTAGCATCCAATGTTGTGGAGCATATTCAGGATGATCATCAGGCAATCAGAAACTGTCATCAATTGCTTTCAGTAGACGGTCATCTTGTATTATTAGTGCCAGCATACAACTGGCTATATAATTCTTTCGATCGCGCGCTTGGGCACTATCGAAGATATTCTCGAAAGAGCCTTATGGAATTGATGCAAGGTGAGGGTTTTGAAATTCTGCAGACCACATACTTTAATACAATGGGTATTCTAGGCTGGTGGTTTTCGGGGAATATTTTAAAGAAAGAAATTTTACCTAAAAATCAATTGAATTTATATAATAAACTGATTCCTCTGATGCAGCTGGCGGATATAATTACTTTACATAAAATAGGATTATCCGTTATTGCTGTCGGCAAAAAAATAAAATAATTTTATCTATGATGTCACAAACCATATCGTTTCCAGGTGATAGATATAAAAAATTAATACGGTTCGGATTCTTTATTATGATGATAGTTTATCTGGCAGATTGTTTTACGCCATTGCGCCTGCATGTTGATTCTATCAGATATTATAATATCAAGGATTGTCTCGAATATGGATGTGATCCCAATTCTTATGCAGCGAAAGATTATTTTCCTATCGGTTATACTGCATTGTTATTTATTTTGTCGAAGTTGGGGATACTGAAGTCCTTTTCAATTGTTTTTATTAATGATATCTTTTTATTAGCGGGACTTTACTTCTTGTATAAAGTATTTTCAAAAACAATACCGTTATTTCTTTTTTTCTTCATTGTTATGCTGAACTGGTTGTTTATAAAATTTGTTGCACATCCGCTTTCAGAAATGCAGTACATATTTTTTTCTCTCGCAAGTATTTTCTTTTATTACCAGTTTACCCAACGGAAAAAAATTTATTCTCTTTTGCTTGCCATTTTTTTCGGATGGCTTGCTTTTATAACCCGTAGTGTTGGTATTTCCCTGATGGGCGCATTGGCTGTTGCATTAATATGGGAATTCAGAGATCAGCAGCTCAATTTTTTTCGAAAGAATAAATTTTTAGTTATTTCAATTCTGGTGGTCTTGGCAGGAGGGCTGGTTATCTTTTCGAAACAATTGGGCATTAACCATTACGGAGGTGTTTTATCCGAGCATTTCAAAGAAGCTCCTTTTTTTAAAAGAGTTGGCTGGCGCTTCAAAGAATGGGGAGAAATTTTTGTGAATACACCATCCAACAAAGTGATAGATAGATTGGCAGGAAAGCTTGGCGAAATTGCTTTTATGGTCATTGGACTAATTATTTTTTCATGGTTCCTGTACACATTGTTTTCCAAAAAAACCGGTATTCCATTTATTATCAAAGCGTATTTTGTTTTTTATTGCCTTATCATGTTTAACTGGCCATTTAATGATCCTCGTTTTTGGGTTCCGATAATGCCGTTAATGGCAGCGATCACTCTGCATGGAGTAGCTTATTTTAAAGAAAATAAGATTATAAAATCATTATCTTCTCTTCTATTCGTTATCTATATCATCTTGGGTGCTTTTGCTGCCGGATATATGGTTTATAGTTCTTTTAATAAGGAATTTTTGTCTCGCAATCAGGCTAAAGGAGTTTACCGTAACGAATACGAGGTTCATTTTTTTGGAAAGCCGCTAAGCGATACTGCCAAAACAATCGATCCGACTATTGTAAACCTCCTAAAGCGATATGATTAACACTTTATTTGTATATTTCTTTATATTAGAATTTGTTGCACAATGATAATGAGGTGATTGTATAGATATATACTTCCACTTGTATTTGAAGTTTTAAAGGGTTTTTCCCTTATTTTTTGTAGCTTTGAACAAAGTTTTATTTTAGTGAACCGATGTAAAACATACCCATTCATGAGGATTTTTTACATTTTTGCGTCTTTTATCCTATTATTGACCGTTCCGGCAAGAAGTCAGAATAGACCTCCTATGCCTTCTGTGCCTGATCAGGAAGGAAAGGTTATTAGGTTCTACCCAAACCCCGCCATTTCGCAGATCACATTTGATTTTCAAAAGAAGTTTGATAAAACTTATTCTCTCCAGATCTATAATTTCCTTGGCAAAAAAGTGTATGAAGCCCCTGCTGTTGATCAAAAAACAATCATAAATCTTTCGGATTTTTTTCGGGGAATTTATATTTTCCAGCTAAAAGACCAGACCGGAAAAATAATTGAAACAGATAAGTTTCAAATCTCGAAATAGATAGCTCAGATGGTTACTATGTTACTTCAGCAATAAGGAATTTCAAATAATTTGTGTTTTCCATATTCCACACAATAGGGTGATCTGGTGATTGTGAACGAAAACTCACCTGTCTTATTTTTTTCCTTGCATCCTTCGCTGCCATTTGAATTATTTCTAAAAAAAGATTTGGCTGCACAAGGTTGGTACAGGATGAAGTCACCAAAAAGCCTCCTTTCTTTAGAAGCTTCATTCCTCTTAGATTTATTTCTTTATAACCAGTGATCGCTTTTTGAATCTTTTCCCGGCTCTTAGTAAAAGCTGGCGGATCCAGCATTACCACATCGTATAATTTTTTTTCTTTACTCCATTTTTTGAGGACATCAAATGCATTAGCCTGCTCAAAATGAACAATTTTTTCCAAATTGTTCAATGCTGCATTTTTATTTGCTGACCGGACTGCTTGCTCGGATATATCCAATCCTAAGACTGATTTTGCTCCGTAATGGGCTGCATGTATCTCAAAAGTGCCGGTATATGCAAATGCGCCCAGGACATTTGCATCTTTAACAATATGTCTTATTTCTCTACGGTTATCCTGTTGATCCAAAAAATATCCAGTCTTTTGTCCGTTCTCTATGTCCACATAAAATCGCAATCCATTTTCGCGAATAATTATATTTGTGTCGAATGGTTCAGATAAGAATCCTTTAATTTGTTCTAACCCCTCCAATTCACGGACAGGCACATCATTTCGTTCATATATTCCTTTGGGTTGGAAAATTTTTTCCAGGGCTTTTACAATGGAAGGTTTCCACTGATCAATGCCAAGGGCCAGGGTCTGGATCACAAAATAATCGTTGAACTTATCGATTACCAGTCCAGGCAATTGATCTGCTTCACCAAATACCAACCTGCAATTGTCAGTATAACCTATTTTTTTTCTATATTCCCAGGCCGAGACGATATGGTTTAAAAAAAATTGGTCGTCAATTAACTCCGATTTGTCCCTCGTAAGTAAGCGAACTAATATCTGTGATTTTGGATTGATATAGCCCTTCCCGACAAAAGTCTTATCGTGTGTATGCACTTCCGCTATCTCCCCGCCATTTGGATTTCCTTCGATTTTATTGACTTCGTTTGTAAAGATCCAGAGATGGCCATTTTCTATTCGGCGACTAATCTTCTTTTTCAAATATACCTTTATCATGATGCAAAAATAGCTCAATACAGGTTTGTTTATAATGCAACAGATTGTAAGACAATTTGTCTTAAAAAAAGACTTGGCAGAATAATTGACTA
Organism: Puia sp.; assembly: GCA_035499855.1. Taxonomy (GTDB): domain Bacteria; phylum Bacteroidota; class Bacteroidia; order Chitinophagales; family Chitinophagaceae; genus Puia. The sequence continues at coordinate 4,534 of DATJXY010000068.1, read as the reverse complement.
TTCTACCTTTGCGACAATTTGTAATTATATGCAAGAAAAAGATGTAAAATCTTCAGGTGAAGAGGGTATTCCTAATGAAAATGTAAATGGCCATGAGTCATTGGTAGATATTAATACAGATGAGAATATGGCAGGTACCACTCATCTCAATAACCTGATTGAAGATGAAGATGAAGTTCAGGCATTGCAGGATCAATTGCAGGAACAAAAAGACAAATATATTCGGCTGGCTGCAGAATTCGACAATTTTAGAAAAAGGACGGCAAAAGAACGGTTAGAATTAATCCAAACAGCCGGTAAAGAAGTTATTTCATCTCTGTTGGATGTCTTAGATGATTGTGATCGGGCAGAAAAACAATTGCAAAACAGCAATGACATTGATAAAATAAAAGAAGGAGTCAGGTTGGTTTTTAATAAACTGAGAGCTGCTTTACAAAATAAAGGGCTCAAACCGATGGAGAGCATTCATACTGATTTTGATGTTTCGAAACATGAGGCCATCACGGAAATACCTGCTCCCACTAAGGATCTGAAAGGGAAAGTGATTGACGAGGTCACAAAGGGGTATTACCTGAATGACAAGATTATTCGGTTTGCAAAAGTAATTGTGGGAAAATAGTTCAGAGTGAAAATCAGAACATGCGATGATTCACTTTCGACTGTATTATTCGAATGCTTGTTATAGACCATTAGCTTTTTTAAGTTAGTAGCATATTTATGAAGAGAGATTATTATGAAATATTGGGTGTTCAAAAAAACGCTTCGCAGGATGAAATAAAAAAAGCTTACCGGAAAGTAGCGATGGAACATCACCCTGATCGCAATCCTGGAAATAAGGCGGCTGAAGAAAAGTTTAAAGAGGCAGCGGAAGCATATGAAATATTGAGCGATGCTGATAAACGAGCCCAATATGATCGCTTTGGCCATGCCGGCGTTGGGGCTAATCGGGGTTTTAATGGCGGTGGAATGAATATGGAGGATATCTTCAGCCAGTTTGGCGATATTTTTGGCGATGACATTTTCGGAAGCTTTTTTGGAGGAGGAAGGAGGGGGGCCGGTTCATCCCGCTCCAGAGGAGTACGAGGTAGTAATCTTCGCATCAAAATCAAATTGAATTACGAAGAGATTGCAAAAGGTGCTACAAAAAATATTAAAGTCAAAAAATATATTTCCTGCACTACTTGTCATGGCAGCGGTGCAAAAGATAAGGGAAGTGTACAAACGTGTAATACTTGCGGTGGTAGTGGGCAGGTGAGAAGAGTGAGCAATACTTTTCTTGGACAGATGCAAACTGTAACTACTTGTCCGGCTTGTAATGGAGAAGGAAGTGTTATAACAGCGAAATGTGTTTCCTGCAAAGGAGAAGGCCGGATTTTTGGTGAAGAGACTGTTACGATTGATATTCCTGCCGGAGTTCAGGAAGGAATGCAGTTGAGCGTTGGCGGAAAAGGAAATGCCGGCGAAAGAGGCGGGGCTCCCGGCGACCTTCTTATTCTCATTGAAGAGGATCAGCATCCCGATTTGCATAGAGACGGATTGAATATAGCTTATGATCTTCATATTTCTTTTACTGACGCTGTTTTCGGCACCCAGGTAGAGGTACCAACCATCGACGGGAAGGCTAAAATAAAAATTCCACCTGGTACTCAAAGCGGAAAAATATTTCGATTAAAAGGAAAGGGGTTTCCTTCTGTGAATTCTTATGAAAAGGGCGATCAGTTAATTCATGTGAGTGTCTGGACTCCGCAACACCTGACTGCAGAAGAAAAAGATATGTTGGAAAAATTGGAACGTTCGCCGAATTTTCAACCACAGCCCGATAAAAATGAAAGAAGCTTTTTTGATAAGGTGAAAGAAATGTTCAGCTAATTAGCTTTTTTTAGAATCGCGGACAAAGCACTTTATATTTTGCAGAATTATCCCGATCAATAAATCCGATCCAGGAAATTGATAGCTCTACTCCACCTCGTCCCTGGCTTACTGTTTCAAGAGTGGATACGTTAATATCATAGCTTAATGCAATTGATAGAGGAAGCATATCCAGTTTTATAACTGGAATCACGGCATCTTTCCATCTTAAATAAGCGCCAAAATTTACGACGTATTTTGGATCATCAGTAAAATCTCCCAGTTTATAAGAGTACGTTGCTCCGCCAATGGTTTCCTGCGCATAACCCTGCATGGAATGATCAGCCTGGATGGTGAAATAAGATCTTTCGTCAATATTTACTTTCATACCTGCAGAAAAAACATATTTAGGATCCAGTTCTGATTGAGCATTTTGATAAAAAGAATTTTTCGGACGATTGAGATGATGCATGGCAACTCCAAAGAATAAACTATTTTGCTGATCCTGTCCAAACGATTCATTGAAACTCATACCTACGCTTCCATCCCAGTAGTGAACATTCGGAGTCGGAAAAGTTTCACCATCAGGCAGACTGGGATTATATGCAGCCCCATCAAACTGATTATTGGTGGTTATTTTGGAACGATCGATTCTTTTTTCCGCGTAGCCACCCATGAAGCCAAGAGAAAGGTACATCGTCTTTTCACTGCTTAATGATTTATGGTAATTAATTGCAGGAAAAACTTCATCGGTGGTTAATCCGGCTGTACCGGCCTTATCATACAATATCTGTAAACCTACAGTCAGGAAATCATTTCCTTGTCCTATCGGCATTTTATATTCTCCGTTAAAAGAACCAGTCTTATATGCATTGGTAAAACTGTTCCATTGATCGCGATATACTCCCTGAATTCTGTAATCTCCTGTAAAAATTCCTGCCAGTGAAGGATTGCGTAATAGAGGGGCTTCGAAGAATTGAGAAAAATGCAAATCCTGCGCATATGCAAATTGTGAGAACACTATTGACATTCCGATGCCGGCGAAATATTTTTTATATGATGAGAAATGTCTTTTCATTTTCCTGGATACTGTTTTCTTTTATCTTATTAACGCTACATTTCCATGATAGGGTATAAGTGTTGAATTATCGCAAATAATTTGAATAGTATAAACATATACATCTATAGGAGCGGGTTTGCCATTGATGGTCCCATCCCATCCTGCAGATGGATCATTTGGTGCAAAATCTTTCTTCTCAAATACAATTTGTCCCCATCGGTTGTAAATTGTAATGGATGGTATAATGTTCAATCCTTTTCCACGAACATAGAATACATCATTCACACCATCGCCGTTCGGTGAGAAAGTATTCGGCACAAAGAAATTATTATTGTTACAAATCACAGTGATTTTAAGACTATCAGAGGTTGCGCAGGTTCCATTATTCACTGCTGTTGCGACATAAGTAGTCGTATTGATAGGCGTTGCCAAAGGTGACAGACAATTAGTGCAACTCAATCCTGTAACCGGCAGCCAATTAATTGAAACAATATCGGACGAACCTGTGCCGGGAACCTGGTATGAAGATCCTACGAGAATGGTCTGATCTGGCCCCACATTAATTGTCGGATAATTGAACACAGATACCTGAACATATTGTGTGTCACTGAAACAATATTTATTGTCACTGCCAATGACTTGGTAAGTTGTATTGGTTGTGGGAGTAGCAATCGGATTAGCCGTATTAGAGTCATTCAGACTATTGCCCGGAGACCAGGTGTATAATGCCGCTCCGCCGGCTGATAATTGCGTGCTCTTTCCGATGCATACTGAATCAGCAGAAGGATTTACGTTAACAGTTACCGGCTGATTAGCGGTTACTAGAATTGTATCAGAAGACGAACAGCCATTCGGACTGGTTCCTGTTACATAATATGAAGTTGTAACACGTGGAGTCGCAATGGGGTTCGGACAATTGGTGCATGTGAGTGTGCTATTCGATGGTGGAAGCCAGGTATAAGTAATGCCGCCGGTTGCCGACAGTGGTAAACTCTGGCCCAGACAAATTGTTGTATCTGCTCCTGCATAAATTGTCGGCAATGGATAAATAAACAAATCTGATGAATCAGTTGATGAACATCCGGTACTATTCGTTGCCGTTAGTTTAATAACATAATGGCCGGCCTTGGCATAAGTCTGCGAAGGAGGATTTTGCAATGTAGAATTTTGACCATTATCAAAATCCCACAACCAGGTATATGCAGATGTATCTGGAACTAAAACAACTCCACTGAAATTAAGAGTAGCGGGCACACATTGCCAGATGATTCCGTTAATGCCAATGACCGGATTTGCTACAACTTTTATCTGGTTTGTCGTTGAATCCTGACATCCGTTTTGAGTACTCACAATCATCTTCACTGTGTATAATCCGGGAGATGAATAAAAATATGATGGATTGGGATTTGCTCCATTAATAGTAGTTCCGTCGCCAAAATCCCAGAAATAATTTGTGATGACTGTGCCTTTCTGTTTATAAGAAGCATCTGAGAATTGAACAGTTCCGTTTTGGCACAACAAATTTTTATCAGAAACAAAATTAGCTTTTACGCTGTCTACAATAATATTGACCTTGCCAGGATAAGTTACACTGCAATTAGTGGAATCCGTAAGCTTTACAAATGG
>DATJXY010000067.1:0-5679 GCA_035499855.1 Puia sp. | reverse complement strand
AGTCGGATGCTTTTTTCCAAAAACTACCTTCAATATGTAGGTCGAAGTCTTTCAGATATCCCAACCATTTTTCAATAACGGGGGTCCATGTTCCGAAATAATATACACTTTGAGGAAATTCAGGTTCGCTGATATTTTCAGAAATAAAATGTGTGTATTTACAATATCCAAATGGCAGGCGTTCTACTCTTCGAGCCCCTAATTGATACAATACAGGTGCAAGAGCCCTGGCAAATACGCATACCATATCAAACAATGGAAGAGTCTGGAAAGTAAGCTGCATCCTCGATTGATACATGCCATAGGGGTTGTCGGACAAAAGATGAATCAAATAAATATCCTTGTTGTTGGAAAGTTTTTTTATTTCTTCATAACGAATATTCGATGTGTTGAATAATATAACAACATTTTTTTCTCCTCCTTTAGATGCCTCCAGAATAAGGTTCATTTTCTCAACTGAACTTTTACCACTCAGGTAATTCATTTTCCGTTCTACTCTTGAAATCAGGGATGCATCATATTTTCGTTCCCCTTCATCAATCAACACAACTTTTTCTTCAGACAAAAGATCCCTGAATGCGAGATAATAATAATATGCAAGTCCGGTACGATGTGGCGCTTCGGTACATAAGATTATTTTTTCAAACTTCATTTCCGGTCAATCAGGTTATAAGAGCAGGTGTCAGCGGGGTCATAAAGATGACTTGCATAAGCAAGAATCATCATTGTCTCATCCCTGCTAATATTAATGAAAACATGCGCAATGCCAGCCGGAGCAAATATTGTTTTCGGAGAATCCGAGCCCACAATCAGTTCTAACCGTTCTTTTGTTTTCACATCCTCCAGTACCACTCTGGCATGCCCTTCGAAAACAGTGAACCATTCATCTGTTTTATAATGATAATGATTGGCCCGCCATTCGCCGGGAAGAGCCATTGTAATATAAATTTCACCCGTGTGCTTGGGAAGAAATTCCTCCGATCCGTTCAAAGTTTTCAGAAACCATCCCCTGCTGTCAGGAAGCAGTTTTCTGTCAATGATTCTTATCTTATCTTTTAAAGGCATTATTTCGAAAAATAATAACTAACAGTTTCTCCCAATGCTTCTTCAATTGCGGTATTCATAAACCCAAATTCTGCTGCTCTTTTAGAAGCTGAATAGAATAATGGAGATTCATCGGGCCTGAAATCAATCTTTCCCCATTGCCACAAATCGGTTTTGAAAGAAGGAATCGATGCCTGTAACAGGGATGCATATTCGAGAAAAGACATGGCTTTACCAGAGCCCACATTCAACACGGAAGGTAAATCATTGATTTTTTTTTCAACCAACAGTTTATTGATGAAGTGCCCCAGATCCTTTACATAAATATAATCCCTCTTCTGTGTACCTGAACTGAGATCCACGAATGAATTCTTTTTCTGGGCATTGATCAGGTAAGGAAAAAACTTGCTTTCATCCTCATATTTCCCAAACATTCCAAAAGGTCTCATCACGCTGAAATTCCCTGCCTCGCCTTTCGATTGGAGATAATTGCTCATCATTAATTTGGAAATGCCATAGTGCGTGCGGGGAAGGCAGGGGCTTTCCTCCCTGATTTCCTGAACAGAAAGATCGTATTCAAATGCCGTCCCCAGTTGTAACCAAAAAGGCCTGCAACCATGGTCCTGCAGATATTTGTACAAATCGCTGATAAAAAGATAATTCGTTTTATACAGAATATCGTGGTCGGTTTCCAGTTTTACAACTCCATAGGCCACAGCATTGATAAGGACGTCCGGAGCAATATCAACAATATTCATCCATGAATCTCTGCTGAAAAGATCAAAATAAATTTCGCTTTTCTTATACTCACCCTGACCGGCACGTGAAGTTTGAATAACTGTTATTTTTTCTGAAAGATTTTCCGCTATATTTCTTCCAACAAATCCGGTGCTTCCTAATATTAAAACTTTCATGCTGATTCGTTCCTTTCTCAGGCTGCAATTTCAATGAACTTGTCGTTCATTATGGCTGCCTGGCGGGATACTCCCAAATATTCATGAGCCCTTTCGTAGGCAAGCTTGTGATAAACATTATATTTTCCGGGACTGACAAGAATATCTTTCAAAATTCCGGTCAGCTGGTCGAGGTTATTTTCCGGGAAAATGAGACCTGCTTTTTCAATCAACTCCGGCAACGCACCTGCGTCAGATGCAATGACCAGTTTTCCGCAGGCCATTGCTTCGGGGATGACTCGTCCGTATTGCTCCACCCATTTGGGAGTTGATACGGATGGCAATATAACGACATCAGCAGCATTCATATAAGAAGCGATTTCAGTATGAGAAGCCTGAAAATAAACTACTCTGTCCATAAGTTGCAACTCTGCTATTTGTCGCTTGATTTTATCAGTATAGGGGCTTGCATAAATATCAAAATCATCCATCAACAATTGCCATTCAAATTCTTTCAGCCGCGATAAGGCTGAGATCAACAAATGAACTCCTTTCTCAGGAACGAGTCTGCCGAAGTATGAAAATACCGTCTTATCCAATCCTTTCGCTCCTCTTATCCTGTTCCTTTCATTCTCGTCAGGATGGAAAATATTTTCATTGAACCCCAAAGGAATCTTAGAAACTGATGGATATCCCAACTCCTTGAATACTTCCATCCCACCATCGCTGATTACAAAAACATGCCTGCAATATTTGTTTGAAATGAAAGAAAAAATATTTTTTACGAAAGCTGCCGGAATTCCTTTCCAACCCTCACGACGATAAACTTTATTTATTTTGATTGACAGGTTTTCGCAGGATTGACAAACCAATTGAGCATGATTCATTTTACACCATATGCTCAAACTAGCAGCCATGCGACTTGCAGGATCGTTATCGAGGTAAACAATGCGCGGCTTCAATTCACGCAATAACTTTTTAATTCCTTTATATTGTTGAATGCGGGGATTCGTTCCCAGCAAAGGAAGGAAATGAATCGGAGGGTCATTTTCCTGAGCCGGATCAGCTTTTTTTTCTCCTCCGGAAAAATGTAGCTGGACAGGAATCACCATCTGAATATTCCATCCCTTTGATTTCAGTTCACGATAAACGATTCTGTTAACTGCCGTGAATGATGCTTGTGAAATGCAGAGAATATCTATCACTGGTTTATTTGAGGTTTGCGACGAATGGTCTCCTGGTTGAAATGTGAGCTGCAGAATAGAAGCGTATTGTCAATTTCCTCGATAATATTATTTTTTAAAGAAAATCCTGAAGCAAGCAACTTACTGATATCATACTGCAGGAAATGGTCTTCCTGCATTTCAGACTCCAAAGCTTTGGGAACCGAAAGTATAATTTCTTTGTTAAAAAGCAACCGGGCCCGCTCTTTGATCAAATTTGCCATATCGATAACCGGCATGGCATTGTGGCCTCCGAGATTAAAAATTCCGTCCATCCATTTTTTATCTTCTGCTTCGATAAAATATTGTACGGCCCTACAGGTATCCAAAAGACTTATAAAATCACGTTGCTGAAGACCAGCTGTTTTCAGCGTCATCTGATTTTTTGTAACAGCCTCTCTGCACAGATCATTTACCAGCAATGTCCATCTGTCGGCAGACAAAAACGAAGGAGGGCCGAATGAATTAGAGAGGCGCAAGACAAGGGCATCAATTTTTTTGTTATCCCTTGCGGCGGTAACAAAATCTTCGAAAGCGTGATGCGTAAGCGCATAGGGATGAACTGGCCTTGGAATTATTTTTTCGGTAATAACACCCCTGAGTGGAGCACCATAAACATGAGCTGTTGAAAAATAAATGAATTTTTTTACCTTATGCTTGATAGCGGACTCCAATACAATGAATGACTCGAGTACATTCACCTGAATTGCTTCGAGAGGCCTCTTAAGACTATCAATTTCATTCAAGGCGGCGAGGTGAATTACAATATCGGTCTTACCGATTGCCTCTTCCATCGAAGAAGGAGAAACTCCATGAATAATTTGTATATGCGAGGGGATCTGATAGGATATTGTTTCCGAAATATTTTTCCTGGTAGTTACTGTTACTTTATATCCCGGTTGTCCGGCAAGATGATTAGCCAGTCTTCCACCAATATATCCTAGTCCGCCGGTAATTAATATGTTCATAGTAGCCAGTTATGATAGATGAGGAGGGGGTCATCCAGGCTTTTGTCGTCCGTTTCGTCAGGGTCGTGGGGAATGTTTGCGATATTGAGTACAATATTCTCCTCTTCACCTATTCCCTGGAAAGCCAGCCAAATATTCGGAGGAACGGTCAATCGTTTATAATTCATCCTGGAAATAGTGATCTCAAAAAAAAGACCTTTTGTTACAGAATCCCTGCGATCGTCAAACAACACAAACTTAACGACCCCTGCCGGCACCACAAGATTCAAAGTCATCCGTCCATGCTTTTTCCAACCTTTGATTGCCCTATGTTTTACGAAAGTGAAATATGCCTCTCCAAAGCCCGCATATCCATTCTCGTCAGACTTCATTCCGTGCATAATATTTCCCTGATCCCTTTTAATTATTTTCAAAGTTGTAATTGATACACCTTCGGGGATTCTGCCTACCTGGTCCATTCAATTTCTTTTTCTGCTGCGAAAGAAATATACTGATCAATCTGATCGCTGGTAAATGCCAGCATATCTTTTTTATTTTCATAGAATGCCTGATACCAAAGCGCTGTTAGTTTCGTCGTATTGTTAAAATCAAGCGCAGGTTTCCATTTTAGTTGCGCCAGAGATTTATCACAATTAAGTTTTAATAAACCTGCTTCGTGGAAAGTTTTTGTTTGATTGATGAGAAATTTCTCTTTGCCATTTGTCAAATCCCAATAGCTGCCAAGCTGCTGCAGCATTTCATAAACATTATGTATCTGATCGGCAGGGGGGCCAAAATTGTAAGGTTCTCCATTAATGCTTTTATCCTGGTGTAAAATTTCTCCGGCACGCAAATAACCGCTCAAAGGTTCCAGGACATGTTGCCAGGGACGTGTTGCATAGGGGTTGCGTATTTCAACCGTATGGCCTATTGACCAGGCCTTAATACAATCGGGCACTAATCTTTTTTCTGCCCAGTCCCCACCACCAATTACATTACCGGCTCTTACTGAAACCAACCTGATCTTTGAATCCTCTTTTTTGAAAAAAGAATGATAATAAGTATGAATGATGATCTCACAGGCACCCTTAGACGCACTATAGGGGTCTTTGCCCCCAAGATGATCATTCTCCCGGTATCCCCATGTCCACTCGACATTCTCGTAACACTTGTCACTCGATATCATCACCACTGTACAGACATGATCAGAAATCCTCAAGGCTTCCAGGATATTGGCCGTGCCCACGACGTTCGTTTGAATAGTATAAATCGGCTCAATATATGATTTGCTGACAATCGGCTGTGCCGCAAGGTGAAAAAGAAAATCAGGTTTGATTTCAGAGATGATCTGTGTCATCTTTTTGAGATCATTGATATCGGCGTAGTGATGATGGATTTTTTTTTCCAGGCCCAACGCTTCAAACATAGAAGGTTTTGTGGGGATATCTATCGAAATGCCATATACCTCAGCTTCCATCTTTAATAACCATACCGTAAGCCAGGAACCTTTGAATCCTGTGTTTCCGGTAACAATTATTTTTTTATTCCGAAAAACATTACTGAACATAATAT
>DATJXY010000066.1:0-146771 GCA_035499855.1 Puia sp. | reverse complement strand
CTTGGTGATGTAGTCGTCGGCTCCAAGCTCGAGTCCTTTCAGTTTGTCACTCTTATTCGATAGGGCAGTCAGCATGATTATTGGCGTCTTGGAACGCTGTCGAAAATGCGCGCACACCGCAAAGCCGTTGCTATCAGGAAGCATGACGTCCAATATCACGAGATCGAAATATTCTTTATCGATGGCTTTCAGCGCCTCGTTTCCGTCATATGCAGATGTGACTTCATAATTCTCAAGCTCGAGGTTGAGCTTAAGCGCATCATGCAAATTCTCCTCATCTTCCACCAACAGAATGGATTGTTTGGGTGAATCGTTCATGCTTGTTAATTGCTTTGTCGGGGCAGGAATCATTCCGGTCCTGACCATATAAAAAACTATACCCCTTAAAATACGACTTTAAAAATGGTTCCTGCCGGTGAATTATCAGAAATGGAAATCTTTGCTCCATGATCGGCTACAATTTTCTTGCAGAGATATAAGCCGAGACCGGTTCCCTGGGTCGTTCTCGTCTCTTCATTCCCGATCCGGTAAAATCTTTTGAAAATTTTCTTCCACTCAGCAGCCGGAATCCCCGGGCCCTCATCTTTTACCTGTAAGAACGTTTGAGCATTCTCCTTGTTCAAACTCACAGATATCTTACCCTGTTTGGGCGAATATTTTACTGCATTCTCTACCAGGTTATTGACCATTATCTGCAATAACAATGCATCTCCTATAACGGTGATGGATGGTTGAATACTGATTTCCCATTCTTTTTCCGGAAATCTTCTGTTGAATTCATCGACCGTACTCTTTACCAGTGCTGAAAAATCAATTTCGTCTTTTGCCAGTTGATAATAACCTCCTTCGAGTTGTGCAGAGACCAGGACATTATTTGCAAGTGCATTGAGACGATCTATTTCCTGCAACGCCGACTGGATGACTTTCTCCTGCCTGTTCTCATCCAGGTTATATTTCTGTAAGGTTTCCAGGTTCAGTCTCGCAATTGCTATTGGCGTTTTCAATTCATGAGTAACTGCCATCATGAAATTCTGCTGTTGGTGCTGTATTTTAATTTGTCGCATCACCGCCCTGTAAAGAAATATAGCTCCCACAGAAATCACCGATAAAAAAGTGATCCCTTCCCCGATATACTGGGCCGTCTTATTCTTTTTTTCAAGTGAGATACTATTTACCTTACTCTCAAAGCCGGGGTCATCTTTTTTTAGTTCCTGCAATTTGTAATCTGTCATTTGCAGGTTCTGTTTTTGTAATTCGATATACCAGAATACCAATCCTGCAATGATATAGACCAGCTGAAGCCAGTAGACAAGAGTTGCGATAGCCAGTCTTTTTCTTTTATACACGATCAAAGATTAAAATAAGAGATGGTCGTGGTTCCGGATTATGATCGGAGTTGGTATCAACCGAAGTGCCGGCGATCAATATGCTTTTTCAATTCTTACTCCCACATCTAAAATATGTTTCAATGGGTCTTCCCGCATAATCTGTTCAATGGTGAAATGATATTCGCCCTGCTTTTTAAACTTTGTCTGTGGCTGAATCAATATGCGGTATTCATACACGTCATCCATGGCTGAACCGAACCAGCCTTTATCATTCGAAGCCAGAGCAAGATCGAATTGCTGACTTTTAGTGGCAGTTTCACCCGGTTCTTCTACTGTTGCTTTAATCCAGATATTATTATAATTATATGCTTCCGTATGCCTCAATACGAGAAAAACGTTGTACAAAGAGCTGGTGTCCTTTATATCAAAACTAATCTCAGGTCTGAAACTATTTTCCCATTGATGTTTTGGAATGGCAATATTTCTTTCAAACACACCAGTAGTCAGATTACATGAAGAAAAAATAAAAAGAGAAAATATAAATTTCCAATATCTGGTTTGTGGTTTCATAAAATGGGTTCAAAGTTCATTCCCGGTAAGAAATAAGCCATGAGGCCATAAACATTCGATCCGTCGCCGTCACAATACGTTTAAAACCTGTTCCTTTGCTTTTTCCAGTTCATCTTTCATCATGACAACAAATTTCTGTATTGCAGCATCATAAGCCTTGGAGCCTGTTGTATTGATTTCCCTGCCTATTTCCTGTAAAATAAAAGAAAGTTTCTTTCCTTTTTCTTCTCCGTTCTCTTTAAGGATTGTTTTGAAATAATCGCAGTGATTTTTCAGTCTTACCTGCTCCTCGCTGATATCAATTTTCTCAATATAATAAATGATCTCCTGCTCAAGGCGGTTACTGTCATAATTATCCTTGCCTACCTGTTCTTCCAATAATTTTTTCAGTCCCTCCCTGATTTTTTGTTGCCTTAAAGGTTCCAGTTTGATTACTTCTTCCTGTTGTTTTAAAATATTATCGATCCTCAATAGCATATCTTCTTCCAGTGATTTTCCCTCTTCCAGGCGATGCAGGTTCAGGTCTTCGATCGCTGATAAAATAACTTTTTTAAATTCCTGCCATTCTTCGCCGGTCAGTGTATCGCTGGTAGGGGTAATCACTTCCGGAAGTTTTACCAGTGTACTTAAAATATTGGAAGGATCGAGTTTTAATTCATCAGATAATTCTTGCAGTGCTTTGAAATAGGCTTTTGCAAGGTCGGTATTGATACTAACCGGCTTTGCATTACCGGTCTGTTTCAAACTGATACTGCAATCAAGGCTTCCCCTCCCCAGTTTTTCGGAAAGTAGTTTTCGAATTTCAAACTCGAATGGCTTTAAAAACCCTGGTAATTTTAATTGCAATTCAAATTGCTTTCCATTGAGCGATTTAATATCTACCAGAAATGTTTTCCCCCCGACCGCCTGTTCACTTCGTCCAAAACCCGTCATGGATTTTACCATATCATCAGAATTTAAAAATGGAAAGATAAGGAATTTTGTATGTCGTGGCACGTAAAAAGTCAAACGTCAAAGGCAGAAGATAGGTCGGGATGAAGTTAACTTCAAAATTTTTTACGTTTCACTTTTCAGGTCTCGCATTTGACGTTTCACTCTCCCCAAACAACTTCTCATAGATTTCTTCCCTCTCCATCTCTATCATTTCGCCGGGCATCAATCCTTCGATGGTGACACCTGCTATCCGGTAGCGCACGAGTCTCAAGGTCGGATATCCGACTTTAGCAGTCATTTTGCGAACCTGCCGGTTTTTTCCTTCCTGCAAAACCATCCATATCCATTTTGCCGGAATCTGTTTGCGATATCTGATAGGCGGATTGCGTTCAGGTAATTGAGGCGGATCGGAAAATATTCCGGCCCTGCATTTTTTGGTCTTGTAGATTTTCCCATCAAGATTGATATCAACTCCCAACTCCAAACTAAAGACTGCCGACTGATCAATATTCCCTTCTACCTGCACCCAGTATTCCCTCCCGTGAGCGAAGGAAGGATTCAGGAGTCGATGATTCATTTGTTTGTCGTTAGTCAGGATCAATAAACCTTCGCTATCGTAATCGAGCCGGCCAACCGGATAAATATCTTGATTTACTATAAAAAAATCTTTCAGCGTCTTCTTTCCTTCCTGCGAAGTAAACTGTGAAAGAACCTGGAAAGGTTTATATATCACGAAATATTGTTGCAATGGAGATGGTATTAAAATGATTGCTGATTCACACGATTATTTGCAGTTGCTTAACAAAATCATTACAATAGACAAAGATGATGCAGGGTATTCAAATAAAAAGCCCCCGCAATTACGGGGGACTTTTATTATTTGGATGGGTTAGTAAGTACTGGGAAACAAATTTCCCTACACAATATTAAAAATAATTTTTTCTATTCAAAAAAAAATTCCAACAAATTTTATGCACAATTTTTTTTTGAACTGTGGATAGGCCGGGAAAAATCAGGCAAGAGTAAACCGGTATTCGAAAAAAAAGAATGAAAAAAGTCTTCACATCGTTCCAAAAAAAAAAATTCATTTCCTCTGCAACATTGATGAATACTGGATTTCATTGAATGTGTCTTTTAAAAAATTATTCCCGAATCGATTTCGATAAGAGTTTATGCGATTGATCGGAAACCTTTTTTTGATCGATTTTATGGTAGAAATATCCCTTAAAGAAATTTTGCAAAAAAAGCAAAAAACGATGTTTATCCCCAAAAAATCCAGAAATCCGGAATTTTTTGAGCTGGTTATAAAGTTTGAAAGGTCGTTTCAGTATAAAATGCAAATCCCATTGATAGGATAGGATATGCTATTTTAATTAGGTTTACATAAAATTTAAAGTATGAAATTTCCCTCCCCGGTTTCTATAAAATGGATGGCGGATTTTTTGGGTGCCGAATTGATCGGCAATAAAAATGGATCTGCTACCGGCATTAATGAAATCCATAAAGTGGAAAAGGGTGACCTCGTTTTTGTGGATCATCCTAAATACTACAATACATGTATCAAGTCAGATGCAAGTTTTATCATCATTAATAAAGCAGTTGAATTCCCAGAGGAAAAAGCGCTGCTGGTGGTAGATCAACCCTTCGAAGCTTATCTTAAAATAGTCAGGCATTTCCATCCATTCGAACCCGCTGCAAAAAATATCAGTGATTCTGCTGTCGTTGGTGAAGGGACCTATATTTATCCGAATACCTTTATCGGTCATCATGTTTCCATTGGCAAAAACTGTATGATTCATCCGAATGTGACGATCCTCGATCATACCGTGATTGGGAATAATGTTATCATCCAGGCAGGTACCGTAATCGGGTCGGATGCGTTTTATTACAATACAAAAAAAAACAGGGAGGTATGGTATAAAAAAATGGATAGCTGCGGCAGAGTGGTGATTGAAGATGATGTGGAGATCGGCGCCGGATGTACGATCGATCGCGGAGTGACAAACGATACATTGATCGGGCGGGGTACAAAAATGGATAATATGATTCATATCGGCCATGATACCATTATTGGAAAAAATTGCCTGCTTGCCGGACAGGTCGGAATTGCAGGAGCAGTAGATATTGGAAGCGGAGTGATATTATGGGGACAGGTTGGCGTGAGCAAGACTTTGACTATCGGTGATAATGCAGTGGTATATGCGCAGAGCGGAGTTGCGGCATCGCTCGAAGCAAATAAAATTTATTTTGGTTCACCTGCAGAAGATGCATCTTTGAAGAAAAGGGAATTTGTATGGATTAAACGAATTCCTGAACTCTGGAAAAAAGTGATGGAGAAGAATCATTAAACCGGAGAATAGTCGTTCCTGGAAATATTCAAATAATCAACAATCAATATTCAATGCTCAATATTGAACATTGCTGATTGAATATTGCTTATTGAGCGTTCAAAAAAGAAATATTTCATATTCTACACTTTTTAGTCCGGATTGTAATCGTATGGCAGCAGTTCAGCCAATTTCTTCCATGCCCAATAACCCAGATTGGTGATCTCTGATTGCTCATAGAAATATCCGTTTTCTTCAATCACGAATCCGTCGATAATATCCAGTGCCGAGATCTGCAATTTTGCCGTGGAAGGAAATTTATTGATAGCCAGATATTTTTTATCGGGAACCTGGTTTTTATAAGTCACCCTGATACGACCCTTTACATTAATCTGCACATCGTCGCTGTCGTTAGAATAGATTTTACTGTCGTACGGATCCTGCAATACAGTCGATTTACTATTATCTGAAGTATCCAGTAATTCAATTTCATAACCTTCGTCTGCGAGCGTACTATCATACCAGCATCTCATAAAATGGAGCCTGGAACCGATATAAGATTTAAAACGATTTTTTTTCCAGATTTTCTGCTCATCTGGCGTGCCGGTCAATTCTTCAAACAAAGGATAACCGGTATAGCTGCTAATCCTCGTGTTGTAATCATATACAAAAGAATCTAACTGATATTTTATTTTATATCCGAGTGCTCTATTCATTATAACAATTTCTTCACCCGCTTTTACTCTTAACTTATTCCTCTTTTTATAATAATAAAATTTCAAGACATCTTTATTTTCGATCGTACAGGAATCAGCATTGGGTGTGGTGCCAATAAAATTTGCAAGAAAGAATTGTCCGTATTTGGCCCATCCATCGGCTACCTCAGCACTTCCGGCAACTACTACTTCCGTCATACTTTTATCCTGTTCCTTCAATTCAATTCTCATCGAATCATTTTCCTTGTTGCCATTACTGATGCGTAACACTTTTGTTTCATATCCGGTATAAGAAACCACCAGATCATATCCTCCATTGCTTAGCCTGAGGGAAAAATTACCCTCGTTGTTAGAAATAGTACCCTTTGTCGTATTCTGGCAAAACACAGATGCCCCCGCCATGGGCTGTTGTGTTTTTCCGTCGATGATCTTGCCGCTAACAGTAAAGTATTTTTCCTGGGACATTACCGCAAGCGATAATAAAAGTGATGCACAGCAACAAAAAAAGGGTTTCATAATAATGGTTTGAGTAGTCTGGATATAACGAATTACAGATGACGGAAGTATGCTAAAAACCGGAATTTTATCTGCCATTCAGATGCTGGAGGTATGCTTTGCAGGATTGTTGAATACTTTGTTCCAGCGGAGTAAATCTGAAATCCGGAAAATATTCCCTTATCTTATGATTGTCGAAATAAGTTTTGCTCTGAGCTATTTTTGCACTTTCTTTTGTTAGTACGGGCTCGCTTCCTTTAAAAAATGATTTTATTTTTTCCAATCTCCAGGCAATTCCTCCCAGGAAAGCATTTGCTTCACGTGAAGGGCGTTTTTTTGAAAAGCCGTCCGCAATGTTGTCGAATAATTTACGAAATGACCAGTTTTCTCCACTGATTAAAAATCGCTCGGCTGCAATATCTGATTCTAAAAGAAGTGTCACCAGTTTTGCAATATCCGTTACATCTACAAATCCATTCACCCCATTTGTATACCAGGGAAATTCATTATACATCGATTTGAATATCGCACAACTGGTATTATTCCAGTCACCAAAACCCAGTACCGTACTTGGATTGATAATGACAGCATTCAAACCTTCCGCGATGGCCCTCCACACTTCCATTTCTCCACGATATTTACTCACCGCATAATGGGTATGGAATTTCGATTCTTCCCATTGCTTTCCTTCATTCACATTATCATTGTTACCAGATCTGCCAAGAGCTGCAACAGAGCTGACATGGATCAGTCGCCCGATTCTTTTTTCCATTGCCATATTCACCACATTAGCCGTTCCTTCAATATTTATTTTGTACATCTCTTTTCTTTCTTTCGGAAGAAAAGAAACTTTTGCTGCCGCATGAATAACTGCATCCACACCATCCATCCCTTCTTCAAGGCTATTGATATCCAGTATGTCTCCCTGTATCCAATCGATCTTATCTAAAAAAGAAACAGGAATAAAAAAAGGGATTTTATTAGTGCGGCGGATCGCTCTTACCTTATAACCTTTACCAATAAGTTCTTTGATGATATACGCACCCAGGAAACCAGTCCCTCCGGTAATAAAGACTTTATTATGATTACCTGGAGATATATTTTGAACTGTCATCGATTTGAAAATTATTTGCAAACTTAAGACTCATGATCTAAGCTCTTTTAGTATAATCATAATATCCCTTCCCCGTTTTTTTTCCCAGTTCGTTGTTCTTTACTTTTTGTTCCTGTATTGAAGAGGGCTTTAATCTTTCCGGTTTATTCATTGCTTCATACACAGAACAGCTGACAGCATAATTGATATCATTACCGATCAGGTCCATGAGAGCAAAAGGTCCCATTCTGAATCCGGAAGCTTCCATCAACCTGTCGATGGTTTTAAAATCAACAATACCCTTTTCCGCCAGTCGCAATGATTCCAAATAATAAGGCCTCGCCACATGGTTCACAATAAAACCGGGCGAATCCTTACATAGCACAGCTGTCTTTCCCATTTGTCTCACCAGTTCAATGATTGTCCGCCTTGTATTTTCACTCGTATGAGGAGCGCTCACTACTTCTACCAGTTTCATAACCGGAGCCGGATTGAAAAAATGCATACCTATCACTCTTTCCGGATGGGCTATTTTTTCAGCGATGGCGCTCACCGATAATGAGGAAGTATTCGTGGCGAAGATGGTTTCTTTTTTATTGATGGAAGAAAGCCGGTTGAAGAGGTCTGTTTTCACATCTTGTTTTTCTATGATGGCTTCGACGATGATATCTGCAATACAGGCAGAGATATTATCGACAAATGAAAGACGACTCAAAAGGGTATTTTTTTCATCAGCCCTGATCTTATTTTTTTCGACAAGTTGTTGAAGATTTATTTCAATTCCCGCCCGGGCTTTTGCCAGCATGCTTTTATCTATATCAAACAGTTTCACATTGAATCCGCCCTGGGCAAATGCCTGCGCTATACCGGATCCCATGGTACCCGCACCGCAAACGCAAATGGATTGAATCATGATTAATATTTAGAGGCGAAGTCTGAAGTCCGGAGGTCGGAGGTCAGCTTCAAACCGCCGAAATAAACTGATTTAAAAATCTTATATCATTCTGTGAATACAAACGCAGGTCGTTGATACGGTACTTGAGCTGACAGATTCTTTCAATGCCCATTCCGAATGCAAACCCAGTGTATTTATTGCTGTCAATATTAAAATTCTCCAGCATTTTCGGATGCACCATTCCGCTTCCCAATATTTCTACCCATCCCGTGTGCTTGCAAACGTTACAGCCAACGCCCCCACAAATGAGACAGCTGATATCCATTTCGGCGCTTGGTTCCGTAAATGGAAAATAAGAAGGGCGAAAACGAACCTTTATATCCTTACCAAACATTTCCTGTACAAAAAAATAAAGTGTTTGTTTCAGATCAGCGAAGGAAACATTTTCATCAACATATAATCCTTCGGTCTGATGAAAAAAACAATGAGCTCTCGCGCTGATGGTTTCATTTCGATAAACCCGTCCCGGGCAAATAATCCGTATCGGTGGTTTTTGATTTTCCATCACCCTTGCCTGAACGCTACTTGTGTGAGTTCTAAGTAACCAGTCGGGATGCTGATGAATATAAAAAGTGTCCTGCATATCACGTGCAGGATGATCTTCCGGAAGATTCAGTGCCGTGAAATTATGCCAGTCGTCTTCTATTTCCGGTCCTTCAGCAACAGAAAATCCAAGCCGCCCGAATATGTGAACGATTTCATTTTTCACCAGACTGATCGGATGCCGTGTTCCCAATGGCAACGGATCTCCGGGAAGAGAAAGATCGATCTGCACTTGTTGCATCTTTACTTCTCCGGCAGTCTGTTTTTTCCAGGATTCATATTTTTCTTCGGCAAATTGCTTGAACTCATTTAATATTTGTCCGAATTCCTTTTTCTTTTCATTCGGAACATTTTTCATCTCTGCGAATAAATTTCTCAGGATTCCTTTTGTTCCGAGAAATTTAATCCTGTATGCTTCCAGTGAATCAGGTCCATTGGGCGCTGTGGCCGTGATCTCCTTTTTATAATCTTCAATCTGTTGTAACAATTGCTCCATGCAGCAAAGATAATTGGAAAACCCATGAGAAAGCGAATTGTACGACCCGATGTCTATGCTGAAAACATGCTGACTTTTGCGTAGATCCATTGTTGAAAAATGTCTTTCAGGATTTAATCGCAGAATTCATCTTATTCTGTAAGTTTGTCTCAAATAAGATAATGCTGTACAATCTTCATATCATTGATTTCCTGGACCCCATTGATATCCAGGAATTCCCTCCCAATGAAGAATATAAAGATGGACAGATCGGGAAAAAAATTGCAGCATATGATAACGAATTCCCGGATCTCCTGCATGCTGATGTAATTCTTGTTGGATGCAAAGAAGAAAGAGGAGCCCGCAAGGGCAAAACCAATTACAATGCTCCCGATGTTATCCGGGAACAATTTTACCGTTTGTATTATTGGCATACTGATGTGAAACTGGCCGATGTTGGCAATATCAAGACCGGTGCAACGATTGCGGATACTTATGCCGCTATGAAAACGGTAATCATGGAGTTGATTGGAATTGGCAAAACGGTTGTGATACTGGGTGGTTCTCATGATCTTACTCTGTCGCAATACAATTCATACGCTGTCAAGAAAAAGATCATTGAAGTGACCTGCGTAGACGCATTAATCGATATTAATATTGATTCTGCTTTTAAAAATGAGAATTTCCTCATGGAAATGCTTACCGATGAACCCAATTATATTCATCATTACAATCATATCGGGTTTCAAAGTTATTATGTACATCCAAATATGCTTGAAACCATGGATAAATTACGCTTCGATTGTTTCCGCGTTGGAAATGTGAAGGAAAATATTGATGAAATGGAGCCGGTAATCCGCAATACCAACCTGTTTAGCTTTGATATCTCCGCAATTTCAAATGCATATGCCCCTGCGAATTCTATTTCACCCAATGGTTTCAACGGAGAAGAAGCGTGTACACTTATGCGTTATGCCGGACTCAGTCCCAATGTAAATACGATTGGCATCTATGGCTATACGCCGGAAAAAGACAAGGATAACCTCACCGCCAAACAAATTGCCCAGATGATCTGGTACTTACTCGATGGCAAAAGCAAGGGCCGAAGGGAAGCGGCTTTGAATGAAAAGGACTCTTTTATAGAATATCACACGGCTTTTGCAGAAGTGCAGACGATTTTCTTACAAAGCAAAAAAACAAATCGCTGGTGGATGCAGTTGCCTGACCAGAAATACATCGCCTGCTCTTATAATGATTATTTGATTGCCAGCAGCAATGAAATCCCGGAGCGTTGGTTAAGAGCATTGGAAAGAACCTGATGAATATTTGCTTAAATTTAATCTGATAACCCAATTCCCTTCCGAAGAAAATAACAATGCAATTACTAAAACAGGTTTCTGAATCCTCGCGCTTGTTATCGCGCATTATTTATTCTTCTTTATTTTTTATTTTTTTACTGTCCTGCAGTGTATCCAGACAAATAGGCAATTGGGCCAAGGATGATATTTTAAATGATACTGCCTTAAAATCCGCGCATGTTGGAATCAGTGTGTATGATCCGGCATCCAATCAATACCTGTACAATTACCAGGGGGATAAATATTTTGTTCCTGCCAGCAATACCAAGTTATTTTCATTATATGCAGGGATGAAATGCCTGGGAGATTCATTGATTGGAATTCGCTTCGCAGAAACGGATACCGCAGTATTTATATTCCCTACAGGAGATCCAAGCCTGTTACACGCAGATTACGCAAGGCAGCCCGTGATTGATTTCCTGAAAAATATCAAAAAGCCGGTTTACCTGGTTGATACTAACTGGAAAGAACAACCGCAGGGAGCCGGATGGGCCTGGGATGATTACAACGATGATTATTCGTCAGAACGCAGTTCCTTACCTGTATACGGCAACATGATAAGATGGATCCAGGAAAAACAAAAAACATCGGATCAAAAAAAAGATTTTGCGCCTTCTCCAGTTGTTTATTCCCTTCCCGACGTGAACTGGAAGGTGATGTTCACGACAGGCAGTACAAAGAAAAATTTTTTTGTCCGGCGTCATATCAGCGAAAATGTATTTGAGATCACGGAAGGCAATGAGGATCACAAAGAGCAGGATGTTCCTTTCGTTACGAACGGCGTGGCTTCGGCGATAGAATTGCTGAAAGATACCGTTGGGAGGGAAATTTCAGTGATCAGTCATTTGCCGGGAGATCCTTTATTATATCATACGGCGGTCATTTACTCCCAACCCGCCGATTCTCTTTTTGCGCCGATGATGCACCGGAGTGATAATTTTTTTGCTGAACAAACACTCCTGATGGTAAGCAATGAAAAGTTTGGAGTGATGAGTGACAGGAGAATCATCGATACTTTGCTAAAGGAAGATCTGAATCATTTACCTCAGCGGCCCAGCTGGGCAGATGGCAGCGGACTAAGCCGTTACAACCTCTTCACTCCGCAGGATTTTATATGGCTGCTCCATACGATGAAAAATGAATTCGGAATGAACCGGATGAAAATCATCCTCCCCACCGGCGGCACCGGTACTCTTGGCAGTTATTACAAACAGGATAGCGGTCATATCTATGCGAAAACAGGATCTTTGTCCGGAGTAATATGTCTGAGCGGTTACCTGTATACCGATAAGAACAGGCTTTTGATTTTCTCCGTACTGGTGAATAATCACAATGCAGCCAGTTCCGCGATACGAAGAGCGGTCGCAAAATTTGTTGAAACCCTCCGCAGAAAATATTGATATCCGCAATCATCTCCCAAATAATTTTTCAAGTTGATCCTGCTTGAATTCAATATAAGTGGGCTTGCTGCCGGGTGAGATATTGGGTTGGGAACAGGCAAAGAGAGCTTCTACCAATGTTCTCATTTCTTTTTCAGTGAGGATGGTGCCAGGTTTAATTGCATGTTGCCAGGCCAGAGAACGGATCAGTTTTTCCCGGAGAGAAAATATTTTATTACTGCTGAAATGTTTGAATTGCTCCAGTAAATTTTCGATCACTATTTGTTCATTTCCCTCTTCTATATCGGTCGGGGTTCCCTGGATAATAAAAGTATCTTTCCCAAAAAATTCAATCAGGTATCCTAGTTCACGAAGATCGGGCAATAAATCATTCAGTAAAACCGCGTCCGGCGCCGATAACTGGAGCGTGACTGGAAACAGGCTTCGTTGGGTAGCAATTGTTTTCCCTTTTGCAACGGCTGAATATTTTTCATACAATACCCGTTCATGCGCTGCCTGTTGATGCACCAATATAAATCCCCCACGAACAGAAACAAGGATATAGCTGTTATGCAATTGCATTAATGGTAAATCTGTGGGAGTCGGAAGTCGGGAGCCGGGAGTCGTGAGCAATGATGATTCATCTCTGGTTTGATTATTTGAATATTGCCGATTGCCGATTGCCTGCTGATCTGCATTCCAATGTTTCAACTCGTTTTTTTGATCCGGCTCTATAAAATGCGCCTGATTTTTTTGTGTGAAAGTTTTATATAAACTGGAAGCAGCCGCCTCTGTTTTCTTTTCTTCAGTGAAAGGTTTGCTCACAGCATCCAATCCCTGGATAGCAGGATCCAAATCAAAATCCAGCGCAGGAGCAATACTGAATTGCGCCAATGCATGTTTCACTGCTGCCTGCACAAATGCATATACAAGCTTTTCATCTTCAAATTTTATTTCCTGCTTGGTCGGATGCACATTGATATCGACACGGGATGGATCAAGATCGATAAAGAGTGTGTATAATGGAAAACTGTCGGCACCGATCATTTCCTGGTAAGCGCCCATGACAGCATGATTCAGGTAAGCGCTTCTGATAAATCGATTGTTGACAAAGAAATATTGATCTCCCCTGGTTTTCCTGGCCGTTTCAGGCTTGCCTACAAAACCATATATTTTCAAATAGTCTGTATTTTCCTGAACCGATACCAGCTTTGAAGTATAATTAGCTCCGAGTACCTGGATGATGCGTTGCTTCAATGTTCCTTTTTCCAGGTGAAATACTTCCTGTCCATTCGTAATAAGAGAAAAAGAAATATCAGGGAATGCCAAAGCGATCCTGATGAATTCATCAATGATATGACGCAGTTCTGCTGCATTGCTTTTCAGAAAATTTCTTCGTGCAGGAACATTGAAGAATAAATTCTTCATAGCGATACTGGTTCCTATTGCGCTGGCAATGGGTTCCTGTTTAACTACCTGGCTGTTTTCAATTTCAATATAAGTTCCGGTTTCATCGCCTCTTTGTCTTGTTCTCAATTCAACCTGCGCAACAGCTGCAATGGAAGCCAATGCTTCTCCACGAAAGCCCATAGTACGAATCAGAAAAAGGTCCTCAATATTTCTGATTTTTGAAGTAGCGTGACGCTCAAATGCCATCCTGGCATCGGTTTCACTCATTCCTTTGCCATTATCGATTACCTGTACCAGGGATTTGCCGGCATCCTGCACAATCAATTTGATGGTTGTTGCGTTTGCATCGATAGCATTCTCTAATAATTCCTTCACAGCGCTGGCAGGTCTTTGAATGACTTCACCTGCTGCAATCTGGTTAGCGATGTTATCAGGTAATAATTGGATAATGTCTGACAATTCTGTATTAATTTGGAGCTGCAATTTACGTGATTAATCGCAGCCCTTTAGTTGAACAATATGAAGAAAACTTTCTTTTTATCGACCCTGTTTTTTCTTTCAATCCAGGCCTTCTGTCAGCATAAAACCTCACTGACTGCCGATCAATGGGTCGACAGCGTATTCAAATCATTATCGCCCAATCAAAAAATCGCGCAACTGATTGTCATGAGGCTATCATCAATCGACATGCAGACAAAAAAAATTACTTTTTATGATAAACAAGTAGAAGATGCAATTCGAAAATATGATATCGGGGGAATTTGTTTGTTTCAGGGTGGTCCACTGACGCAGGTGAGCTTCATTAATTATTTCCAATCCATCGCCCAGACTCCCATTTTGATTTCCATCGATGCAGAAAACGGATTAGGCATGCGCATGGATAGTGTGTTGCCATTACCCAGACAAATGATGATGGGAGCAATGCAGGACCCGGCATTGGTATATCAATTCGGGAGAATTGTGGGTGATCAATGCAAACGGATGGGGATCCAGGTGAATTATGCGCCGGTAGTGGATATTAATAATAATCCGGATAATCCTGTCATCAACGACCGTTCTTTCGGAGAGGATAAATACAAAGTTGCGCAGTATGGCATACAATATATGAAGGGCCTGCAGGATGCGGGTGTGATGGCATGTGCCAAACATTTTCCAGGTCATGGTGATGTATCAGTGGATTCGCATGTGGATCTTCCTGTCATCAATAAAAATTTCAAAGAGTTGGATACAGTCGAACTATATCCTTTCAAAGAATTATTCAAAGCCGGAGTGGGCAGTGTGATGATGGGTCATTTATGGGTACCTGCAATCGATAAGACACCAAACCGGGCTACTTCACTTTCTTACGAAAATGTGACCCGGCTTCTTCGCAAAAAATTAAAGTACCAGGGTCTCAGTTTTACAGATGCACTTGAAATGAAAGGTGCAACAAAATATTTTCCTGAAGGCGATGCCCCTGTGCAATCGCTGATAGCAGGTAATGACATGCTTTGTTTACCTGAAGATATTTCATTGACCATTCAAAAAATTAATGAAGCGATCAATAAGAAAAAAATAAAATGGAAAGATCTGAATCCCAGAATAAAAAAAGTCCTCTACGCCAAATACAATTACGGACTTGCCAACTGGAAGCCTGTCGATACAAGTCATCTTGTTGAGGATCTTAATGAGGATGTGAATGATATGTACAAACAGATCAGTGAAAAAGCAATTACTCTTTTGAGAAATGCCGAAGACAATCCTCCATACCCCTTACATTCCGGTACCAGGAAAAAAATTGCTTATATAGGCATTGGCCTGTCCACCGATAATGAATTCGCCCGCAGGATGAGAAAGGATTTTAATGCACATGTTTACTATTTTGATTATTCTCTCGACAGTGCAAAAGCTGTCGCAATAGCTGAGCTCCTGCGTGGGAGGTATGATGCTCTAATTATCGGAGTTCATAATTACAATCGCTACCCTGCTGATAATTTCGGGATCAGCAAGGCGGCCCTTTGGCTTATGCAGCAACTTCAGCAACGCGGGAAAGCAATTACTCTGGCATTTGGAAATCCTTATGCTATCAAAAATTTTTGCAATGCCAAAATACTTGTAGCATGTTATGATGATAACGATATCACCCAGGCAGTTGCTGCTGACTGGCTGAATGGAAAATTTGTAGCAAGGGGAAAATTGCCGGTTTCCGTATGTGCTTCATTAAAATTTGGAGATGGAATTATTGTATCGAATAAATTATTGCCATCTGCCCCTGCATCTGAACTTGGATTCAGTCCTGAAAAGTTATTGCTGATTGATTCCGTTTGTAAGGAGGCTATTGCTAAGCAGGCTACTCCTGGTTGTGTAGTATTGGTAGCGAAAGATGGGAAAATAGCATATGAAAAAGCTTTTGGGTACTTATCATACGATAAAACAGAGTTGGTATATCCCGAAACCATCTATGATCTTGCTTCTGTTACCAAGATCTGTGCAACTACCATAGCTGTTATGAAACTATTTGATGAAGGAAAACTTGATCTGCAGAAAACCCTGGGTGATTATCTTCCATGGACAAGAGGAAGCAATAAGGAGTCTCTTAAAATCTGGGATATATTATTACACCAGGCCGGACTGAAAGCTTTTATTCCGTTTTATGAAGAAACGATCACAAAAAACAAAGAAGGATACCCAATGGCAGGTATTTATTCAACCAAGGAAGATGACCTTTACCGTATACGCGTAGCCGAAAATTTATTCCTGCGATCCGATTGGACCGATACTATCTTTAAGCAAATTCTGCAAAGTGACGTCGGCCCCAGGGGCAAATATATTTATAGCGATAATGATTTTATTTTTATGGGGAAGGTTGTAGAAGCCATTAGCGGTAAAACACTGGATCAATATGTAAAGGATGTATACTACGATCCGCTGGGAATGTCTACCACCGGATTTAAACCGAGAGAACAATTTTCTTTGGATCGTATTGCTCCGACTGAAAACGAGCAGATATTCAGGCGACAATTATTAAGAGGCGATGTTCATGATCCGGGAGCAGCTATGTTCGGCGGTGTGTCGGGTCATGCAGGCTTATTCAGCGATGCTTATGATCTTGCAATACTGGAACAAATGCTGCTGAACGGAGGAAAAATGAACGGACAACAATTCCTTAAAAAAGAAACGATTGATTTCTTCACAGCATATCATAGCGATTCCAGTCGCCGTGCATTGGGATTTGATAAACCTGAAAAAGACAATCTAACAAGAAAGGAACCCTATCCTTGTCTTTCGGCTTCCCCTGAGACTTTCGGTCATACCGGTTTTACCGGGACCTGTGTATGGGTTGATCCGAAATACAATCTTATTTTTATTTTTCTGTCGAACCGGGTAAACCCAAACGGAAGTAGCAAATTATCAGAACTCAGTGTGAGAGGAAATATTATGGAAGCTGTTTATAAGTCAATGGGTATTAGTGAAACCGTCTCAAAATGATAAGGAATGGGTTTTGTAACCGGAAGATATTTTTTTCGTATGGATTATTAAACCTCCATCATTAACGTTATTTAAGGACTACAGAATATTTTATATATTAACTTTGGTAAAAATTATTTTTAAGTGAACAGAAAACAAGAAGTTCTTCAGGAAGTCGTTATCAAGTTTGCCGGCGATTCCGGAGATGGAATGCAATTGACAGGCAGCCAGTTTACAAATAATACTGCCTTACTCGGAATTGATCTTGCCACTTTTCCTGATTTCCCTGCCGAAATCCGTGCTCCTCAGGGAACGCTTCCAGGCGTAAGCGGTTTCCAGTTAAGATTTTCCAGTCATCATATTTTCACTCCCGGTGACGAATGCGATATATTGGTTGCTATGAATGCTGCCGCCTTGAAATCTAATCTCAAGACATTGAAAAAGGGTGGAAAAATCATTGCCAATATTGAAGGGTTTGATTCAAAAAACCTGCGACTTGCCAATTACCCGGAAGGTGTGAATCCGCTTGAAGATAATAGTCTGGATAACTATGATGTCATCAAAATAGATGTTACGAAGATGACCCGTGAAGCTCTGAAAGATTTTACAATGGGGATGAAAGAAAAAGACAGAGCAAAAAACATGTTTGTCCTGGGTTTTCTATACTGGATGTATAACCGAAGTATGGATAGCACCATCCAGTTCCTCAAAGAAAAGTTTGGAAAAAAACCTGATATATTCGACAGCAATGTCAAAGCATTACAGGCTGGTTACAATTATGGTGATACCACAGAAACATTTACTACTACCTATAAAGTAGAAAAGGCAAAAATGGAGCCGGGTGTATACCGTTCGGTTATGGGTAATCAGGCGCTTGCATTTGGATTGATTGCAGCATCGCAAAAAAGTGGTTTGCCTTTATTCCTCGGTTCCTACCCGATAACACCCGCTTCTGATATACTTCATGATCTGAGTCGTCATAAGGCTTTTGGAGTGCGCACTTTCCAGGCTGAAGATGAGATTGCGGGGATTACTGCGGCTATTGGTGCCAGTTATGGAGGCTCCATCGGTGTTACGACCACCTCCGGACCGGGAATGGCGCTGAAAGCGGAAGCTATGGGACTTGCTGTTATGCTGGAAATTCCTCTTTTGATTTGTGATATACAGCGTGGGGGTCCTTCTACAGGCCTGCCGACCAAGACTGAGCAAAGTGATTTATTGCAGGCTTATTATGGCCGGAACGGCGAATGTCCCATGCCCATCATCTCTGCATCCACACCCAGCGATTGTTTTGATGCCGTATATGAAGCAGTGCGTATCGCATTACAACATATGACGCCAGTGATTTTTTTAAGCGATGGATATATAGCAAATGGTGCAGAGCCCTGGAAATTTCCAAAAAGCGCAGACCTCCCGCCGATAGAAGTAAAATTCAAAACAAAATTAAATCCGGATGAAAAAAATCTGCAACCCTATCTGCGCGATGAAAAATTGACGCGTCCATGGGCGATTCCCGGAACTCCCGGCCTCGAACACCGCATCGGCGGACTGGAAAAACAAAATATCACCGGTAATGTGAGTTATGATCCCGAAAACCATCAGCTGATGGTAAAAATCAGGCAGGAAAAAGTAGAAAAAATCGCTGATTATATTCCCTTGCAGAAATTGGACAGTGGCCCTGAAAAAGGAAAATTACTGGTACTCGGCTGGGGAAGCACTTATGGCGCCATAAAAAGCGCTGTGGCAGAATTGCAATTCGAGGGATATGCTGTTGCACATGCACATCTCCGTTATGTGAGGCCATTCCCGAAGAATCTTGGATCCATCCTGAAAAATTATGAACAGGTTTTGATACCGGAGATCAATAACGGTCAGTTGATAAAAATAATCCGCGACCAGTATTTTATAGACGCAAAGGGATATAACAAAATCATGGGCATACCAATTACAAAAACGGAATTGGTAATGAAAATGCATGAAATGCTGGGATCAAATAATTAGTTTATAAATGTCCTGCCTGAAGCTGTTGATGAATTCCCCCGAACAATTCATTTTCCCTGTTTGTTTTCTGCAGATCGTAACTTAATTTCTCAATATCAGCTGCGGTTTTTGTAATAAAATTGAATTGGTCGATCATAAATTTTAATTCCCTCAATTGCGTCTTTGTGCTGGTTTCAACAAGTCCCTGTTCCAATTCCCTCTTTCTCTGATGTATCAATTGGTTCAGGTCATCATTCAGCAATCTCAATTGTTCCTTATCAATAGCAGATTCTTCTTGAACAGGTTTCTGCTCCAATACTCTGATTGCATTTTTCATCCTGATCACAACTGTATGAATGATCGGAAGGTATCTGTCGGACTGATATTTTAACGTTAATGCCTGGCCGAATGAAGCCAGGGTTGCAACATGTGAATTAAACATATGGTTCAAAACAACAAATTGGTTCATTGTCCGGATATTTTTCTGCTTGTTTTTGGGTTCGGATAACATCCGGTTAAATGCCTCTGAAAGATTGGCAAGGGCAACCAATGCATGTTTTCGGGATAATTTATATTGAGTAGCGGTTACGGCCCTGCCTGTAAAAGCAGCTGCCACATCCCGGAAATAATTTGTATTCTCTGCAATCATCTTTGTAACATAATCAATAAAGCGTTCATGTTCCCATGCCGGCACTATTAAAATATTTGCAAGAAACGCAATGGCTGAGCCGATCACTGTATCAATCAGCCTGTCGGATATAATGGCTCTGAAATCATGAGGGTATAGTAAATAAAACAACAGTAAGATATAAGGCGTCATCAGCATTACAAAGACCATGTATTTGGTCCGCATAAAACTATATGCACCGATCATGAAAACAATCATGAAACCGAGCACCACCTCTTTTTCTTTTATAAAATATAAAATGATAAAACCGGTCGCTGCGCCTGCAATTGTCCCAAGCAGGCGAGCATAATTTCTTTTTTTCGTAAGGCTATAAGCGGGTTTTAGAATAACGATAATTGTAAGCAATATCCAGTAGCTATGCCCAAAAGCAAAAAATTGTGAAACAATATACCCGACAGATGTGGCAATAGCAACCCGTAAAGAATGCCTGAAAATATTGGACTGCAGGCTGAAATTGCTTCTCAATAATTTGGGGTCGATTTCCTGGTGTGAAACGAATTGCTGATAATCCAGTTCTTCAAGACTTTTTTTGCTGATCTTCCTGTCATATTTCGTATAACTGTGCAGGATATGCAGGCGGTCGGAAATATCTTCTATATTTTCCAGTATATATCTCAGATTGATAAAATCTTCCACATTGTCGGCAGTCCTGCTTTCATCCCGAAGTTCAAAAAAAGATATTTTCAAATTTTTGATGTGTTCATTCAATGAATCACTTTCAACGGATTCTTTTCCGCTTTTAACTGCGATTCCTATTTCATGCAGCTCATCCGCCATTTCAAGGATCACCCCATGAAACCGGGAAAGTATATTAGTGTGGCTAAAAACCCGATGGAAAGATTGATAATCTTCATGAATGCTCATCACTCGTTCAAAAAGATCGACAGAGTCAATGAAGATCATCACTAATTTTCTTCCCAGCTGCGTGGAGTCTTTGATAATATCCCGGCTTTTAAACAATAATTCCCTCACCAGTTCCTGCTTTTCGTGTACGGATACCTGTTGTTCCAGCAATAATTGATAGTTCTTATCATCATCCACTTCCTGGTCATAAAAGGAAGCCTTGATCCTTAGAAAATCTGCAGTAGCCTGGATGCAATCACCCAATGCCTGCTGGGTCAATTTATATGGACGAAAACTATAGAGCAACAAACTCAGAACCGTGTACCATAATCCACCGCATAAAATATAAAATGCATTCTTCAAAACATCCCATCCATAATGATTCCCGTCGATATTCAGCACCATTATAAATAATCCGGCTAATCCAATAGAGCTGGCCCTGCTTCCATAAACTCCGATCATGGAAAGTGAAAAACAGAATATAAAAATTAAAGGGCCAAGAATAAGGGGGAAATGATTTGTAAAACCAACCAGCAATGCAACAACAAAAATCAGCAGGTCACAGATAAGCATTGCATTTCTGCGGTGGTGTATCGGTCCGGCATTGTCAACCATTATTACACAACTTGCGCCAAGGGAAATCGTAATTCCGACCGAC
This sequence comes from Puia sp., assembly GCA_035499855.1. Lineage (GTDB taxonomy): Bacteria > Bacteroidota > Bacteroidia > Chitinophagales > Chitinophagaceae > Puia. The sequence continues at coordinate 125,573 of DATJXY010000066.1, read as the reverse complement.
AAATAACCAAGATAACTGAAAAGAATTGCAGGCAATGTAAGGCCGAGAGTAATGCGGATGCCTTCATTTAGATAATGACTGTTGATAAAACTTTTATATTCCCTGATATAATCCATCTGATATAACCCGCTTCTGAGAATGACAGTTGATAATACTACTTATTTATTTTCCCGAATTGATTTGTTATAATATTTGCAAACCGGTTTCAAACCGCAAATAAAACATTTTGGTTTACGCGCAATGCAAACATATCGTCCGTGAAGAATTAACCAATGATGTGCTTTATGAATGAGTTCCTGTGGAATGAATTCGATCAGTTGCTTCTCGGCAGCTAATGGAGTTTTTGCGTTCACTGTCAGCCCTATTCTTGCAGATACTCTGAATACATGAGTATCCACTGCCATATTAGGTTGGTTATCGATGACTGAGGTTATGACATTGGCTGTTTTTCTCCCAACTCCGGGTAATAGCATTAATTCATCTACTGTCAGAGGCACTTTTCCATGAAAGTCTTTGACCAGCATATTTGCCATGCCAATAAGGTGTTTAGTCTTATTATTGGGATAAGAAATGCTTTTTATCAGGGGAAAAAGCTCGTCAAAGCTGGCTTTTGATAAAGCACCGGGGTCGGGGTATTTCTCAAAAATCGAGGGTGTGGTCATATTGACCCGCTTGTCGGTGCATTGAGCAGACAATATAACAGAAACAAGAAGCTGATACGGAGAGTCATAGATCAACTCCGTTTCTGCATCAGGGGAATGTTTCTGGAAATAATCAACTACGAATTGAAAGCGTTCTTTCCTGGTCATTTTGATAATCAAAGACCACGAATTTACGGGAATCAATATCCGAAAGAAAATCAGCTATGCTGAATCGATTCAACAGCTGTTTCCCTGGCATAGTTAAGTACATTCAGAATAACTTCCATGCGAGGCGCTACCACCACCTTTTCGAGTTGATTTACAGATAATTGGAGCTCTTGCATTTTTTCCCGAAGCGTCCAGTCTTCTTTTAACGCTGCTTCAATAGCAGCTGTTAATTCGGGGGAAGACTCTTTGTACAAATACAGTAAAAGATCCTCCGGTGTAAAGAGTGTCATAGGCGAAACCATTTAATGTCCTAATTTTCCGAAGCAGTAAAAATGAAACGTCCGATATATAAACGCCTTTCGGCCGGTCTTATTGTCCTTTCACTTAAATAAAAGGCAATATTTTCCTTATTTTAAAGGGACTTGCAGAGGTAGAATTATGGGCAGATCACTTTTCAGAGACCAGGAAAACGTCCTCATTATCTCTTTTCATGTAATATTTTTCCCGGGCGTATTTTTCAAGGGTAGCGGGATCGGATTTTAGCTGCTCCAGCTCATGTTTGGTCGCAGCTATCTGTTCTTCAAAATATTTCTTACTCAATTCAAGTTTTTTTAGTTCCTTCTGATGTCTGAAATGAGTAGTAATAAAGTCGCGATCATCTATGAATAATATCCATATGGTAAAACAAGCTGCTGTTAAGAAGTACTTATTTTTCAGCCAGGATGGAATATTCTTAATCAATTGCATGGTTTCAGTGATTGATGGTTAGATGGTTGAATTGTTTGATGGCTGATATTAAAACAATCTAACAATCGAACCATCCAGCCATCTGACTATTCATATCTCATTTCCCAAATTTAATTTTTCCTTTTGGATAAACAGCATTTTTGCCCAGGATTTCTTCAATCCGGATGAGCTGATTGTATTTGGCGATCCTGTCAGTCCGGCTGGCGGAACCTGTTTTGATTTGACCGCAATTCAAACCGACAGCCAGATCTGCAATCGTAGTATCTTCAGTCTCCCCGCTTCGATGGCTCATGATGGTATTATACCCATTGTGCTGCGCCAATGTCACTGCATTCATCGTTTCTGTAATTGTCCCGATCTGATTTACTTTTACCAGTAAAGCATTGCCCACTCCGGTATCAATTCCTTTTTGTAACCTTTCTACATTTGTTACGAAGAGGTCATCACCGACAAGCTGAATTTTTTTGCCAAGTGTATCGGTCAATAATTTCCATCCCTTCCAATCGTCTTCCGCCATGCCGTCCTCAATTGAAACGATCGGATAATTTTTCACCCAGTTCACCCAGTAATCTACCATCTTTTCAGCCGATAATTTCCTGCCATCGGATTTATGGAAATGGTATTGTTTTTTTGCGCTGTCATATAATTCACTAATTGCCGGATCCAATGCAATAGCAACCTGCGTCCCGGCTTTGAATCCCGCAGCACTGATAGCAGTCATCACCGTGTCGATCGCTTCTTCATTGCTTTGGATATCCGGAGCAAAACCACCTTCATCGCCCACATTGGTTGAATATCCTTTTTTCTTCAACACATTTTTCAATGCATGAAAAACTTCCACGCCCCAGCGTAATCCTTCACTAAAAGAACTGGCACCAATTGGCATTACCATAAATTCCTGGAAGTCGATTTTATTGTCTGCATGAGCGCCTCCATTCAGGATATTCATCATAGGAATGGGCACTGTTTTGGCATTCGTTCCACCGAAATAACGGAATAATGGTAAGCCTGCTTCCTGGGCTGCAGCTTTTGCAGCAGCCATACTAACAGCAAGCATCGCATTGGCCCCCAATTTGGATTTGTTAGGTGTTCCATCCAATGCTATCATCAAATTATCAAGTCCCGCCTGATCAGACACCTCCCATCCCAATACTTTTTCAGCGATTGTTGTATTCACATTGTTGACTGCTTTCAGTACTCCTTTTCCCTGGTAAATTTTTTTATCGCCATCCCGCAATTCAACGGCTTCATGTGCACCGGTACTTGCTCCGCTGGGAACGGCTGCGCGGCCCAATGCGCCTTCGTCCGTAGCAATATCTACTTCTACTGTAGGATTACCACGACTGTCCAGAATTTGTCTTGCATGAATTTCTGCTATGTAGCTCATGATTGATTTTATGATTTATTATGAAAAATTTCTCGATGCATAAAACTTTAAGAAGCCCTATACATTCGTAAGACTCCTGAATATATCTTCCAGGCTTTGTTCTTCGTTTTGCAAAGAAACGATGTTCAGATTATTCTGCAAAGCCAGTTCAAGCAATTGTTTTTTTACCTCGGTGGAGTTATCGGTTTCCAGTTCCCAATGATTTGCATCTGTTTTGCATAACCGTTTTACTTCGTTTAATTTCTGCAACATGTCTTCTGTTACTGTTTCTTTAAACTCTACCCGGATAATATCTCTGTTTTGTTGCTGACGAAGATTCTTCAACTGATCATCTGCCACCAGTTTTCCTTTATTGATAATAATGACCCTGTCGCAAATGGCTTCCACTTCCTGCAGGATATGAGAAGAAAATAATACTGTTTTATTCCTGCCAAGATTTTTTATCACTTCCCTGATTTCAATTATCTGATTGGGGTCAAGACCACTGGTGGGTTCATCCAATATCAAAACCTCAGGGTCATGGATAAGGGCTGCGCCCAGGCCAACCCGTTGCTTATATCCTTTAGACAGCTGCCCGATTTTCTTTTTGCTTTCCGGAGTAAGCCCGACTACTTTAATGATTTCTTCTATTCTTTGCTTTTTATTTGAAATATGATGAATATCCGCAACAAATCCCAGGTACTCCCTGACATACATATCATGATACAATGGATTGGCTTCGGGCAGATATCCGGTCTTTCTTTTAATCTCCATCGGATGTTCTCTAACATTCATACCGCATACAAAAGCATCTCCTGCATTTTGATGCAGATATCCGGTAACAATCTTCATGGTAGTGGATTTCCCGGCTCCATTCGGACCAAGAAATCCTACGACCTCACCTTTATTGACTGAAAAGGAAATATGATCAATCGCTTTCTGCTCCTCATAAATTTTAGTAAGCTCTTTGACTTCGATGGACATGCAAATGATTTATGCAGCGAAAATAGCCAATTCAGAAATGAGAATATTTAAAAAATAGAAATGATTTGCCGGCGTCCTGACTAAATTTTATTTCTGATCATATTCTCCTTTCACTGCATAATAACCGAATATTACGAATCCAATGGCAATAGGAATAAATACGACAATAAAAACTCCCCACTGAATCTTTGTATCAATAACGGGCTTTTTAGAAATTTCAGAGCCCGCCGTGCTAATCAGATAGTATATTGATACCGGTGCAAGCAGTATCCATAATAAGCCTAAAATTCTTTTTAAAAAATTCATGATATTTCTATTTAAAGATGAAAATCATTTTTATTAATCATTTAAGTTCGGGTCAATTTTATTGTTGATATAAACTGTTCCAACAATCATACAAAGCCCCGCAATAATAATCGGGTAAGTGAGCCCGGCCAATTTGTTATTGACATAAATAGTCGTGAGTAAAGTGGCAATAAAAGGAGTCAGTCCGCCAAATATTCCATTCCCGATATGATAAGGAAGTGACATGGATGTGTACCTGATTTTAGTCGGAAACAATTCAACGAGAAATGCGGCAATCGGTCCGTATACCATCGTTACATATAAGATCATCACAAACACTATCAATACCATTTTCCAATATCCTCCTGTGCCAAGCGTCTTTGATATTTTAAGTTCCGGCTTAAAAGTCATATTCCCTGAAGAATACAGCGTATCTTTTTTTGATTCCGAAAGCATTGTTCCATCATCAAAAAAAGTATTAGTCAACATGGTCCTGATTGAATTTGGAGAATTTACAATCGGGGAAATTGCTGTTTTTACTTCTTTCCTTTCTGCGATCTCCATCTTATTTTTTGTATCAGATATATCCATCAACTGACTGAAAAGAAACCGATAACTTATGACGGCTAAAAACATACCGGCTATCATGACCCATTTTCGTCCGATCTTATCACTCCAGTTCCCGAAAACGACAAAAAAAGGTGTGGCGAATAAAATTGCCCAGATCAAAATAGTCCTCGACTGGTCAAAATCAATTTTGCAAACATTTTCTATAAACGATTGGGCATAAAACTGTCCGGTATACCAGACAACACCCTGGCCCATCACTGCTCCGAATAATGCAAGCAATACCATTTTCAGATTCAGCTTATGGGTAAAGCTTTCTTTCAATGGATTAACTGAAGTCTTTCCCTCTGTTTTCAATTTAGCAAACAAAGGAGATTCCTGCATTCTCAATCGTATATAAACAGAAACAATCACTAAGATGATTGAAATAAAAAAAGGAATTCGCCATCCCCAGTCATTGAATTTTGCAATTGATTTTGAAAGATCCGAATCAAGAAGATGTCTTGTCAGTAATATCACTCCCAAAGAAATAAAAAGTCCAAGTGTAGCTGTTGTCTGTATCCAGGAAGTATAATACCCTCTCCGGTGATCCGGCGCATGTTCTGCAACGTAAGTAGCGGCTCCGCCATATTCCCCGCCCAATGCAAGTCCCTGCAATAAACGTAAACAAAGAACAATTAAAGGAGCGGCAAATCCGATGGTTTCATACCTTGGCACAAGCCCGATCGCAAATGTGGAACTGCCCATGATGATCAGCGTTAGTAAAAATGTATACTTACGGCCAATCAGATCTCCCAGCCGGCCGAATACCAATGCACCAAATGGGCGTACCACAAAACCTGCAGCAAAAGTGCCAAGGGTGGAAAGCAATGCAGCAGTGGGATTTGTTTTTGGAAAAAACTGGCTGGCAATGACGGTTGCAAGGCTTCCGAAAATATAAAAGTCATACCATTCAATGAGTGTACCCAGGGAAGATGCCGTAATGATTTTCCAGATTCCTTTTGTAGAAGCCATAAATATAAATTTTAAGGGTGGGCCGAGCCCGATATTTTTGTTCTATTTTACCGCGACTGCAATTTTGGAATCCGCTGTTCCATAATAGAGATACCATTTCTCTTTGAATCCTGCCAAGCCCTCTAAAAAACAGACATTGTTTACCTGTCCAATAAGTTCGTAAGATTTATCAGGTTTAAAAAAATAATGATCCGCCCTTTGAAGAATTTTTGTCGGATCATTTTTATCGAGTAATATCTGTCCCGCTGTATAAGTACCAACAGGCAAGGAACTATCTCCATCGGTTGAACTATTCCGGCTATTATAAATAAGCAGGATTCCTTTTTCGGTAATCATTGCCGGCGGTCCTGATTCAACAAGATCGCTATCGAATTTCTTGTTCCTTGTAGGAATAACAATTTTTAATTCCGGCATATTCAGCGCCTGACCTTTTAATACAGCAGATGGTTTTTCGGAAGCCTTCATTTCCACTGGAATCCAATTGATCAGGTCATCAGAATTTGCTGCCCATATAAACTGATCACCCCAATACATCCAATATTTGCCATTGATTTTTGTAGCAATAATTTCCCCATTTGCATAAATGGAAACAATGGACCCTGATTTGGACCATTTGTCAATATACTTTCCATTATATGCTTTGGCGAAAGCAGGTCCATGTTTTATCCAGTTTCTTAAATCTTTAGATGAAGCGACCATTAATCTCGCTGTATGTCCGTCGTAAGCCGTATACGTCATATAGTAAGTCCCGCTTGAATCTTCCACGATCCTCGGGTCTTCGCATCCGCCTTCCCATTCATATCTTTTCTGGGAATCATTATCAGGAAACAATACCGGAGATGACTGTCTCACAAAATGAATTCCATCCCTGCTTTCGGCTATTCCTATACGTGAGGTCCCGTCTGGTTTACCAACCTTATCCTGCGCCCGATATAGCATAAAGACCGTATCTCCCCTTACAACAATAGCCGGATTAAAGACGTCTTTTTCTTCCCACAATATTTTTTGCTTCCTGACCGGGCAGATAAAACTTCCGATTCCTGGTTGAAGGATCGGATTAACACTATCAATTTTAACAAAGGGAGTCAATGTCCAGTTGCTATCAGTTTTTATTGCTGCAGTATCGTTCGTTCTATTGCTGGATGCCTGGTCCTTGCAACTAAAAACAAAGACCGCAATGATTATCGGGCAAAGCCCGTGAGATAATCCTTTCATAGCTTGCTGTTGCTTTCAGGAATGAGGAAGCTAAAACTCATTAAGAAATCATATAATGGCATGCTTCTTTGTCTGTGCGGCATTGGGAACTTTCAACAAATCCTTCATATATTTTAGTGATAACCTGGTTCCCTTATCTATTTCTTCAATACCTGCAACCTGGTGATTTTTGAGAGCGGGCAGGCAATATTCTGAAACCAGGTACCCTTCGTATCCAGCCCCCAGAAGGGAATTAAAAAATGTTTTATAGTTGGTTTGTCCACCAAATGATGGAGAAGGATCTTCAACAATTTCGCCGTCGGCTTTTTGGGAAAAATTCCAGGATCCGAAATGAGTGAGTATGGTATGTTTTCCGCAATGTTCAATGGCTTCATGAATATATTCGTCGCTTTGCCTGTCATAAAACAAAGGCAGGTCAAGGCAAAGTTTTACATTGCTTTTGTCAATTTCCTGCATCATGGAAAGTACATCTTCATAACCGGGTCTGATGACGGGCGCATGATTTTGTAATGCCAATGTAATTCCAAGATCGGCGGCTCTGTCGGCAACTTCACGAATGCCCTGCACGGCACGATTCCATTTTCGCAGGTCAGCAGGAAACAAACGTTTATAATATGGTATCCGGTCAAAGGGCCCATACAATGCGATCTCATCTTCATCATTAGTAATACCAGGCCATGCAGCAAAAATCTTTACAATATCAATATCTAAATCCCTGGCGAGTTCGAGTACATATTGCATCATTGCAATATTATTTTCTCTTTCCTCCATAAAACTACTCGTGAAATTGGACAGACTTTCAATAGCGCAAAGTACAATGCCTTCAGCCGCCGCTATTTCCCGTATTCGGGTTCTCTCTGACTTGCTAAGATCTATGGGTGAAGCAACAGGACGTTTGGTTTCAATCGACAGGGCATCAAAACCTAATTCCTTGGCTTTGTGGATTTGTTGTTCAAGAGACAATGCTTTCCCTTTATAAAACAACCCTCCATAAGACACAGTAAGTAATGCAAATTTCATATGAGGTGAATGATATTGATAAAATAAGAATGAAAAGTTATTAAATAACTCATTAAGAAAAAAATAGAATAATAAATTGATTCATTTTGAATCATTAAAAATCACAGCAAAAAAATATTGATTAAGTTTTACATTTACTGTTCAAATTTGAATTGCTGTATGAAATATCCCTATCAGATCAGGTCCTTGGAAGAATATCAGTCAGTTTATAAAAAAAGTGTTGAAGAACCGGAATCCTTCTGGGCTGGAATTGCAGAACATTTTCAATGGCATCAAAAATGGGATAAGGTATTGGAATGGAATTTTTCTGAGCCCAAAGTGAAATGGTTTATAGGAGCAAAGCTGAATATTACTGAAAATTGTTTGGACAGGCATCTCAGGGAACGGGGCGATCATCCTGCCATCATATGGGAACCCAATGACCCGGGAAGCAGTCATCGTGTTTTAACTTATAAGGAACTTCATTTCAAGGTCTGTCAGTTTGCCAATGTTTTAAAAAATAATAAGGTAAAAAAAGGGGATCGCATTTGTATTTATATGCCAATGGTTCCTGAATTGGCCATCGCCATCCTTGCCTGTGCGAGGGTTGGTGCCATTCATTCGGTTGTATTCGGCGGATTTTCGGCCCAGAGTATTGCTGACAGGATACAGGATGCCCAATGCAGCATGGTGATCACTTCTGATGGCGGTTTCAGGGGAAACAGGGAAATTCCCTTAAAAGCAATCATCGATGAAGCATTGACAAAATCTCCTTCAGTAAAAAAAGTGATAGTTCTAAAGCGAACATATATGCCCGTTAGTATGAAGGAGGATCGCGATCTCTGGTGGGAAGAGGAAATTAAAAAGGTTGAAATGAATGGAAATCCTGATTGCCCTGCAGAAATCATGGATGCCGAGGATATGCTTTTTATTTTATACACTTCGGGCTCGACTGGCAAACCAAAAGGAGTCGTACATACCTGTGGCGGATATATGGTGTACACGAATTATACTTTTGTCAACGTATTCCAATATCAGCCGGGCGATATTTATTTTTGTACTGCTGATATCGGATGGATCACAGGTCATAGTTATATCGTATATGGGCCACTGAGTGCAGGAGCCACTTCACTCATGTTTGAAGGAATTCCAACCTGGCCCGATGCTGGGCGCTTCTGGGATATTGTTGACAAATTCAAAGTAAATATTTTATATACGGCTCCTACGGCTATACGCAGTTTAATGGGTTTTGGGCTGGATTATGTAAAAGGAAAAAATCTCAGCTCGCTGAAAGTATTGGGAACTGTTGGTGAACCCATCAATGAAGAGGCATGGCATTGGTATGATGAAAATATCGGAAAAGGTAAATGTCCAATTGTAGATACATGGTGGCAGACGGAAACAGCAGGAATTTTAATATCCAACCTCGCCGGAATTACTCCGCAAAAACCTGCTCATGCCACATTGCCCTTACCAGGAGTGCAGCCAGTTCTTGTCGACGAAAAAGGGAATATTGTTCCCGGAACTGACGCCGCTCTTGATGGCGTTTATAAAACTTCTTCCGATGGAAAAAATTTGAAAGGGGCGGGAAATCTTTGCATCAAATTTCCATGGCCATCGATACTTCGAACAACATATGGTGATCATGATCGTTGCCGCCAGAATTATTTTGCCACTTATAAGAATTTATATTTTACTGGCGATGGAGCATTGCGTGACGAATTTGGGAACTATCGTATTACCGGCCGTGTGGATGATGTACTGAATGTGAGCGGCCACCGGATAGGTACAGCCGAAGTTGAGAATGCAATTAACATGCATCCGGGAGTTGTAGAGAGTGCAGTAGTAGGTTATCCGCATGATATAAAAGGACAGGGCATTTATGCATTTGTAATTTTTAATGGTAATAAAGAAAATAAAGCTGACGAAAGCAGAGGCATTAGTCAGACTGTAGCAAAAGTAATCGGCCCGATTGCAAAGCCTGATAAAATTCAATTTGTGAGCGGTCTTCCAAAAACCAGAAGCGGTAAGATCATGCGAAGAATTTTGAGAAAGATTGCTGAAGGTGAAACAGGTAATTTGGGAGATACAACAACCCTGCTTGATCCGGCCGTGGTAGATGAAATAAAAAATGGAAGGATATGAGAATATGCAAATTTGCTGATGTGCAAATTTGCGAATAATTTATTCTGATGCGGAAAAGCATTTGTACATTATACATCCGCACATCTGCACCTTAGCAAATTCGCACATTATTTCTTAATCACCACTTGTGTTCCGATATTCACAATATCATACAATTCATCCACATCTTCATTTTTAAGTGCAATGCAACCGTTGGTCCAGTTCTGATAGAGATCCACCGCGATATCGTCATGAGGCCAGGTGCCGTGAATGGCAATGCCTCCGCCAATTTTTGCAGTTTTAGGAATTAATCCTTTTGCTTTACGCTCATTGAACTTATCGAAATCGACCTTGGTTGGAAAATCAATCACCATCATCTTATCCCATTTTTCATGCGGGCGTTTTGAAGCAATATGATAAGTGCCTTCGGGAGTTTTTCTATCTCCCTCCATCATTTTGTCATCAAGAGATTTACTCCCGAACACAACAGGATAAGTAGCATACCAGCCATCCTGGTCGTATACTTTCAATTCATAATCAGATTTTACAACCACGATATTAATTTCTCCGTCAAGATGCCGGTTAAAAAAACTTTTACGCGATTTTTTATGTGCATCAGTAAAAGCTACCAGTGTAAAAACAAAAAGGCAAAAAAGAGGGACTTTTTTAATCGTCGTCATATCAGGACCAGTTTAGCCTTATTCAACGTTTTCCGGAATAAGAATATTTTTTATGTGAACAAATTTTAACGAATGGATTACAATATTTTAAAAAAAATAAAACGGGATCAAACTGACCCCGCTTTATTTTAACTTTTCATTCTAAAAAAGGAATCTTTCCCTTTTGTGGAAATCTTACCAGTTGCTCAGGCGAATACCTGCAGTATAAGGCACCTGGTCCAATCCTTTTTTAAACATGCTTTGCGTTGCATAGGAACCATATAGTTTAACCGGCCCTAATTGAACTTCCGCTACCCATGATATTTTCCATGGATTGAGATCAAAATTATTGTGCGTTTTTTGTTTGCCGAATTCATTACTGATTAATTTTTGTCGGGAAGAATATAAGTATCCCGCACTCGCTCCAACGCTGAGTCCAAATTCATGTCGTCTGTGTGGTGTAAAATTAAAATTCAGCATCAGTGGAATTGTTACATAATCCGTTGCCAGCTTGTTTTTGCTATAATTAATGGTGTCCATAATAATTTTTGTCGGATTGGTCAGGTATTTTATATTGGTTGTGTACCTGTAATTATTCAATTCAATCCCTAATCCATATTTCAGGTTAACCACATGCTTGTAAACATTCAGTCTTTGCATAAAAAGCCAGATATTCACATCCACCGATTTTCCATATCTTAAATTAAACCAGTCGCTGGTACTTCCCGGTGCAAATTGCTGCGTTTCTGCAGATGAATAATTTGTTCTGTCATTAAAATTGGCAAATCCAATGTCGATAATGATCCAATTCGTGCTCACATTCGATGGATGATAATAATGACGATGATGAACCTCTACTTCCATCCCATCGCCGGTTTCAGGATTTCCATGTTTTACGATGATCATAGAACCTATCTGGATGGTGTCTTCTTTCTTGCCTGTATTGCTTTTGCCAGTCGTATCAACCTGAGCCAAACCCGACAGGTACAGGCATAATCCTGCCAGTAATAAGAATTGTTTTTTCATATTCACTAATTATTAAAAAATTATTTTAATGCAATTTGGAAATTCCCGATCAGCATACTATGCCTGCTATCATCGGCATTGGTTGTTTTTTCAAAAACGCGGGACACTTTTCTGAAGATTCCGCGCATTCTATTTTTTTTGGCAGAAAATGACATAACACTGATCTGATCTTCCGGATTGTTTGGTTGATCAGCTAAGGCAAGCTGACCGTCTGAAACATTATCTTCGCCGTTTTTTTCCGGCAAATTTGATTGTACAACAATATTGTTTTTATTAAGCGCAACCATTTGTGAAAGAGCAATTGATTCCGCCACAGTCGTATTTTCCGTTTTCACAATTGCTTGTTCTAAATTTACCCTGGATATATCTTTCTCCCGGATTTCTTCTTCATCATTCTTATTCGCTTCTTTCATCGCAATATTATTCTGACTGCTCATTTTATTATCAGGAAGATTCCCGAAGTATTTTTTTGTTGGCTCTGCCTGTTTCTTTTCCTGAACTGCTATCGGCAAATTTCCAGCTGCTGTTTGGTGTAACGTATCACTCGATACAGAAGTTACAGTTGTCTGCTCATTTTTTGTTTTGTCCGCATCAGAATTGTTCTTATTCAGTATTACAACAGGAACCTGAGTAGATTTCACAGAAGAATATTTTGAAATCAATATACCTGCTACAAATATCAAAACAGCTGCAGCTGCCGCAATTCTTAACCAGGGCAATAGAATAATTTTCCTGTCTTCTTCTTTTCTGTATAATTTCTCTTTGCCTTCGAATACGATTTCGGTATCAGGCTCAAATCTGGCTTTCAAAAGAATTGCCAATTCAGATTGAAGTTTTCTGTCGTTCGATGCGAATGACTCAACTTCTTTTCTTTGTGCCTCACTCAACTCATTATCTATATATAAAAGGAAAAAGTCTTCATAGTTTGTGTAATTGATAAAACTTTCTCCCGCAGATTTCATCAGCAATTCCTTATTATCAAATACAAGATTATGATCGGGTGAAAGAGTCGACTGCTGCAACAAGACAAATTCATCTTCCAGGTCAGGATTTTCTTTTACAAATAATTCCACTACTTTTTTTTCTGAAGCAGATAATTCATTATCTACGTACAGCAGGAAGAATGATTCGTAATTATTTCTGTTTACATTCATTTTCGTCCTTGATAAGCCGGGATATAATCCCGGACATTAAATAACATTTTCCATACTCACCAGATAATTCCTCAGTTGTATCCTTGCCCGGTGAAGATATACTTTTACCTGGCTTTGATGTAATCCGGTGATCTCGCCGATTTCCTCATATGAATACCCTTCATAATCCTTCAGCATTACAAGCGCTCTTTGTGTCTCATTCAATCTCATCAAAGCTTCTTCGAGTATTTTTTTTACATTTTCACTTGGCTGCCTGTATACCATCGATTCATCACCGATCTTCTCTTTTAATTGTACCCGTTTGATTTTTCTAAGGTGATCGATCATCTGATGATAAGCAATCGTGAAAAGATAAGATTTACTTTTATCGGCATTTACTTCATTGCGGTTCCGCCATAACCTTTCAAAAGCAGTCTGCACAACATCCCTGGCGTCTTCTTCATTCCGGAGGTTTTTCAGGATAAACCGGTAAACTTTATCCGCGTAAATGGTCACACATTCATTATAGTCCTTTTCCGTCATAAGCTAAGCTACTGGTAAAATGATATTGCTTTCGTTTTCTTTATTTGTAAGACGTCTATCAAGCTCAAAAGTTACAATGGACGAATATTTAAAAAAATCAGCCAATAAAAAGCTTATTTGCAGTAATTCAAATAGTTGCACCAGTTTTTGCATGCCGGATGCAGCCGCCGTTTCGGAATTTCTAACTGCTTACCTTTGCTGATCGTAAAAATTTGAGCCATGAATGAAGGTTTTGTCAAACGTATTGCTGATGAGCTGGAAGAAATAAATGCTTCTGGTCTTTTCAAAAAAGAACGCATCATCACAAGCGATCAGGGGGCTGAAATTAAAGTAAACGGAAAACTTGTTTTGAATTTCTGCGCTAATAATTACCTCGGATTGTCTTCTCACCCAAAAGTTATAAAAGCAGCCCATCAGGCTATTGATTCCAGGGGGTATGGTTTAAGCAGCGTTCGTTTTATTTGCGGAACTCAGGATATTCATAAAACTCTTGAGAAAAAAATTGCTGATTTTTTGGGGACTGAAGACACAATTTTATATGTATCTGCTTTCGATGCAAATGGAGGCCTGTTTGAGCCATTGTTTGGAGAACAGGATGCAATTATTTCAGATGAACTTAACCATGCTTCTATTATTGACGGTGTGCGTTTATGCAAGGCTCAGCGTTTTCGTTATAAGCATAACAATATGGAAGACCTGGAGGTTCAACTGAAAGCTGCACAAAATACCAGGAGTAAAATCATTGTGACGGATGGATCTTTCAGCATGGATGGAACCATTGCCCAGTTAGATAAAATTTGTGCGCTGGCCGATAAATACAACGCAATCGTGATGATAGATGATTCTCACTCATCAGGGTTTTTAGGAAAAACAGGCCGCGGAACTCATGAATACAGGAATGTAATGGGAAAGATTGATATTATTACCGGAACACTTGGAAAAGCATTAGGGGGCGCCAGTGGAGGATTTACCAGCGGTCGAAAAGAGATTATTGAAATGCTCAGGCAGAGAAGCCGGCCTTACCTGTTTTCAAACAGTCTTGCCCCATCGATTGTCGGAGCATCCATTGCTGTATTAAATATGCTGAGTGAAACGACTGAATTGAGAGATAAACTGGAATACAATACAAAATATTTCAGAAGCAAATTGACGGCAGCGGGTTTTGATATCAAGGCTGGTGATCATCCTATCGTCCCCATCATGCTTTATGATGCTGTGCTGGCTCAAAACTTTGCTGCAAAATTGTTGGATGAAGGAATATATGTAATTGGGTTCTTTTTCCCGGTAGTCCCAAAAGGACAGGCACGCATTCGGGTACAATTAAGTGCGGCACACGACCAACATCATCTGGACAAAGCTATCACTGCATTTACTAAAGTTGGAAAAGATCTGGGAGTGCTGAAGTAAGTTGACAGTTGACAGTTTCGAGTTTTCAGTTCCTATGTAAGAACCCGAAGCTGCAAACTAGTAAGAGGCGAGCATACTGATTTCTACATTGACATTTCTTGGCAGGCCTTTAACAGCCACGGTCTCTCGGGCAGGGAATTCTCCGTTGAAATATTTTCCATACACTTCATTTACCGAGGTAAACAAAGACATATCACTTAAAAAAATAGTTGTCTTAACCACATTACCGAAATCCATTTTTACTTCGGATAAAATAGCTTTAAGGTTATGCATGACCTGATGTGTTTCGGCTATAATATCAGATGCTTCGATATTGCCTGTTGCAGGATTAATGGCTATCTGGCCTGAAATAAAAAGAATATTATTAACCTGAACTGCCTGGCTATAAGGACCAATCGGCATCGGGGCATTGGGCGTTTGTATAATTCTCTTTTCCATGGATCAAAAATAAGGAAACTATTATGCACAAATTTGAATGTGCAGGTCCTCCGGAAATACCAATGCCGAGGATTAAGAAATTTCTCTTTTTCTTTGCCTTAAAATCTGCCAATGAAAGCTGCTATTCTGGGAAGCCCCGAGGTTCAAAAGAAAATGCAGGCTAAATTAATTGCCTCGGGTTTACAATTGATTTTTGCAGATTCAGTAGAAAATTTACTGAAAGAAACATCAGCCGATATATTTTTCGACTTTGGATTTCAAATGAAACAGGAAAGGATAAATATGCTTAGTAGTTTATTGCCCAGGCCGGTGTTTGTAAATTCAGTAATACATACTTTAGATCAAATTGGATATCCCTTGATTCGTATCAATGCATGGCCGACTCTTTTTGAAAGAGAAATTTGGGAGATCGCTGTAAATACAAAACCCGCTGCTGAATCTGCAATCAGTTTTTTTGAAAAAGCAAATTTAAATTTTCAAATCATTCCTGACATAACAGGCATGATCAGCCCAAGAATCATAGCGATGATCATCAATGAAGCATATTACACAGTCCAGGACAATGTAAGTTCAAAAGATGAAATAGATACAGCAATGAAATTAGGGACCAGCTATCCCTTTGGACCGTTTGAGTGGAGTCAGAAAATAGGTTTAAAAAGAATTTATGAATTGCTTCTGGCCTTAGAAAAAAATGATCCCGGGTATACGATCGCAACACTCCTGGCTAAAGAAGCTTGCGCAGGTGACAATATTTAACTAAAAAAATTTAAAAGATATTCATGGCTCTTATCCTCAACATAGATACTTCTTCAGAAATTGCAAGCATCTGTCTTTCAAAAGAAGAAAATGTCTTGCAACTATCCCTCAATAATGATCAAAAAGATCATGCATCCTGGCTGCACGGAAGTATTGAAAAATTGTTTGATGAATCCGGATTTGAAATGAAAGAACTGCAGGCAATTGCTGTTACGATTGGTCCCGGATCTTATACGGGTTTACGAGTAGGCCTGGCAGCGGCCAAAGGTTTGTGTTATGCCCTAAGTATTCCTTTGATTACTGAAAATACACTGAGAATAATGGCATCTTCTGTGCTGGATCAAATTACCAGTCTTTCTCAACCGGTTATTTGTCCAATGATAGATGCCAGACGAATGGAAGTTTTTACGGCCATTTATTCACCTGATTTACTGGAGTTGATGGCCCCTGAATCAATAATTTTAAATGAAAACTCTTTCGAAAATTTTCTCAGGAAATATTCTGTCCTATATACCGGAAGTGGTATTATAAAATGGAAACAATTATGTTACAGCAGCAATGCTTTTTTTGTCCAACTGCCCCCGCTTGCAGCTTATTTGGCTGTCTCCGCTTATAAAAAATTTACAGACCGTTCATTTGCCGACTTAATGTATACTGAACCCTTCTATCTCAAGGGGTTTTATACCCATGAAAAAAAATAAATATATTATAATTTAACATCGGCCTGTTTAATTTTATTGAATCTAACCTTAAATTTGTTTATTTTGTAATATTTTTAATTCAAAATGATATTATAAAATGAGCGCAGTGACTAGTAATTATTGGATGATTGTAAATGCAAATGGTCCTGATGGATCTGCGATAAAAGTGGACTTCCTGAATCTAAAAAAAGCTGCTATGATTTTACGCGCCCTGAATCATAGGCTGAGGCAACAGATAGTCAGGATACTTGATGAAAATAAAAAGTTGACAGTTACTGAATTATATATACAGCTTCGTTTAGAACAATCTGTTGCTTCGCAACACCTGGCTATTTTGAGACGGGCAGGCATTGTTAAAACAGAGCGTGATGGTAAATTTATTCATTATACAATCAATCATGACCGCATTGCTGATATCATGAAGACTGTGGGGGATTTGATTGACTGATTAATATTATTTTTTTTAATCTATTAGTTTTTACTTCTTCGATTTTCATTGTAGTCCTGCGATCTCTGCTCCCGGCAGGAACCGATTTAAATGTCTACCTTTGCAAAAAAGAAATGGATAATGTTTATCAAACAATTATATACAGGTTGTCTGAGTGAGGCGGCTTATTACGTCGAAAGCAATGGAGAAGCCGCTATAATAGATCCGTTGAGAGATATTGAAGTATATATTGAGATCGCAAGGGAAAGAAAAGCCACCATCAAATTCATATTTGAAACTCATTTTCATGCTGATTTTGTCAGTGGTCATTTAGACCTTGCCCGTGTAACAGGTGCACCTATTGTTTTTGGCCCGGATACAGAAACTAATTTTCCTATCTATAAGGCAAAAGATGGAGAGAAATTCGCTTTAGGAAATATCGAGATCGAAGTATTGCATACTCCCGGACATACGATCGAATCGTCCTGCTATCTTATCAGAGATGAAAACAAAAAAAAGGTAGCCATTTTCACAGGGGATACACTATTTGTAGGTGATGTGGGAAGACCAGATCTGAGCAGTGGAAATTTAAACCGTGAACAACTGGCTTCATTATTATATGATTCACTACACAACAAAATTATTCCTCTTCCTAATGATGTAGTTGTATATCCTGCTCACGGCCAGGGAAGCAGTTGCGGAAAGAACCTGGGTCCTGAAACCTATAGTACGATCGGAGATGAAAAGGAAACAAATTATGCGTTGCAGGCCGAAACAAAAGAAGAATTTATAAAAGCCGTAACTGATGGGCTGGATATTCCTCCACAGTATTTTTCTATCAATGCCAGAATTAATAAAGAAGGCTATGATAGTCTGGATGAGGTTTTGCAGAATGGTTTAAAACCTTTATCAATTCTAGATTTTAAGGATTTAAAAAAAGAAGATGTAATTATCCTGGATACACGTGAAGGTTCCAGGTTTACAGAAGAATTTATTCCTGATTCCATTAATATCGGGTTGAATGGAAGATTTGCAGAATGGGCGGGAAGTTTATTGCCGTTTGACAAGCCTATATTACTTGTTACTGAAAAGGGAAAAGAAAAAGAAAGTGTAATCAGATTGGCCAGGGTTGGTTTTGATCAGATGAAAGGAATTCTTGAGGGGGGTATTTCCAATTGGAAAAATGCAGGTGAACCTATTGATATGATCATTAATGTCGAAGCCGATGAGCTGGCCATGGATCTTCCTTTTGATCCCAAGCTAATGATTATAGACGTTCGTCGCGAAACAGAATTTGCAGATGGACATATTCGTGGCGCTATCAATATTCCACTTAACAATCTGACAGATCCGGGAAATATGGCTGATATCGAAGATTATCACAACGTATATATTCATTGCGGCGGGGGCTATCGCAGTGTAATCGCGAGTTCATTGTTAAAAAGACAGGGAATTCATAATCTACGCAATGTGATAGGAGGATGGAATGTAATTAAAAATCAGTCAGGCATTGAAATTGTGAAAGAAAAAAGCATTTTGAATTAGTCAACTGTCACCTGTCAACCATTTTGGCAGGAGGTTTATTATCCATCCAAAGGTTTCTGTATTCTTCTTTCCATTCGTGTTTCCATCGCCTGTGGCTCCATAGCCAGAGAGAAGGTTGTTCCCTGATATTGCGCTCAAGGAAATCAACATAACGTCGAGTTAATTCGCCTTCAGGTAATTGCCCCGGGTTATCGGAACCCAATTCTAATTTGCCCCGATAATACCCTCTCTTCTTTTTATAAAGATATGCAAACAATACCGGGATATCTCCTGCACGGGCTCCCCGTTCAGGTCCTCGAACAAACGGTGTGGGATAACCGAAGAAATCCAGCCAGTAAGCATTCGAAGGACTGCCGGGCGATTGATCAGCCACTAATGCAAGCATATACTGTGTGCTCCTGTATGGTACCATAGACTTGCTCATTTCTGTTGCCGGAAGCATTACAGATCCTGTACGCGTACGAAGACTCATAAAAAATCTGTCAAAAATTTTGCTTCCGAGTGGCATGTAAACAACTATGAAAGTGAATCGTGTGAGGAAGGGCATTGCGACATTTGCCAATTCCCAATTGAAATTATGTCCCAGATGCAGCTGACATTTTCTTCCCTCGTTATAAATTTTTTCATACAGTTCGGGGTTGTCTACAATGAACCTTTTTAACATGAATTCTTTACCAGCCGAAATGAATTTTAAAGTTTCGATAAAATTGTCAACAAAATTTCTATAAAAATCTTTTGCAATCCTTTTTCTTTCTGCATCTGTCTTTTTGGGAAAAGCCATTGCAAGATTATCCATTACCACTTTCTTCCGATATCCAATAACATAATACAAAAATGCATATACGCCATCCGAAAAAAGATAAAGAATCGGCATCGGCAACAATGATATCAGATATAGTAATCCATATACCAGATAGTACATAAAAAATTTCTTGTATTAACTCGGCAAATATATACAACCCATCTCCGTCCTCCCATTATCCTATTATCGAATAAAAAATTTAAACCATTTCATTTTCCCTTTAAAAGGAGGGTATTTTATTTTTGGATCGATCCAGGCAGGTGTTTTCATAACTGCTTTTGCATGAGTGAAAACATCGAAGGAATATTTTCCATGGTAAGCACCGATACCACTATTACCCACTCCGCCAAATGGCAAATAATGATTAGCGAAATGCCATGCTGTATTATTCACACAGCCGCATCCAAATTGTACCGAGCCAAGCCATTCCTTTTCTTTTTTTGCATCAGATGTAAAAACATAAAATGATAAAGGGTTAGGATTTCTTTGAATGATAGCAATAGCCTGCTGCATGCTTTCAAAAGAAAAGACCGGCAATATTGGTCCGAAAATCTCATCTTTGAATATAGTGGCATCCTCTTTAATATTATCCAGAATTGTAGGAGCAATAAATAATTTGCTTTCGTCATATTGACCGCCATAAATAATTTCTCCCTGTGACAGATAATTCAATAAAGTTTTAAATCTTTTTTGATTGATGATTTTACCATAACTATAACTTGCCGAAGCATCGTCACCAAAAAAATCTACGATGGTTGCTTTGAATTTCCGAATGAATTCTTCTTTTATATCTGTATGAACCAATAGATAATCCGGTGCAATACAGGTTTGCCCTGCATTAATAAATTTTCCAAATGCGATCCGTCTTGCCGCAACCTCGATATTGGCATCTTTTTCTACCACTGCGGGACATTTACCTCCTAATTCCAGTGTAACCGGAATCAGCGACCTGGCTGCCATTTCATAAATAGCTTTTCCAACCGGGATGCTTCCGGTATAGAAAACATGATCAAACCTGAACGATTGCAACATCGCAGGAACTATAACAGATCCATCTCCCTGTATCACGTTTATATATTCAGGTGAATAATTTTCTTTTATGATTTTTTCAATGACCGCTGCAGTAGCAGGTGCCAGTTCCGATGGTTTTAATACTGCGCAGTTTCCTCCAGCAATAGCTCCTACTAATGGAATTAAAGAAAGCTGAAAAGGATAATTCCATGGAGAAATAATGAACACCACCCCCAGTGGATCCCGATAAATCTTGCTGGAAGAAGGCAGATTAACAAGATTTGTAGATGCTTTCTGTGGACGAATCCATTTATGCAAATTTTTTATGGCCAGGTTAATATCGGCAAGAACCAGTCCTGTCTCTGTTCCATAACTTTCTTCCGGACTTTTTTTAAGGTCAGTATATAAAGCTCCGGCAATTTCATTTTCATATTTTATGAGTGCCTGTTTCAACAACAGTAATTGCTTCTTTCGAAAAGCATAGGGCCTGGTGATAGCTTTTTCAAAATAATTTCTCATCGCCTGTAAACTATCAGGCTTTTGAGTTGGATGAAGAGTTGATGTTGTCATTAATAAAAATCTTCGTCAATTAAGAAATCAATGCATTCTATTTACTAAAGCCCTGATGAGTGCTAAAAGATAATAATCTTCCAATTGATCTGGCCGTTCTTCTGAGATTATCAGCCGTATTCATCAAGGCCTTATTGATATCCCCAACATCGTTATTGATAGATACCAGAACCTGAAAATACTCGTCCAATAAGGGATCCGCTCTCAAAGGAATTTTTCCTGCCAATCCAATGACGGGTATATTTTTTTTCATGGCCCTTTTTGCTACACCAAAAGGCCCCTTACCCTGAAGAGTTTGCTGATCAATACTTCCTTCTCCTGTAATGACGAGGTCGGTTTTTTCTAAAGCTTCATCAAAACCAGTAATATCCAGAAAATATTCGATTCCGTTTACCAATTCAGCATTCAAAAAAACGGATAGACCGGCTCCTACTCCTCCGGCAGCTCCTCCATATTTAATGGTTGACATATCTTTTCCTGTTTTACGAAAAGCAATGTCTCGAAACTTTTTAAGTCCCTTTTCCAGTTTTTTTACATCAGATTTATCTGCTCCTTTCTGTGGCCCGAAGACTGCTGCAGCTCCCTGATCTCCCAATAATGTATTATCAACATCACACAAAACAATCAGTTTTGTATTCAGTATTCTCTTATCAAGTTTTGAAGTATCAAAATCATCCAGCTCAGCCATGTTTTGAGGAATTGAATGCAAAATTTTTTTCTTCTTTTTTAAGAACCGAATGCCCAATGCATCAAGAATTCCGGTAGCGCCATCCACAGTAGCACTTCCTCCGATTCCAATAATGATTTTTTCTACTCCTCGATCCAGGGCATGTTTGATCAATTCACCCGTTCCAAAAGTAGTTGTATGCAAAGGATCATATTCGTTTTTTTTTAAAAGCCTCAACCCCGAAGCATCTGCTAATTCAATGACTGCTGTTTTGCCATTTTCTATCAAACCAAATGAACTATTGATTTTTTTGCCTAATGCATTATGCACTTTTACATTTATCCCTACACCTTTCATTCGGTCGATTATTAGATTTGCAGTCCCATCTCCGCCATCTCCTACAGCGAAACAGGCAGTAGAGCAAGGAAGTCCGCTCTCAAGCAATCCTTTTTGTATCGCTTCTGCAACTGAAGCAGCATCCAGACTGTTTTTAAACGCATTGGGTGAAATAAGTATATGCATGCCCGTTATTATGACAATATAAAGGATAAAATATATACCATTAGCAATGTAACTAACCCCATCAATAAAGTTGCAATTGAATACACTTTTAAAACATTTTTCATCTCCAGTCCTGAAAATTTTATGATAACCCAGAAATATGCATCATTCGCATGGGAGATAATCATGGACCCGCCGCCCATTGCCAACACGCAAAGTAGTTTTTCGGTTGAAGTATGTATGCCTAACACAGGCAATAACGGCTGCACAATGGCAGATGCCGTGATAATAGCAACTGTAGATGAGCCCTGGGCAGTTTTTAAAATCACTGTCAATAAAAAAGGAAAGAAAATTGCTGCATTCCCAATATTAAATGTCTCACTGAAATGAACACCCGGCTTGGTTGCCGCCAAAATAGCTCCAAAAGCTCCTCCTGCCCCGATAATCACCAATATACTTCCTGCCTTTTCAACCGATTCCTGAAGGATCTTGCTCATTGTATGTTTATCCCAATCTTTTTTTGCAATGAATGCAAGCGCTACTCCTATCGACAAAGCCACTACAGGATCTCCCCAGGAAAGAAAAAAATTTGTCCATTTACTGGTAATGGCAGTATCGATCGTAAAAAAAGATTTCATTGCAATCAATACAACAGGTGTGATAACAGGAAGAAAAGCCTGCATCACAGATGGCATGTTCTCTGTCTTCTTTTCTGTATCAATTTTTTCAATGATCGCGGCCGGGATTTTTCTGGTTGAGTATAACGTCCACCAATAACCGACGAAGGCCGCAGGAATGGCGATCATGCTACCTATTGCTACCAGTTTGCCGGGATCTACTCCAATAGTCGCTGCTGCAGCAGCAGCTCCCGGATGCGGAGGAATCAGGCAGTGCACTGATAATAGACCGGTCGCAAGCGAAATAGCCAGTGTAATAATCGGAATACCTGTTCGCTTTGACAAAGGCCGAATCAGTCCACTCAATACAATATATCCTGAATCACAAAAAACAGGAAGGCCTACAATAAACCCGGTTATACTCATCGCGAGTGCCGCATATTTCTCACCGGTTTTTTTGAGTATATAATCAGCCATTACTTTCGTACTTCCGGTATGTTCAAGCAATACTCCAAGTGTTGTTCCAAGTACGATGATAAAACCCAGTGATTTCATGATATTTCCGAACCCCTCTTTCATGGTAGTAATAATATCAGGCAAAGGCATCTGAACACCGAGTCCTGTTACCAGGCAGGCGGCAAGCAATGCAAAAAAAGCGTGGACCCGATATTTTGTGGTTAGCAGAATAATTACAGCAATCCCTGCCAGCATGCAAATCATCACCTGATAAAAAGAAACAGCCATCAAAGCAGATTGAATTGTAGTTGATAATACAAGTTAACGAACTATCATTAACAGTCAATCTTAAGCCGGCAAGGAAGATCTTCTATTTTGCCGACGGCTTGTTTCTTCTTAATAAAAAGAGAAATAATTTTAATTTTGATCGTCATGACTGATCAATATTATATGTTGCAGGCCATCAAAGAAGCAAAAAAAGCTTATGAGGATGGAGAAGTACCAGTGGGCGCTCTTGTTGTGATAGATCATAAAATCATTGCGCGCGGACATAATCAGGTGGAAAGATTGAATGATCCTACCGCTCACGGCGAAATGATTGCATTGACTTCTGCATTCAACTTTCTTGGTTCCAAATATTTACAGGATGCCACGATCTATATAACACTTGAACCCTGCCTGATGTGTGCAGGAGCTATGTTCTGGAGCAAGGTGGGACGGGTTGTATATGGAGCCGATGATGAAAAAAATGGTTACAAGAAATATATTATTCCATGTCCTTCTTTGGAAGACCTGGGAGTAGCACCCTGGCCTTTCCATCCAAAAACTGAATTAACTCACGGCATACTTAAAGAAGAATGCGCTTCCCTGATGAAGGATTTTTTCAAGACAAAAAGATGAGACGAATATCAAATGTAAAAGAAGATGCTTAGTAAACTTTTACGTTTGATATTTTATTATAGTTTTTTGATCTTAATATTCTTAAACCAAATTCCGCCTCCGTGATCCTGTAATGCAATATATCCACTCCTGGCATTGCCATAATCAGGGTAATCTTTCCATTTGCCTGATGATTTGAGTTTTTCCCATTCCGGTGTCCATGCAGTAAAATCGGCTACTTTTACCCCATTCAGCCAATGTTCTACATGCGCTCCATTAACGACCAGTCTGGTATGATTATATTCTCCCGCAGGTTTGGATGCAATTTTTGATGGCGGATGCATCGCATAATCGGCTCCGCTTTTCTGCCAGTTTTCCAACTTTTCAGTAGTGTATCCAAGATCGTCAATCAATTGATATTCGGGTCCCGTTTCATAAGAAGATTTTTTTGTCTCTAACACATGATATAATAGTCCACTATTTGCTCCTTTGTCTACTTTCCAGTCAACCTGAAGTTCAAAACTGGAATATTGATCCTTTGTTACCAGATCGGCCCGGTGTTGCACGCCATCTTTTTTGCAATGCAATTCCCCATTTACAATTTCCCAGCTATCATCCGGAAGATTCTGATAGGTACGCCATTTGTCGGTCGTTTTACCATCAAACAGTAATGCCCAACCGCTATTTTTTTCTGCTGCAGTCAGGGTATTATCGGAAGATTGAAAAGGGATGTTTTTTACCGGTGTAAAAAAAGAAACCATCAAAACCCCTAAAAAAGTCAGGGCAACCGTTGTTATTATTTTATGCATGTTTAAAAATTTAACTGATTAATTTAAGATGTACGGGGTCCCACCTCATGGTTCTTCCCTGAAAATAGCTGTCATTGCAAAGGAGTGCCGGAGCTGCGGCGCGATAACCAAACAAAGCATCTTCCACAACTGATTTTTTTCCCCTGATTGCGCTTATCCAATTATAATGATGATCAAAATGCGCTCCTTTATAACCTGTTTCGGCTTTAAAGACAATAGCATCGGGATCTATCATTTTCTTTCGGTCATATGCAAAAGGATCGGGACTGTTTACCGAAACTGGCATATCGTGTGCGGTTGGAGAATAAGATTTATTTTTTGTCAATGTTACCTTATCCCATTCTACGATCATAGATCCCTCGTTGCCAACCAGGCGGAGATAGGTATTTTCTGCTGTGCCGTCTACAAAATTGACCCGTAAAGATAAATTGAAAGCAGGATGCTTATCCGTTTGAGGATAATCGAACATTCCCAGCAAAACATCGGGCACCTCCCTTCCATCTTTCCAATATCTCAAACCTCCGGTTGCCATTATTTTTTCAGGACCTGCCGAACTCACGATAAAATGAAGGCTAGAGAATAAATGAACAAATAAATCACCCGATACGCCTGTTCCATAATCTTTATAACATCTCCAGCGAAAGAATCTTTTTGCTTCAAATGTCCGATCGGGATAATTTTTTAAAAATCTTTTCCAGTCGACAGTTTTTTCGGATGCGTCAGCCGGAATATCGTATTGCCATGCGCCATTCGGAGAATTTCTTGCCCAGAATCCCTCTGCATAATTTAATTGACCGATGGCTCCCGATTCGTATAATTGCCTGGCTTTTTCGTTTCCTAATGAACTCATACCCTGACTTCCTACCTGGAAAACAGCTTTATTCCTGTTTTGCGCATCAATTACAACAGAGCCTTCTGTGATATCATGCACCATGGGCTTCTCACAATACACAGCCTTTCCGCTATTCATGGCATCGATTGAAATATCTTTATGCCAATGATCAGGAGTTCCGATAATTACCGCATCAATATCCTTTCTGGAGAGAATCTCTTTATAATCTTTCGTAACAAAAATATCGCTTCCATATTTTTTCTTTGCTGCTTCCAATCTTCCGTCATATAAATCACAGGCAGCAATTAATTTAACACCGGGAACGGTAATACAGGTATCCGCATCAGCAGAGCCCATGCCTCCTGCACCAATGAGAGCAATTTGTATATAGTCGTTGCTGCTAATACGTTCTGGCCTTTGAAGAATTTGAATTCCCGGATGGTTTCCTGCTGCTGTCAAGATATCGGGAACGAAAGCCGCAGTTAAAACTCCCTTTGTTACTTTATTTATAAATTTTCTACGTGACTGACCAGAACCGTTAGACATGAAACCTTATTTTGAAGTGAGCCAGAAAGATACTACAAAAATGTTCTTATCTTTTCCGCAGGTTGTAGAAATTATTTCCACATAGCCATTGAAATTCTCTTCTTTTGTTTTTGAGTTTATGTTTTGGAGGGTCATTATGAGACCAGGCAAAAATTTCCTCCTCGATGGCTTGTAATCATAACTATTTCTTAAGCGGTATAAGTTTTGAGTAATCAATCTTTGATCTGTAAATTTGTTATCCCAAAAACAATATTTACTCAATAAAACATTAGTTATGGCATTCACATTACCTGCGCTGCCCTATGCACCAAGTGCTTTAGAGCCGCATATAGACACAAAGACGATGGAGATTCATCATGGGAAACATCACCAGGCTTACGTTGATAATCTGAATAAAGCAATAGCAGGCACACCCAATGAGGGAAAATCATTGGAAGAACTGGTTAAACATGCGGGTAGTATTAGTCCCGCTGTCCGAAATAACGGTGGCGGTCATTGGAATCATAGCTTTTTCTGGGAGAGCCTTTCCCCGAATGGCGGCGGAACTCCAAAAGGGAAATTAGGCGATTCAATCTCAGCTGAGTTCGGATCATTTGATAGTTTCAAAGAAAAATTTGCGCAGGCTGGCATGACCCGTTTCGGAAGTGGCTGGGCCTGGCTGGTTGAACAGGATGGTAAACTGTTAATCAGTTCTACTCCCAATCAGGATAATCCGCTGATGGATGTGGCCGAAGTCAAGGGTACTCCTATTTTAGGAGTGGATGTCTGGGAACACGCTTATTACCTTAAATACCAGAATCGCCGCGCCGATTACCTGGCTGCTTTTTGGAACGTGATCGATTGGGATGTAATCAATAAAAGATACGAGGCGGCTTTATAAGATATCATCAAATAATTCTTTTATTTTCGATCCCGGTACCTGCTTACCGGGATTCTTTCTTAAAAATATTCAATATGAAAAAAATCTTTTTTATTTCTGCCATCATTTCCATATCAATGATTGCCTGTTCAAGTCATCAAAAAAAAATTCTTGTATTTGCCAGCAGTGATATACAGGTTGATAATACCCAAAAAAATATTTCAGTATCTGAGGGCACCACGCATAACGAAAAAGAACTGGAATTCAGCGGATCTGATCCTATCACCCTTAATATCCAGTCACCTGCAGGCAAATTCATTGCAAACGCAACTGAAGACGGGTTCTATATTTTAAACCTTCAAAAAGATACTGTAGTAGGTAGTTACCAGCATATCGGCACAGAAAGCAACACAAGAATCAGCCAGGAACAACTAAAACTCCGGTTGGATAGTTTGAACCAACTCGTCCTTGGTCAAAATGTAAACGCAGACAATAAGAATTATTTTATCTTACCGGGGAAGATTTCTAAAATATCGACTAATGTCAAGTCAAAAGTTTTCGGACCATATACCAGCATACCGTCTTCCTTTGATGCAACGAATATCCCCGAAGTCTATAAATTTTATACGAATCAGGAAATGAGAGAAATTATCGGCAAATTGTCACCGATGCTCAAATAATATGATCGGTTATTGATCACCGTTACTATCAGGGAACGGGATCATATCCATGTCCGCCCCATGGATGACATCTTGAAATTCTTTTAAGGGATAACCATCCTCCTTTAAAAAGACCATATTTTTTCAGGGCTTCAATCGTGTACTGAGAACAACTTGGAGTGAATCGGCACTTTGGGCCGATAAACGGAGAAACAATCCATTGATATAATTTAATCAATGCAATTAAAGGAAGGCTAATTATTTGAAGTATTGTTTTCATCGGCTATTTGTATAAGCTTCTTCAAAATCGAACCCATTTTTTTAAATATCAAGGGATATTCCGGGATTTCTTTCCCGATATAAATAAAGAAAACAGCCAGATGCCAGTGATTTACCTTTAGTTTTTCATCCAGGTCTTTTTTTTGTAACCGATATGCCTCCCTCGTTAAACGTTTAATCCGGTTCCGATCTGTCGCCCGTTTAAAACTCTTTGCACTCACACCAAAGCCTGCCTGCAGGAAAACATCTGTTTGAGTATGCAAATAAAATACTTTAAATGGAGCATATGAAAAGCTCTTTCCATCATTGAATAATTCTTCAATGAGCTTGCGGCTTTTTAATCGCGCCGATTTATTCAATGAAAATTGAGAGCTGATAGGATCTTTTTTAAAAATAAATAGCTCCGATTGAACCGGAGCTATGGGATATAATTTATGGTACCATCCTGTCGGTGACAGAAAAGTTTATTACTTCAGTTTAGACTCATCAGAAACAGTCAGTTTTTTACGTCCTTTCTTCCGGCGGCTGGCCAATACCTTTCTGCCATTGGCTGTTTGCATACGCTTACGAAAACCATGAACCGTTTTGCGACGCCTTCTGTGAGGTTGGAATGTACGTTTCATTTTTATTGTTTTTAATATTCTCTTTAATAATACCTGCGGAGAAACAAGTATTTTTTAATCATCAGAACGGATCACCATACCCGTCCCGCCTCAGGCGGGGATGAAAGGAGCGCAAAGTTAAGAAAAAACGAATTTCCACCCAATTAGATATTATAGAAACCGAACTCTTAATAACCGACTGAAAAATAGCCATTAGTAATCTGTACGGAGTCGGAATGATCGAGTGTATATCCTGTAAAATTAAAATTCCCTTTGATTCGCCTTCCTGTTAAATCATGGGCAAGAATAGTCAGGGTTCCGGTCTGGGATATATAAAAAGTACTTGCATCGGGACTGTATTCACCTATATAAGTATTGCCTGTATAATCAAGAGTATAAGACCCGGGAGTAATATTGTAAGGCATAAACAAACCCACTGCATGGGATGCGTCATAATTCGATCCGTTGATAAACAACTGCGTGGAATTTGGGTTTGTTCCGGTTATAAGACTTAATGCAATCCAGTTATAGTTGATCCCACTGATGTTGGCCACCATAGTATCAGTAATTTTTGCAGGTGGCAGAGATGCTATGTATGGTATTTTTGTAAATGAACCTTCGGTAATATTTTTAACTGATTGATCGCTCTGGCGATAAAGATTAAATTGAAAAGTTCCGGAAATAGTTTTACTGACTGTATCAATTTCTGTGATGGTAACCGTTCCTCCCGCTTGTGAAGGATTGGAGCTACCGTTTGTAACAAAAGGATTGGAAGATGAACCATCCTGATAAAGAGCAATATTTGCGGTAGTTGAATTAAGAATATAAGTCCCCGTGTTACTGCCAATCAATGTTATATTGATCATATCGTAATTATTCCCGATACCAATGATATTAATCACTCCATCGAGAATAGTTGCTCCCTTTGAACTGTCGTTAGCAACCCATTGGGTGCCATTAATTTTTGCGCGAAAGTCGCCTTTGGAATTGCTATTTCCGCCATTTGAATTTCCGCCATTAGCAGGATTTTCGTAGCTGAGTTCTTTTTGGCAGGAGAATAGAGTAGATAAAAAAATTACCGCAGTAACAGCAAATCTCATTTTCATGGCAATTCATTAAAGGTATCCATACAAAAATAATCGATAAAGACTTCTCCTTATAATAAATCCTGTTTCATAAATCAGTATGCTCTGATTGAACTGATTCATTATAAAAAATACTTGCGTGCTGATCAAAATCTGTAGTGGAATCGGTCGTAAAAAATCGCCGGGTTGCATTCTTGCTGCATTTCTTTTCAATCTCAGGATGTCTTTTTAAATAATCAACCAGGCTTCTTGCAACAATTTCACCCTGAGATATAATATTGGCAGGATAGGGAAGATACTCCTGAATTTTATTTTTTATTAGTGGATAGTGTGTGCAAGCCAGCAGAATAGTGTCTATATTTTTTGCCTTTGAAAATAATTGAGCGATATATTTTTTTACAAAAAAATCGGCCCCGGCTGTGTTGTGTTCATTGTTTTCAATCAAGGGAACCCACATGGGACAAGCCTGTTGAAAAACTTTTATTTCCGGAAAAAATTTTTTTATCTCAATGGGATATGATTCGGATTGAACCGTGCCTGTTGTTGCCAGTACGCCAACGTTTCCTGTGTCAGTAATGTTCCCGATAATTTCGGTAGTAGGGCGAATAACACCTAAGACTCTTTTTTCACCGTCGATGATTGGAAGATCTTTTTGCTGAATCGTGCGAAGCGCTTTTGCGGAAGCAGTATTGCAGGCTAATATCACGAGGGGGGATCCCATTTTAAAAAACCATTGCACACATTGCAGTGTATAATGATACACTGTTTCAAAAGACCGGTTACCATAAGGAGCTCTTGCATTATCGCCAAGGTAAATAAAATCGTATTCCGGCATGATGGCAACGATCTCTTTTAAGACAGTGAGACCGCCATAACCAGAATCGAACACACCAATGGGCTGTGAATTGGGCATAAGCAAAAATAAATAACGCCAGGATCATAGGCCCGACGTTATCAATTAATATCCTGAAAATAAATTTATCTAATTCCAAGCTTCTTCTTCACCAATGGCAATAAGTCTTCTGCCGGAGGTGAGACTAACAGTGCATCTTTTACAAACACATAAGTATAACCATTTTCTTTGGCTACTGTTTGAGTTGCATCAACCGCCTTTTTTTGAATCGGACCCAGTAATTCCTGTTGTTTTTGTTGATAGAGTTGACTCGCCTGCTGTTGGTAACCTTGTAATTTGCTATAAAGTTCTACAAGATTTTTTCTTTTTATTTCCAGCTGGGCTTTAGTGTACTTAGCAGTATCCTTTGAACTAAGAAGGCTGTCCTGTTCACGGAATTCTCTTGATTGTTCTTCATAGTTCTGATTCAAAGCAGCGGAATAATCCTGGAGCATTGAATCCGCCTTTTTTGCCTCAGGCATTGAGGAAATAAGTTCATTCAGGCTTATGAAGCCTATTTTTGACGGGGTTTGGGCTTTTGACTGGTTGCTTGCTACTATCATGCCTGCCACCATCAATACGATTGAAACAATCTTTTTCATTTTTGTTTACTGTTTTCGTTTTGTTTTTTAATTCTTGAAATTTTGCTCTTAATCTTAATCACGAATAAGATCTATTTTTTAAAAAATTATTTAATGCCAAGTTCTTTCAATATATCCTCACTTTTGTCCAATTTGGGGTCGGCAAAGATAACAGTTATTCCTTCACTTTTATCTAAAATAATGTCATACATTCTGTTAACGGCAATTTTTTGAATAGCGTTATAAACCTTGTCTTGTATGGGTTTCACCAGTTCCTGCCTTTTTTTAAACAGATCTCCTTCGTAACCAAATCGTTTGCGTTGCAAATCGCGGACTTCTTTTTCCTTATTGAATAGCTCTGTCTCTCTTTTTTTCTTGAGATCATCGCTAAGCATTACCTGCTCAGCTTCATAATCCTTGTACATTCTGTCGAGGACAGCTTGTTTGTCATCAATTTCTTTCTGCCATTGCATGCTAGTCTGGTCAAGCACTTTTTGAGCATCCTTATATTCCGGCATCTTGTCAAGGATATATTTTGTATCAACTATAACAATTCTTTGTGCCCGACTTGCTCCAAGAAGTGCAAAACAGGAAATGATCATCAGGAGTATTTTTTTCATAATCATTTTTTTATCAGTTGTATTTTATTTGAAAGGCATTGGAATCCCGCAAAATAAATCAAGATGAGCCGATTTTTCAATTTTCCTGTTATAATCATCATCAGGTATTGAAGTTTATGTTATTCGGGCTCAAATCCAAGCATAAACGTAAAGCGGGATGCATTTTTCAACTGGCCATTTGGGGGTATGCGGTCAAGACCTATTCCATAATCAAATCCAAGCAATCCAAACATAGGCAAAAAGAAGCGAACGCCCACACCCACATCTCTACGTAAGCGGAAGGGATTGTAATCCTTATAGTCATACCAGCCGTTAGCTGCTTCGAAAAAGGCTTCCCCGTAAATCGTACTGCTTGGGTTCGTAGCAAAAGGATAACGCAATTCCAGGGTATACTTATTAAATATAACGAAAAACTGAGAAGCAGTTTGTTGCTCCGGATTCACTTTTGGATCTGAGTTTTGATAAACAGGATAACCTCTTTGCGATATAATTTCATATCCCAGTAAGCCGAAATTATTTGTCAGACCCGCATCACCCAATTGAAAGCGTTCAAACGGTGTATAATCCAGCTTGCTGGTATACCTTCCGATAAACCCATATTTTACTGCTGCCTTCAACACGAATTGTTTACTTTTATCAGCACCCATAGGTTTTCCAATGGGAATATACCACTCATCATTGAATCGCCATTTCACATATTCAGGCAATTCAAAGTTCTGCTGAGCTGTAAAATTGGGATCGAATAACGAATATGGCGGCGTCAGCTGCAGGCTTAATATCAGATTCGAACCCTGTTTGGGATAAAGCGGATAGTCAATCGAGTAACGGCTCAATGCTACCTTAAAACTAAGATTCGTGGAATATCCATTCCGGAATTCCGGAGTAAACAATGAATAGTTGGTAAGATTATAACGGGTATAGTTAAGCGAATATGTCAATGTAAAATAATCGTCGGGCCATTTCAATTGTTTTCCCAATGCCACTACTACCCCAAAGTTTTTTAAAGAGTTGGTATCACTATATGCATATTTACTTGTTTGATAGTTGTATCCGCCGGTTCTGAATGCACTGCGATATAAGCTGATGGTGAGCGAATTTCTTTTCTTGCCACCCAACCAGGGTTCAGTGAAAGAAAGATTGTAAGATTGATAAGCCTTACCGTTGGCCTGAACGCGCAGACTTAATTTCTGGCCATCGCCTGTAGGTAATGGATCCCATGCGGATTTGCTAAAAATATTTTTTACAGAAAAATTATTAAAAGAAACACCCACTGTTCCCGTTAATCCAATTCCACCTCCCCATCCTGCAGATAATTCCAACTGATCAGATGATTTCTCTTCCACACTCCAGTTAATATCAACCGTCCCATCGTCCTGGTTAGGAACCACATTAGGAGTTACTTTTTCCTGGTTAAAAAATCCGAGGTTGACGATTTCTCTATTGGAGCGGACCAGCGCTGTACGACTGAATTGTTCGCCAGGAACAGTACGAAGCTCACGCCTGATTACGTATTCCTTCGTTTTTTCATTCCCGGTAATAGTCACATTTTTTATTGTTGCCTGGGGTCCTTCTCTCATTCGTATTTCAAAATCAATCGTGTCATTGTATACCGCCGTTTCAACAGGATCTACCTGGAAAAAAAGATATCCGTCATCCATATACAAATCTCCGATTCCTCCACCTCCTTCCATTGATATCTGCTTACCCAATCTTTTGTTGAGAACCTCCAGATTATATACATCTCCCTTATGAATCCCCAGCAAAAGCGACAAAACAGAATCAGAATATTTTGTATTTCCCTTCCAGCTTATGTTTCCAAAATAATATTTATGTCCTTCTTCCACTTTGATATCGATATTCATTTGCCCTTTTTTGTTATAGTACTGTGTGTCTGCAATAACGGAGGCATCGCGATACCCGAGTGAATTATAATAATCCAACATTTTGTCCTTATCGCTGGCGTATTTCTGGGCGTTAAATTTTGAAGCGCTGAATAGTTTGAAACGGAAATACGGATCTATAAACTCTTTTGTCTTGGTGAAAGAAAGAAATCCCCAGTTATCAATATAATTTTTAAAAGTTATTTCCTTATGCACCCCAAAACTACTGGTATCCCTTGGGGGAAACAGTGTGAACCTTGTCATTTCCTTGGTGTCTTTGAATTGTCTTTTAAGTTTTGCTTCGGTCACGGCATCTTCTCCGAAGATATTGATCTGATTAATGTGTACTTTGATCCCTTTTTCAATATTAAAAGTCAGCGATTCAGAATTAGGAGTGGAGGGTTCTTTTGATTCAGTGATCTTGACTGTGACACTCTGGAATCCTTTGTCAGCATAGAATTTCTTAATATTTTCCTCTGCGATTTGTTTCATGTTCTCTGTGATCACACGCCCCTTGATCAATCCTGTTTTAGTTTTTAAATCGTCTGATTCGGTTTTAGTGGCTCCTTTAAAATAAAAATTTGCAAGCCTCGGTCTTTCTGTGACATGAATCTCTATGTAAAGATCGTTTCCCGATAAACGGGTAAAATAAATACCGATATTCGAAAAAAGATTCTGGTTCCAAAGTTTATTGATAGCCTTACTGAAATTATCTCCGCCCGGAATCATTACTTTATCACCGACTGTAAGTCCTGAAACGGAAATCAATAAGGATTCATCAAGATATTTGCTACCGGTTATTTTAATTCCTGCAATGATGTATTCTTTTGGCGTTTTTGAAGTGGTTAGAGCCAACAGGTCAGGATCGACGGATACCGGATGAGTTGTATCGGTGACCTGGGCTTCAGCGGTGATGATCAATAAGCAGAAGAAAGGTAAAAAAACACAAATCAGTAATCTTCGTAGCATCCAGTCGGTTTTAAAAGCGGCAAATTAAGGGGATTTATTAAAAGTCTTTGTTAAAAAAAGCGGCTTGCAGCGCGGCTTAGGACGTTCATTCACAATGAATTTTGGCTTTCAGTACTAAGCTCCTGTTTTAGCTGATCACTGGTCTTTCCAAAACGCCTTTCCCTGTTTTGAAAGTCAATAATCGCTTCATACAGATTTTCTTTCCGGAAATCCGGCCATAAGACAGAAGTAAAATATAATTCGGTATAGGCTAATTGGTATAAAAGAAAATTGCTGATCCTGTATTCTCCACTGGTTCTGATCATCAATTCAGGATCAGGAAAAGTTTTGGTACACAAATATTCCTGCATTGTTTTCTGAGTAATATCAGATGGTTCCAGCTTACCTGATCTAACATCCAGAGCTATGCGCTTTAGAGCCTCAGCAATTTCCCAACGGCTGCTATAACTTAATGCCATAATCAGGTTTAGACCGGTATTGTTTCGGGTGATATCCAAAGCCTCGTTCAATTCCTTTTTAGCATTCTGAGGCAGCATATTAATATCCCCGATCACATGCAGCTTAATATTGTTTTTATTGAGTTCGGCAACCTCTTTGCGTATGGTTTCAACCAGGAGTTCCATCAGACCCTCTACTTCATACTGTGGCCGGTCCCAGTTTTCAGTGGAAAAAGCATATAATGTGAGATACCCGATTCCCAGTTCAGCGCATCCCTCCACAATATTCCGGACACTCTCTACTCCATGATAATGACCATATAAACGATCCTGTCCCTTTTCGCGCGCCCATCGGCCATTTCCATCCATGATAATGGCAATATGACGAGGCAATCGTCCCAGATCTATTTTGTCTTTCAACGAGTCCATCAAGGTCTTTTTTGCAAGGGCACGAAGGTATACATTTTTAAGGAAGTGCGAAAGTGCGGATAGTGTAAGTGCGGAGCGCGTAAGTAAAAATTATATTGCCTCTTTTCGGACTCCGCGCTTCACACTCTTCACTTATTTAGCCGAAGGACATCTATAAGATGTCAGGTTAAAGGAGAGCATCAGTTCGGCAAAAACATAAGAATCATTTTGATTGGAATAGCCTCTCTGTTTTCCTTCAACCCCGATTGGAGTACCGGTTTCATAAGAACGATCCTGCATCAGCGCAGCTATAGATGGATTTCCATTAGGTAAAACAGGAAATTTGTCAGCCCCCACATAGGTTTTGCTTACATCATCAATATAGTCTGTCGTTGTAAATCTATAAGAAACTTCAAAAGCTATATTCATTTTTGGATTCAGGTTGTACTTGATACCCACTCCCAGAGGAAAACAAACTGCCATTGTTCCGTATGGATTACGGTCAGGATAAGCAGCGGAACCCTGGCCTTCGGTCCCAAGCGGGCGGAGATATATTTTTTGTCCCTGATAATACGCGTAAGGATCATAACTGAAAGTACCGATTCCGAAAGTGATATAGGGAGTATAACGGAAATCTGCGTTGCCGGGAACAAACTTGAAAAAATTAAAATCTCCCTGCAAAGCCAATTCCCAGATGTTTGTATTGAAACTTAAATTCCTTCTGTGTTCAAATTCATTCTGAGTATTGTAAATATCGGAGTAGCCCAATTGTGCAAAATGCCCGCTGAGTCTTACTGCCACATAATTTCCAAACTGCCTCTTGTAGAAAATGCCCAGCGCTATCTTAGGACGGTTTAAGTGAACATCTGGGTTCAGGTCGCCAAAATAGTGAGCAACTCCTGCAGAAATTCCAAATTCCCCTTCCTGAACAATGCTTTCTTCCCATTGTTGTGCCTTCAGATTTATTGAACAAAAAAGGATGATTATTGCTGCAAAAAATTCTTTTTTCATGTCGGCAAAATAAAAGATTATACCCTTGCGTAAACGAATTCCGTGCCTTTTTCTTTTATCTGTTTTGTTAATTTCTTGTATCGAGGCCCCAGGAGAGTTTATTTCTCAATGTTTGCAGAAAATTATTTTCATTGAGTCTGACCAGACTCATCGTAAATTCTTCACGGCGCACTGCGAGCTGAACATTCTTATCAACGATTTCTTTTCGTGAATCCAGAGCGCATATAAAATGATCGGATCTTGATTCAACTTCAAAGGAAATAATGTTATCATCTGGAACGACTATCGGCCTCACATTAAGATTATGTGGGGCTACCGGATTGATCACAAAACTTCCTGACTCAGGAAACACAATCGGGCCACCACAGCTGAGCGAATAGCCGGTAGAACCGGTTGGTGTTGATACAATCAATCCATCAGCCCAATAAGTATTCAGAAATTCACCATTCAGATAAGTATGGATTTTAATCATCGGTGAAGTATCAGTTTTATGAATAGCAAATTCGTTTAAGCCATAAGGGACATCATTGAACATTGATTTGTTTGCGTCCAGATGTATCAAAGAACGCTTGTCGACAACAAAAGTCCTGTTCACCAATGAAGTAACAGCTGTTATCAATTCCTCCTTCCCGATACTTGCTAAAAAACCCAATCTTCCAAAATTGATCCCGATAATTGGTATATTTTTATCACGGACCAGTGAAACCGTATCTAATAAAGTTCCGTCACCACCAAGACTGATAACAAAATCAATCGACTCATCCAGATCTGAAGATTCTCTGAAAACAGAGGTCTCTGGAGGGAGCTGAAAAGCAGATCTGATTTTTTCATAAAAAGAATAATAAATCATGACCTGGATTTTCTGTTGTATCAATTCATCAAATAAGTTTTGTATTTCAGTCTGCTCACCCTGATCAATTATACGGCTATAAATAGCTACTTTCATTGTAAATGAATTTGATTCTGATTTAGAGATTTTGGGATTTCTAGATTTAAAGATTTAAAAATTCCAAAATCTCTAAATCCCGAAATCGTAGATAATACGATTTTATACCTGATCACTCAAAAGTCGTTTCTTATATGAAAAAATAATCCTTTTTCTCCTAACTGATTTATACTATATTCAAAACGGAAGACAAAATCATAAAGAGTTACAATATCAATACCTACGCCTCCTGAATACAGCATCTGGTTCACCAGCGAATTCGAAAGGAAGTTACTGTTGTAGGCATATCCCATGTCAAAATAAGTTTTTGCATAGATACGTACAGGGATCAAATCGTGCGATGTGCCTCTGATAAAAGGAATACTGAAATTAAAAAGTTCTCTCAGAAGGCTGTTTCGTACTACGCCGCCGGCAGCACCATCCACTACATACTTTTCAAATCCCCGCATATAAAAATCACCATAGCCCAATAGTTGCTGATTATAAAATGGCTGATCAAATGGCAAACGGATCATAGCCATATTCTGGCTTACAAAATATGTTTTTCTGAAGAGTGGAACTCCTTCATTCGTCTTGATATAGAGCTGCCATAAATTCATATCCGCATTAATTCCTCTTTTTAAAAATCCCGTTTCAAATAAAAAACCTTTCAGGGGATATGGTACATAATCCACATTGTTATAATTAAGCACATAAGACAGCTCAGGGTAAAAAACCTTAGTTATATTATTATTGAAATAGTGCGGATTGACTACAGTAACTGCACTGTCTATATTTAACCTATTTAAACTAAATCTAAAGAAATGTCTTGTTTTTATAGCTGGGCGGAAATAATATCTCAGTGAAAAAGACAATTGTTCGCGCATGTATTTTCCTGCATAGGGTATGGTGTCTGTATTGATAAAAAACTGCTGGTTATTGACCGTTAGTGCATTTAATTCCTTAAGACCTGTGTATAAAAAACCAAAACCGAAACCATGCTTTAGTGTTTTATCGGCATAAGGCAGGTCATAAGCTAGTTCGACCTGATTCGAATAACCGGTAATTAGCCATACCCTCAAATAATCATTTCGTCCTGTAAAGTTATATTGAGAATATCTCAATCCGTAATCCAGTCTCGACAGACTATAATTTTTTTCGGCCCAGGCAGTAAAATTGCGATCAACAGGCCTCACATAAGGCAGGGGGAAAATATACCATCTTTCTTTTAGGTCTATTTGTATATCTATTATAAATCCTCGGAATCCCCTTAAAGAAATCACGACATCATTGAATAAGCGGGTATTGATCAAGTGTACTTTTGCCTCGGAAAAAGATTTTACAAGCTCCTTCATGTACACAGTATCTCCTTTTTTGAATGAGAGCTCCCGTTCTATGATATAACGTTTAGTGATGCGATTGCCGTTGATAAAAATATCTCCGATTATAAATTGATTGTTTCCTGAAATTTCGGGCACTGAATCCGGATTATTTTTAATTGCAAAACCCCGAAGGGAATCATTGCTTGCAGGTAATTGGCCGAATGCCCCGCAAAAAGGGAGGATTAGCAGTATGACAAAACAATATTTCTTAACCTTCCACATGATGGCTGATTGCCGGAGGTTTTTTAAAATGTAAAAAATAAATCAGATTAAATGCTCAGATAATTCATCAGGTGGTCATAATTGCTACGCAATTCATTTTCATACAATTCTTCTCCAAAATAATATTTCACTTTGTATTCATAGCGCTGAAACGTAGCAATGATATCAGAAATTTCGAGCTTGTTAATTTTTAAGGTAATATAAAAAGTGGAAGAATATGCATCGAAATAAGTATTCAGTTGTGTGATCTGCGCGTCGTTTGTTTCAACAAGCTTGCTGATTTCTGAAAAAGAAAAACTTACTTTTTCCATTTCCAGCACAATAATTCCGCCCGGATCGTGGGCGCTGATTATTTTCCCTAATTGCTTTAAGAGATCAACCGCAGTAATAGCCCCGAGATATTCTGATTCATTATTGACAACCGGAATTACAGTAAGGTTGAATTCATTCACCAATTGAACCGCCTCTATAAAATGTGTTCCTGCGTGTACAAATATGGTAGAAAATCCATGTTGGAGGCGGGATAAGGGAATTGCGTCATCAGGAGCATTCAACAGACTTTCCTCACTCACGAGGCCGACCAGCTTGTCTTCTAAAATAACAGGCAAATGTGTAACATGAAAATCAGTCATCAGGTCCTGCGCGCGGGCAACAGAATCATCCAGGTGAAGGGAGGGGATCGCAACAGATATAATTTCCTTATTTAACACAGCAAGGGTTTTAATCATAAGACGATACAACTCATGCTACCGCTGCAGGTTCATTCAATTTTGTCAAAAATTTGTGCAAGATATCATTGAATTCATCCGGAACCTCCATCATAGGAGCATGACCGCATTTGTCAATAAAATATAATTCACTGTTTGGAATCAACCGATGGAATTCCCTGCCTACAAAAGGAGGGGTGATGGCATCGTTATTTCCCCAGATTAATAACGTAGGTTGTTTGATTTGATTGAGTTCTTCGCCTAAATTATTTCTAATAGCACTTTTCGCAAGAGAGATGATCTTTAAAGCTTTTAGCCGGTTATTTACAATTTCATATACCTCATCCACAAGTTCCTTTGTGGCGATTTCCGGATCATAAAATGTCAGCTCTGTTTTCTTCCTTATATAATCATAGTCCCCCCGCTTGGGATAAGTATCCCCCATACCATTCTCGAACAAACCCGAACTACCGGTCAGAATAATCGATTTAATCCTCTCCGGATGTCTAAGAGCATGTAACAATGCAACATGACCTCCAAGAGAATTTCCCAATAAATGAAGATCCTTATAATCCCTGTACTCAATGAATTTATGAACAAATTTCTCTAATCCGCCGACCGTAGTATGAAGTAAATCCAATTCAAATAAAGGCAACATCGGCACAATAACCTTGTAGTGATTGCGAAAATATTCTATTAAATCCTTGAAATTGCTTAAAGCGCCAAAAAGGCCATGCAGCAATACCAGCGGCTCACCTTCGCCTTCTTCAAGAAATTTGAACTTTTCTTCTTGTTTGATTTCGTAATACATCACATGATAAAAATATCGTCTAATTATTCGCTAAAATAAATGATTTAATGCAAAAATCATCCCATCCGAAACAATAGCGATTTTATATGACAAATTTACAACAACTGCCGAATAACGGCTACTCTCATAATAATTAAATAATAAACTACAACGAATATTTGTTGTATGGAAGTATATCGGGAACCCCTGAGTTTGCCTGATAAATTCATTGCAGTCTATAAAAAATAGAGTGATAATAAAAAATTACTGGCTGATAGTAACAATTGCCAGGAACAAGACCACAGTGTAATTGATTATGTATTTGTTTAACGCGCTTTTCTAGCAACCTGTTCAAAAAAATCTTCCAGGTCAGCAAACATATTTTTAAAAACAGGAATGATTTTTCCGATTTCATTAATGATAGCTGGTCCCCAGGGTTCAATCCAATGATATACTACAGAAGAAGAAATAGTATTCCTGGATATGATATGAGCACTGGTTCCATAAAATAAAAGAATACTGTATACAGCAATAAAAAGCACTACATATAATGCCATTCCACCGAGTTTATTCAGCCAATCCATAAATACAACATCAATTGCTTCTTCTAAAAGGTTCGCTATCCATCTTACGATAAGAACGACTCCAACGAAAACCAATAGAAATGCAAGTATAGGAAGCCATTTTGTATGGATATGTACATTGTCTTTTAAATGGTCTGCTACTACAGCGGAAAGTTTAATTGCTGCTGCCAGTCCTATTATACAAGCTGCCACTGAAAAAACAGACACTATCAAACCCCGTCTCATTCCCCGGAAGACAGCTACCAGCATCAGAATTAAAAAAATAATGTCGATTAACATGGCTATTTTGATAAAAGATCTTTTACCAGGACGCTGATTGTTTTGCCATCAGCTTTTCCGGCAAGTTGTTTCGTTGCGGAAGCCATTACCTTACCCATATCAGCAGGCGAAGATGCACCTGTATCAGCAATGATTTTTGACAAAGCGGCTTTTAATTCATCTGCACTTAACTGCTTAGGAAGAAATTTTTCAATCACTTCAATTTCTTCCTGCTCTTTTTCTGCAAGATCAGTCCGGTTTTGTTGTTTGTAAATTTCCAGCGAATCCTTGCGTTGTTTGATCAACTTCTGCAGCAATTTTATCTCGTCCTCTTCCTTGATTTCACCCGCTGCACCTTCAGCAGTCTTTGCCAGAATAATTGCTGCTTTGATCGCTCTTAGCGCCCGTAAAGATTTATCATCTTTCGCACGCATAGCTGTTTTCAGATCGTTCATGACTTTTTCTTCCAAATTCATATAAAACAATTTAAATTTTATTTTCTTTTAATTGCAGATCCCTGAACTTATGATAGAAATCCTTTGCAAATTTTTTCATATCATTTACCAGCTGCTCCTGTTGCGTTGCACGTTGATAAGTATCTGCCATCGTCATCAATGTCTGATAAAAAAAATCAGCCATTTCATCCATCATCATGTCTTTAGTCCATAAATCAATCCTCAAAGCTGTTTTGTCCTGTCCATCCCAAAAAGAAAGCATCATCGCCTTGGCATTTCTTTTGTCTTCGGCTGTTGAATCACTTGCATTCCAACTGATCTGAGCCGGGATCTTATCCTGATCCAATAATACATCAATATTTATAGATGATTGTTTCATATGTGTATTTTGAAATATTAATAAGTTCTTGTTTTGGAGACTAAGTTAGGATGAAAGGCTCATGATTGGATTTTCATTTTGTCAATATTCGTTTTAGTTTCAATGACAAATTCAATTCCCTTCCATAATTGCATTACCTGGTTTTGCTGACTGAATTGCTGTGTTCGCTTTATCCCCTTTTTAATTAATTCGTTTCTTAAATTTTCATTCTTATAAATTGATATGAGCTGATTGGCAGTTTGTTCTACATCCCTAAACTTAGTGTAGAGCACAGCCTCACCGGTTATTTCATGCATATGTTCATTCATTTCACAAATAACCGGTACACACATTTCAAATGCAGATAAAAACCCATTCATATCTCCGGATAATAGACATGCATACGACGCGGAAGATATTTTCCGCAATTCCGTTTCGTCGGATCCGGTGTAAACAATAACATCATCGTGATATTTAAACAATTCCATTTTTTTTAAAAATTTTTTATCAGGTTTTTCTCCGGCAATAATGCATTGCATATTCGAATGCTGCTTTTTTTTAAATATTGAAAATGCTTTGAGAAGATCAATCAAATCCTTCTCTGAAAAATTCCGTGATTGAATTAAAAAATATTCCTTTCCTTTTGTATATTCCTTTTTTATATTTTCTTTTTCTTCCCAGGAAACCCGACGAAAGCCTCCATTCGCTGCAGGCGGAACTACTATTATTTTATCCTGTAAAGAAGGATATTGCTGCAGCAATTTTTTCCTGTAATATTCACTTTCTGTAAAAATCAAAGAAACATCCTGGATCGTTTCCGAAAGTTTTTTTTCAATCCTGATAAGGTATTTGTTATGCTTATCAGGATTGTCTCTGATTCCTGTAATCCAAATACATTGGGGAATTTTAATATCACCGGAAAAAATTCCATTGATATTGATAAAAATATCCGGCTTAATTTTTCCCAGCAAACCAATAAATCGTGACCCAGACCATAACAGAGATCCCCGAAAATATTTTCTTTCAATAATATTTTCCGCAGATATGCAGGCAGGGATTTTTACCATAGGAAATTCATCTGTGGTAAAGCAAAATTCTACCTGAGGTTTTTCCTTTTTGAGAGCAATAAAAGCTTTCAGCAGGTACAGCTCAAATTCTTCTGATAAATGATTTTTAAAAGGAGGAATGCTGTCAATAAGTATTTTCATAAAGGGCTGAAAGAGAAAGGCGCTTGAAATCAAGTCCTTCTATATAATTAACTGATTATAAATAAATTAAACTTATTAAATCAAAAAAATTGTGGTTTTTACTAAACCGGCAAGTCAAGTAAAACTGCGCTGGAATCGTGGGCGAAGTTAGATAATTTTGTATAGAGCGAATCCGTAATCCTTCATCTAAAATCCGTATCTATGAAACAGGTTTACATTCTGGCAATCGTGGGATTGGCTTTCATAGCTGTTTCTATTCCACAACAAGGTTCTGCGCAATGTTTATGTAGCGGAGGTATCGCGGCCACACCTATCACACAATCTGTGACCATCGCCCCAACGCAAACGAGCGTTCTCACTTTTACTTTTCAGCAATTTGACCCGACTATTGGAACATTAAGCTGTGTAACCATGAGAGACACTATTTCAGGAGTATCGACGACCTATGTACTGAATACAGATCCGGTAGATACTATCCCCTATTTATTCCAGTTAACAGTAAATAATAAAATTTCTGGCCCGGGCATTATTGTCAATCAGATATTCAATAAAACATATGGATATGATACATTAAATCCTGCCGGACAGCCCGGAGACACTATTACCTATGGTCCGGATAACATATTCAATCATGCGACAGGGTCTGGTTCTACAGGTGGTAACCCCGCATACATAGGTATGGGTACTGTGGACTTCACTTATAAAATCAACGGGGGTTTGGTTGCGCTGGATGGCGGACTAAACTATAAGGATAGTATCTCTACAATCATAGGTGGGACTATTAACCTGACTTATTACTGGTGTCCCTCTTCACCACTCGGATCTTTAATCAATAGTTTTACTGCCATTAAAAAAGATAAATACATTCTTT
The DNA here is from genome assembly GCA_035499855.1 of Puia sp. Lineage (GTDB taxonomy): Bacteria > Bacteroidota > Bacteroidia > Chitinophagales > Chitinophagaceae > Puia. Next base: position 81,096 of record DATJXY010000066.1, on the reverse strand, counting down.
TGCAATGGCTTGCTACGAACGATCAAAACAATGCCAATTATGAAATCGAATACAGCAAAGATGGAAATGAATACCTGCCTGTCGGAAATGTACCGGCTGGAACTAATGCAGCAGGTACTATTACACAATACCAGTATCAATACAACCCTGATCCGTCTGATGTGGGCAAATTATACTTCAGGATTAAACGCACGGATGCCAATGGCAATACCGTTTATTCAACGATCAAGGAAGTCGATTTGAGCGCTCAAAACAGAATTGGCATCCAAACTTATCCCAATCCTGTTGTCAATAGTGTATTAGTTCAGTTCGACGAAAACCAAAATGGTAACTTCATGCTCGAACTGGTAAATATTACAGGTCAGATATTAGAGCAGAAAAAAATAATTCTGTCCGGTACAAATCTGACCAGGTTTGATTTAAACAGCAATCCTGCCAAAGGAATATACTTCCTGCGTGCCAAAAATATGGATAATAACGAGCAATGGCTCAGTAAGATAATGGTGAAATAATAATTCATTATCAGGATGAGATGCGTAGATGGGATCTCATCCTGATTCTACTCCAATCCTTTGTCCATTCAGCTTTTTCATGTAGGTTTGTCAAAATAAAAAGAGATCATGGAATATAATACCACGAGGAATCACCTGATCATGCGTGAATATGGGCGTCATATTCAGAAAATGATAGAATACCTGGTAGCTCTTGATGATGATGATAAACGCCAGCGCAATGCTCAATCAGTCATTGAATTGATGGGATTCCTGAACCCTCATCTGAAAAACGTGGAAGATTTCAGACATAAGCTTTGGGATCATTTATTTTTGATATCGGATTTCAAACTGGAAGTTGATTCTCCCTATCCAATTCCAACACGGGAAACCCTTAAGGCAGATCCAAAGCCCCTTCCTTACCCCAAGCGTTATCCGAAATTCTCACACCTGGGTAAAAACCTCGAACTGATAATCAAGAAAGCTTTGGAGGAAGAAAATCCTGACAAAAAGAATGGCTTTGCAAATGCAATTGCCTATTATATGAAACTTGCTTATAATAACTGGCATAAAGAAACAGTACATGATGATGCCATCCAGAGTGAGTTAACAAATATTACAGGCGGTCAGCTTGAATTTACGAATACTCCTTATGTCAGGAGTTTCCGTAGCAATGAAAACCGTGGTGACAGAGACCGCGGAGGATTTGGTGATTATCGCAATAAACGTAATCAAAAATTTCAGCAGAGAAATAATAACCGCAATGACCGGAATAATGACAGGGGTAAGTTTAAAAAGAAACGCTACTAAAAGGTTGTGGTAAAAAAAATTGAAAGTTGACGGGATGATCCTGTCAACTTTTTTTATTTTAGATTGCATTCACTTTCAATTTCAGGTTTCCGACGATGTTTACAGCTTTTTAATCTGGTAAATCCGGGAATTGATAAATTCAAAACTTTCTACACTTCAATTACAGCACATGTATTCATTTGAAGTTACAGGTGGTAAAAAATTAAAAGGCAGTATTACTCCACAAGGTGCAAAAAACGAAGCCCTGCAGATCATCAGCGCTGTTTTATTAACTCCGGAGAAAATAACAGTTACCAATATCCCGGATATCCTGGATGTAAACCTGCTGATAGAATTATTAGAAGAAATGGGAGTAAAAATTCAAAGACCGGAACGCCACACTTGTATTTTCAAGGCCGATGATGTAAATATTGATTACCTGCACAGTGAAACTTATAGAAAAAAAAGTGGTCGGCTAAGGGGTTCAGTGATGATGGCGGGCCCAATGCTTTCAAGATTCAGAAGAGCTTTTATTCCAAAACCAGGCGGTGATAAAATCGGCAGAAGAAGATTGGATACTCATATCGTTGGTTTTGAAAAACTCGGAGCCGAATTTCAATACAATACAGAAGATGGATTTTTTCATCTGCATGCACCCCGGCTCCAGGGCAATTATATGCTTTTAGATGAGCCTTCTGTTACAGGAACGGCAAATATTATTATGGCGGCTGTCATGGCCCGTGGAATTACCAGCATTTACAATGCTGCCTGCGAACCTTATATCCAGCAACTATGCCGAATGCTGAACAGGATGGGTGCAAAAATAAATGGGATTGGCAGCAATCTTCTCACCATCGAAGGTGTAGCTTATTTAGCGGGTACAGAACACCGTATGTTGCCCGATATGATTGAAACAGGATCTTTTATCGGACTCGCAGCAATGACGCAGAGCGATATCACGATTAAAAATGTCAGTCTGGAAAATATAGGAATGATTCCTGATAAATTCAAACAGCTGGGTATTCAAATGGAATTTATCGGAGATGATATTCATATCCCTTCACAAGACTTATATGAAATTCAGACTTTTCTCGACGGATCAGTCCTGACTATTTACGATCATCCCTGGCCTGGATTAACACCTGATTTGTTAAGTATTTTATTAGTAGTTGCCACACAGGCAAAAGGAAGTGTTCTGATTCATCAGAAAATGTTTGAGAGCCGTTTGTTTTTTGTAGATAAACTGATTGATATGGGAGCACAAATTATTTTGTGTGATCCGCATCGTGCGGCTGTGATTGGTCTCGGGAGAGAACAAAGACTCAGAGGAATTACTATGAGCAGTCCGGATATCAGGGCTGGTGTGTCTCTGCTGATAGCTGCATTGAGTGCCGAAGGGAAAAGTACTATTCAAAATATTGACCAGATCGACAGAGGATATCAGTACATTGATGAAAGATTAAGAAAACTAGGCGCTGAAATAAAAAGAGTTTAACTTTTCATGCAACCCAATTCGGAAAAGCTAATTATTATTACCGCTCCTTCCGGCGCCGGTAAAACATCGATCACACATCACCTGTTGAATAAATTCGGGCAACTGGCATTTTCTGTTTCAGCAACCACACGTGAACAAAGAAGCTATGAGAAGAACGGGACAGATTATTATTTTATAGGGAAAGAAGAATTCAAACAAAAAATTCAGCACAATGAATTTATTGAATGGGAAATGGTATATGAAGGAAAATATTATGGAACATTGAAAAGCGAATTGAAGCGCATATGGGAAAATAAACAGATACCTATCCTGGATATTGATGTGAAAGGGGCCATTCATGTCCAGCAACAATATCCCAATTCTTCGCTTTCAATTTTTGTGGAACCCCCTTCCATAGACGAACTTAAAAGGAGGCTGCAGTCAAGAGGAACAGAAACTATCGAAAGTCTTAATGACAGAGTGAATAAAGCTTCTTTCGAAATATCTTTCCGGCATCATTTTAGCAAGACCATTGTAAACAATAACCTCGAAAATGCCTGTCGTGAAGCAGAGAATATCGTGATGAATTTCCTGGGCACAAAATAGGCAGAAACCAACAGGGAGTTTTGCTTTTACAACAGCTTTGTAAGAAGCTGCCGGACTTTCTGTCTTCCGGTCTTTTATCTATATTCGTATTTGCATGATCAATACCAATACACTAGTCTGGATCATTATTGCGTGGCTGATGATCATTTTCTTTACGGGAATAGAAATCGCTTTCGTCAGCGCCAACAGGCTTACCATTGAGCTTAAAAAAAAGCAGGGGGTCAGCAGCAGCATTATCCTTTCAAGATTCCTGGAATATCCTTCCCGTTTTATAGGGGCTACATTAATCGGATTTAATATTTTTCTCGTCATTTTCGGGCTACTGGTTGGAGAAACATTGTCTCCTTTATGGGAATTAATTATTAAGAAAACTACGATTCCCCAGGCCTGGGTGGATATATTCCGTCTTTTATTCGAAACTTTCCTGTCTACTTTGTTCATTCTATTTTTTGGAGAACTCCTTCCCAAATCATTGTTCAGGGCAAGGAGCGATGGCCTGCTGAGTTTTTTTGCCGGTGTTTCCAATTTTTTGTACAATATTTTTTACCCGATCACTTTATTTTTTATAGCGATCTCGGAATGGATCCTGAAATACGTGTTCAATGTGCGGATAGATCAAAGGAAAGAATTGTTTTCAGGGGCTGATCTCGAGCATTTTTTTCAGGAAACCGGTGATATTGACGAAAACAATAAAGAATTAAATACAGAATTATTTGAAGCCGCACTTTCCCTGCCCCAGGTAAAAATCCGGGAATGCCTCATTCCCAGAAAAGAAATCGAAGGAATTGATTTGAATCTCTCTGTTGAAGATGCCAGAAAAAAATTTGCCTCTACAAAACTGAGTAAGCTGGTAGTTTATGAAGGCAATATCGATCATGTAGCTGGTTATATTCACCAACTCGACCTGTTCAAGCATCCTGCCACCATTCAATCGATTTTATTACCTATTCCGGCAGTCCCGGAAAGCATGAGTGCAACGGATCTCATCAACAAATTTTCTAAAGAAAGAAAGAGTATTGCCTGGGTAGTGGATGAATTTGGTGGCACAGCCGGTATTGTTACCATGGAAGATTTGCTGGAAGAAATCTTTGGCGAAATCAAAGATGAATATGATACGGAAGAATTTGAAGAAAAGAAATTATCCAACGATGAATTTATTTTTGCAGGGCGCCTGGAACTGGATTATCTGAATGAAAAATATGGATTTGAATTCCCCGAAAATGAATCGGAAACATTGTCCGGCTTCATCATCAATCGTCATGAAACAATACCACGACTGAAAGAAAGAATCATCATTGATGACTATGAATTTGAAATACTCAGCGTAAGTGAAACCAGGATTGAAATGGTAAGGATAAAAGTCCTTAAGTAGTGCTTTTTCAGGATATAATTGGATTCCTTCCTACGGCTATTAAATAAGCCTGGTGCAAGTGAATGGGCCACCAGGCTTATTTAATATTTTTATACCAGATCTTTTTTAAATTGTTCAATCTCTTCAATAAAATCCATGGCTTTTGAAACTCGACTTAATCCATAGCCTTTCAGAAATTGTTTTACCCATTTTTTGTCGCTATTCTTCAAAGAAATGTTCCTGAATAAATATACTGCGAGCCATGCAAACAAAATTGTCACTGAAACCTGGATGATCCAGAACAGGACACTACCATTTCTCAATAAATTATTCGAAATATAACATGTGGTATAAAAAGGAAGTTGGAGCCATCCAATGCGAATACTGCTCAGGATCGATGATTGTAAAAAAGCTATTTTTTTTTGCGTTTCAATAATGCTGTCGGTATAGTTTATTTGAGCAATAACAGCGATATTTTGTATATATATGACTATAGAAACGATGGTCAATGCGATGATCACCATTAAAGAAATGGCAATCATGATTTGTGAATGAAGCCAGGAAAGCATCATTGCTAAAAACAATACCCAACCCAGACCTAATATTACAACAACAATTTTGGGAAGGATGAGAGATCTGAGATTGGTTTTAGCCTTTTGGGCCTGTAAGGTTTCAAAACAGCGAAGGTTTAATACCCATGATTGAAGGTTTAGCACCTTTGATTCTTCTATCATTTTATTGTAGGCCTTCCACATGTTTTTTATTTCAATATCTTCCATATCTTAAGTTTTCAGGTAATTTGAAAATTTTATTTTTAAATTTGATTTAATTCGACTAATCCTGGTCGCCACATTTGTTTCACTAATCCCTAAAATTTCTGCTATTTCGCTATAGCTTTTTTCTTCAAAATACAATAACGTCAGAGCTTTGTCCAATTCCTTCATCTCATTAATAAAGCGTTGTAACAGGATGACCCTTTTTTCTGCTTCGTCTGCATTATAAATTTCATCTTCAATATTTATATGACTTGCGTTCAAGGGAACAACAACTCTTAATTTTTTTTTCCTGTAAAATGAAATTGCCACATTCAATGCTACCCGGTACATCCAGGTCGAGAATTTACTGTATGCATTAAAATTGTTTCCGGATTTCCATAACTGGTAGACAATTTCCTGGGCTAAGTCTTCTCTGTCACTGGAATCGAAACAATACGAGTTACAAACCTTAATGATGATTCCTTTATTTTTCTCAATAAGCGCTAAAAATTCCTCCTTTTGAATTTGACTACTCATTAATACTAAAATACATTCATTATAATTAGTAGGAAGAAAAGCAGAAAAATCACAGTTTTCAAAGAAATTATTTCAATCAGTAAAAGTAATTCTTGGAGATTTATGACGGTGTTTCCTAAAAATTTCTATTCCCAATGCATTTACCCAAATGAAACATCAAATTCCAGGATGGTGTTTCATTACATACCAGGCATAGATTATCGCCCCAACTCCTCCGGAGGGAGAGGGTTGATAACGCCTCAATAAAATTCGGAATCGATTTATATTACCTTCTTTCTAATTGATTAAGCGGGTGTAGGCGTCGGCGATAGTTGAAAAATACAATATTCAAAGATGGCACGGCTGGTCTGGCTATCTTGCCTTGAAAAACTCACTTAGCTTTTATAACCTTCAAACACCCTTGTTAGTATTTAGAGATTTGTTCTCTTCAACTTTTTTACCTCAAACAAAATTTTTTCAGAACTACTTTCATCAGACCTGAACGGTCTGATGAAGGAAGTTTAATATCTTCTTTACCAAACCCTTTGGCTTCTTCTTATTAACCATTGTTAACCCATGGTTAATCAACCGCTTATTTTTCTTATTCCTATTGGTTTTATTCAACTTCGTTTCGTGATTTGATTTTCAATCCAGCATTAAGTTTAGTTATATTTTTTGAGGGATTTTTTTTTCATAGGTCAGTTAGGAGTAAACAAGGCACTCTGCAAAGAGTGCTTTTTGTTTTAGTATACCTGATCCTCAAATCTGAAACTGATTCCCTACACTCTCGCTTATTGCCCGAATTTTAAAGAGTTTCAAGAAATTTTACCTGTATTTCCATCCTTGCCATTTTAAAATTACCTTTGCCACTCTTTTTTAAAGTGTATATAGCAGACAATGGCTTTTAAATTGTTCAACCGTAATATCGGCCAGCAGGAAATGTCGTTCGTGGACCATCTCGAGGCGCTTCGCTGGCATATTGTCCGGTCGGTATTAGCTATAGTTATTATAGCTGTGTTCATTTTTATCAAGATTAACTGGATATTTGATAAAGTAATTACCGGCCCTTTGCATAATGATTTCTTCAGCTATACTTTTTTATGTAAGCTCGGACGAAAATTGCATATGGGCGATGCCCTTTGCATGCAATCAGTTTCTAATCTGAAATTGCAGACTACTACTTTCGGTTCTCAATTTATTTCCAGTATCACAATCGCTTTTATCGGTGGTTTCATTGTTGCTTTCCCGTATGTATTCTGGGAATTCTGGCGCTTTGTAAAACCAGCTCTTTCTCCAAAAGAACTGAAAAGCTCCAGGGGCGCTATTTTCTGGGTGACTTTTTTCTTCCTGCTTGGAATTGCTTTTGGGTATTTCTTACTAGCCCCATTTACTTTCAGCTTTTTATGGAATTACAGGCTTGGGGTTACCGGACTGCTTGAAACAAGGCCAACACTGGATGACTATATCGATAACCTGGTAGATATTCTGATCGGATCCGGAATAGCATTCCAACTTCCTCTTATCAGTTATGTTCTGACCCGGATCGGCCTGATAACTCCCAGCTTCCTGCGGACTTACCGCAAATATGCATATGTGGCTATCTTATTTATTGCTGCTATCATTACTCCGTCTCCCGACTGGATGAGCCAGACGATTGTAGCATTACCCCTGATCATTTTATATGAGATCAGTATCCGCATATCCGTCAGAGTTATGAAGCAAAGAGAAAAGCGGGATAAAGATGAAGGCTGGGAATAGGATGATCTCATAAATCAGATTTAAATAAAACGACATGTCATCACCCTTTGATTTTTCCAAACCTGTCGCTATCGGAAGCGACCATGCAGGCTTTGAATATAAAATGGAATTGATAAAATGGTTAAATCATAAAAGGATCCAGGTAGCCGATATGGGAGTCTACGAGAATAAATCTGTGGACTACCCCGATTATGCGCATCCCGTGGCAGACAGTGTTGAAAAGGCCGAATCTGCCTTTGGCATTTTGATATGCGGAACAGGAAACGGAGTTTGTATGACGGCCAATAAGCATAAAAGGATAAGAGCTGCATTATGCTGGGATAGCGATGTTGCAAAACTTATCAGGCTGCATAATGATGCGAATGTGATATGCCTGCCTGCCCGTTTTATTGCACTGGAACTTGCTAAAAACCTGATTGAAATTTTTATGGAAACGAATTTCGAAGGCGGAAGGCATGCAAGGAGAGTCGAAAAGATAGCATGTGCATAGCCAGTTTACAGTTTTGAGTTTAGAGTTCCCGGTTTGGAGACCAGATTTAAATTCAACTTAAAACTGTAAACTCTAAACTACAAACTGTCCTTCTGTTTATTTTTGATCCCTGCTTTCATTTCACAGCGTTCTATGTCCTGCTTGTAATCCTTAATCTTTTCATCGTTCTGACTACTGAGGATTGCTTTCTCAAAAAAGTAAATGGCTTTATCGAAATTCAGCTTTTGTTCCTCGATTAAGGCATAACGACCATATACCCACGATTTTTCGATTGTACGAACCTTTAAGCATTTTTCAAGATGAAAATTGAGTTCATCATATCTTTCCATATCCATTAAAAGTGCGGCCAGGTGAAAATAAGGATGTGGGTAAAGAGGATCCCCTTTCATAGCAGTCTGGAAATGATTTTCTGCCTTCATATAATCGTCAAACTGGGTTTTATATAACCATCCCAGGGAATTATGTGCAGGAGCGCTATCCGGCTCATCATACAATATGCTTTCGTATTTTTTAAATGCTTCAGCATAATTGTTATTCTTGATATCAGCCTCAGCTTCCAGATATAGTTCTTCCATGTTTGTATTCATAAATATTTTTTACCATCCCATAATCCAGGCAAAAATGAGCGGCGCAACAATCGTGGCATCGCTTTCAACTATATATTTAGGGGTATCGATTCCTAATTTACCCCATGTTATTTTTTCGTTCGGTACGGCCCCCGAATAAGAACCATAGGATGTAGTGGAATCTGATATCTGGCAAAAATAGCTCCAAAACGGAACATCATGCCATTCAAGATCCTGGTACATCATCGGAACCACACAAATTGGGAAATCACCAGCAATGCCGCCACCGATCTGGAAAAACCCGACCCCTTTACCTCCCGAATTTTTACGGTACCAATCAGACAACCACACCATATATTCAATTCCGCTTTTCATCGTGGTAGGCTTTATTTCACCTTTTACGATATAGGATGCAAAAATGTTACCCATGGTACTATCTTCCCAGCCCCCTACCACTATTGGCAGATTTTTTTCTGCGGCCGCTATCATCCAGCTATCCTTCGCTTCAATTTCATAATCTTTTTCCATGACCTTACTCAATAACAATTTATACATGAACTCGTGTGGAAAATATCTTTCTCCTTTTGCATCTGCATCTTTCCATAACTTCACAATATTGTGCTGGATTTTTCTGAATGCTTCCTCTTCAGGAATGCAGGTATCTGTAACACGGTTCAACCCTTTTTCCAATAATTCCCATTCCTGTTGTGGCGTAAGATCCCGGTAATTAGGCACTCTTTTATAATGAGAGTGAGCTACCAGGTTCATAATATCTTCTTCAAGATTTGCTCCCGTACATGAAATAATATGGACCTTATCCTGGCGAATCATCTCTGCCAGTGATATTCCCAATTCAGCGGTACTCATAGCACCGGCAAGCGTGATCATCATTTTACCACCTTCCAGAAGATGTTTTTCATATCCTTTGGCGGCATCTACCATTGCTGCAGCATTAAAATGACGGTAATGATGCTGTATGAAATTTGAAATAGGTCCTTTTGGCATAATGTCTTGAATTATGAATTTTTCAGGTCAAGGCTGCAAAAATAAAATTTTTAATCTTCCCAAAATTTTAAACTTTAAAAAGCAAAAACCCCTCATTTGATGAGGGGTTTTTCAACTAAAACCTGCCTGCTAAAACTCATAATCGTTAGAGATATTATATATCGTATCTCTAAATTATTCTACTGCTTTTTTTCTTTTTTATATATGGACCATCCATTAGAACCATTTGATTCAAGTATCAGGGTCTCACATGTGTTTTCAAGAGTGAGATAGTAATTGGTTTGTCCCTGAGATGATGCTATCTCGAATAAGCCGCTAATCCAATAATCACTATAATTTTTCCTGAAACTTGTCATCAGTGTGATCGGCAAACGATCAGAAAGAATATTGCGTGTAACGGCAATCAACTCTCCGTTTTCATTTCCATAATATGCAAACAGAACCTGATCATTGATGGAAAAAGTAGCTTTTGCATATTGTTTGTCCTGTTCCCACTTCACATTTTTTGCTTCTGCAAAATCCTTACTGAAAGATTCAACAGCCCGCTTGTTGATGTCTTTAATTTCACCTGCAAAAGCCTGGGTAAGGCCCGTTAGCACGATTGCAGATATGATTAGAATTATTTTTTTCATAAATCTGGTTTTTAATGTTTTTAATTTTCACGTCAATAAGACTCATTATAAGTTTCATATGTTACAGATCGACCTGTTTTTGTTTTATTTTCTATGCAAAGCTATTCAGAGGGTGAATCGGGGGCAAGTGTTACTCGGCAGTGAGGAAGATACCAGCGGTAAAAGAAGGAATTGCGTCGGTTAAATCACTCATCTTATGTGGATATCAAAAGATATCCCGCCCGGAGCGGGATATTCTTTTATTTCCATTCATACCCCACTCTTAAAGAACTACGTAATCTTTCTTCTCTTTTTTATATGAAGACCACTGATCAAATCCGTCCGATTGCAATACCAATTTTTGATCGCTGTTTTCCAATGTAACATAATAAGTGGTCTGGCCTTCGGTAGCAACTTCGAACAATTCAGATATCCAATAACCTTTGTATTTATTCTTTATTTCTGTCATTAAGGGGATCGGTAATTGTTCAGAAAGAATATTCTCGATAACTGCCATTAATTCTCCATCCTGATTGTAATACGCAAACATGACGCGATTGTACAAACTGAATGTAACTTTTGAATATTCTCTTTGCTGTTGCCAGCTTACATTTTTTGCGCTTACAAAATCCTTCTGGAAGGAGCGCATAGCCCGTTGGTTAATTTCGCTCTTATTAGCGAAGGCACTTGACAATACCGTTACCAACAACACGGCCATTGCTAAAATTGATTTTTTCATGATTCTGGTTTTATGATCCTTGATTTTGATTGTTTACCATTATAAGACGCGGGCATTTATCAAATGTTGCAGCTCTTTAAAAAATTTTTATTTTTTATTTTTTATTTTTTTTACCCTGTCAATAGAACCGTCGGCAAAAAATTTCACAACAATCATCTCTTTTGGATTCATCATTGTCACCTCGTAATATGCTTCACCATTCACGGTATATTCTTCTGTTTGTTTTACCGTGTAGCCTTCATAGTTTGATGCAAGAGCTTTCATTACCATAATGGGCAGGTGCTCTTCTGAAATAATTCGTGCAGTACCAACGAGGTCACCATCGCTGTTGAAAATTGCCAGAATTTGTTCTCCATGAAATTTAAAACTGGCCTGGAAAAAATTATCGTCATCCAGTGATTTCCAATTTACATCACTGGCATTGACAAACTCTTTTTGAAAAGAATGAAGCACTTTCCATGATATTGGATCATTGTCGTTTGCACGGATGCTCATTACACTGAATAAACTAACCAGCCCGATAACTAACTTTTTCATAATATAAATTTTAAAAGGTTTAATGATTAACTTTTCTTGATTGATGCTACTGCTTTCTAATGATAAGGTGATGCCACTTTCTTATAATATTGATCTTGAATAAATTAATTTTTTTTCGATTTCCAAAAGTGTACGCTTTTGATATACTCTTTGTTTATAAATGATACAATCGCATCGAATTTATTGTCTCTCGTTCTATTTGTTCCCATCTTTAGTCAATTGAACTGTAAAATTATCCTTGACAGAAAGCATATCAAACCCGGAATTTGCTCTTTTCAATAAGACAGTGCCATTAAAAAATTGTTACACCGCCTATATATCTATCATTTTAGTATCCGATTGTCAAAGATCATTTCAGAGCCCAAAAGTATTTTCTATGAAGAGCTATTACAAGTTAATATTGATCAATGGACGGCCTTGTTAAGATATGTTAATGATCGTTATTCATCCTTTACTAATTCAAATGAAACTATTATTAAATTTTCCGGCGGAATTACAATTCGTTAACCCGATAAAACGGTTATCCATTCATGTTATGTTTTGTCGCAAAAAATAAACAACAGGCTGCAGTACATCAACAGTATAATCGGTAAATGATCCGCGATATGATGTCGGGATAAAGTCAAAGAATGATGGCTTTCTGTTTTCCATTCTGAATTCTTTTATAACTTAACTTTAACAAGTGAATTACCTGGCCCATGCATATCTCTCTTTTCGCGAACCCGAAATTCTTGTCGGAAATCTTATCAGCGACTTTGTAAAGGGAAATAAAAGGTTTAATTACCCGGATATCATTCAAAAAGGAATTACACTCCACCGGATGATTGATGAATTTACCGATCATCATGAAGCAACCAGTCGCGCTAAACTTTTTTTTAAACCCGATTTTGGTTTATATGCCGGCGCTTTTATCGATATTGTCTACGATTATTTTCTGGCGAACGACAAAAACATATTTCCTGGCAATGAATTGGCAAACTTTGCCAGTCTCACATATGAGCAGTTAGAATCCCGGGAAAATGTTTTTCCGGAAAAATTTCAACGAATGTTTTATTATATGCAGCGTCAAAACTGGTTATATGGCTATCAATTTAAGGAAGGCATTTATAATAGTTTTGAGGGCCTGGTGCGCAGGGCGAAATACATGAATGATTATCAAAAAGCCTTTGACATTTTTGAAACTCATCTGGCTGAATTAAAAAATTGTTATGAAATTTTCTTCCCTGATATTAAAAATTTTTCGTTTAGCCAATTGCAGCTTCTTTTGACAAAAGATTAAAGGCTTGATTAGTTCTTAATCTGTTAATTTTGCAGACTTATTGATTTGATATGAAAAGAATAATTGTATTCTGTTTGTTGGTGACTTATGCTTTTGTGTCAAGAGCACAGTCTAAATTCCCGCCGGTCGACAGATCACCGATGGATATGAGTTATTGTCCGACCGATTACCCCATATTAAGAATTCAAAATAAAGCTACCGAACCACTGGTAGCAAGAATCATCTATGGAAGACCCCAAAAGAATGACAGGGTAATTTTCGGAGACCTGGTGCCTTATGGCTCTGTTTGGAGGCTTGGTGCAAATGAAGCTACTGAAATCGAGTTTTTTAAAGATGTAAAAATTGACGGGAAAAAAGTATCAAAAGGACGCTATACACTTTATGCCATGCCCGATACGGACAAATGGACTCTTATCCTGAATACGGAAGTAAATATCTGGGGCGCCTTCAATTATGATTCGAAAAAAGATGTTACGAGAATAGATGTTCCCGTTCAAAAGCAAACAGATCTTACAGAAGTATTTACCATGTTATTTGAGAAAACCTCCTCCAACAGCTCCAATCTGATTATCGCCTGGGATAATGTGATGGTCAAATTACCATTTAAGTGGTAAGACATTTTTTAAAAAAAGGGATCCCTTGCTACAAGAAAATTCCGGCCAAGAAAGGCGATGCAAAAAATTCATTCTAACTTCCCCATATGTGTGGAATTGCAGGAATTATATCGATGGATGAATCCCGGGTTACGAGGAACCGCCTGCAAAAAATGGCAGATGAACTCGTACATCGTGGACCCGATGGAGAAGGTTTTTGGATTAATCAAAAAGGAATAGTCGGTTTGGGTCACAAAAGATTAGCCATTATTGACCTGAGCGAATCCGGAGCACAACCGATGCATTATCTGGATCGATATGCTATCGTTTACAATGGAGAAATCTATAATTATATTGAATTAAGGGAAATACTGGAAAAAAAAGGATATCAATTCCGTACGCAATCAGACACTGAAGTATTATTGGCTGCATATGACTGTTATAAAGAAGAATGCCTGCAGCATTTTGATGGAATGTTTTCCTTCGCGATCTGGGACGAAAAAGAACAATTGCTTTTCGCAGCAAGGGACAGGTTTGGCGAGAGACCATTTTATTATGCCTTCGATCAGAAAGAATTTTTATTTGCCTCCGAAAGAAAAGCATTGTGGTCAGCCGGGGTAGAAAAGAAAATAAATCAGCCCCTGTTATTAAATTATCTTGTGACCGGACAAACCCAGACAGTTGTTGATAAAACGATCACTTATTACCAGGATGTTTTTTCCCTGCCACCCGCACATTTTATTATTTGCAAAATCGATACCTATTCTTCAGCAACTGCCCATGCATTTATGTTTAATATGGAATGCTATTGGGATATTGATAAAGAAAAACAAATCAATATTTCAGCTGGCGATGCAATTGATCAATTCAAGGAATTATTTTTTATTTCAGTACAGAGAAGACTTCGAAGCGATGTCCCGCTGGGAACGAGTCTCAGTGGTGGAATCGACAGCTCATCAATCGTCAGCGCCATTAGGAATCTGCAAGCCAAGATCCCTTCATTGAGTTCAATGTATAACCAGCAAAGCTTTTCATCCGTTTTTCCAGGCTTCGAAAGGGATGAATCAAAATATATTGAACTGGTCACAAAAAAATTAGAACTTAAAAATTCAGCTGTCACTCCCACAGTTGATGACCTTATTCAAAATCTTGAAAAATTATGTTACTACCAGGAAGAACCCTTTTCTTCATCAAGCATATATGCCCAGTTTAAGGTTTTCGAACTCGCAAAACAGCATCAGGTAAAAGTATTACTCGACGGACAAGGAGCCGATGAAACTCTTGCAGGATATAAAAAATATATCCATTGGTATTTACAGGAACTTTTGAGGACGAATCCCCGGCAATTTTTCAGAGAACACAGATCGCTGAAAAAAAATGGGGCTTCATTCGACTGGGGATGGAAAAATTTTTTAGCCTCCCTGCTTCCGGCACAGGCAGCTAACCAATTGGAGAAAAGGGAAATCCGAAAATTATTGAATCATAAGGACCTCGGCGAAGATTTTAAAAATACTTATTTTGACAGGCAAACCATTTTCAAACCGCTTGTTCTGCGGTTGAATGATATCCTTTATTTTAACAGTTGCCAATTGGGATTGGAAGAATTGCTGCGTTATGCCGACCGCAACTCAATGGCTAATGGCAGAGAAATACGCCTGCCTTTTTTAAGCCATGACCTGGTAGAGTTTATTTTCTCTCTCCGTTCAAATTTAAAAATCCATGATGGCTGGTCAAAATGGTTACTCAGGGAAAGCATCAAAAATGATCTGCCGGCAGAAGTCGTTTGGCGAAAAGATAAAATAGGCTATGAACCCCCTCAGCGTTTGTGGATGGAAAATAAAAATTTACAGGAATATTTTTTTGAAGCAAAAAGGAAATTGGTAAATGAAAAAATCCTGAAACCATCTGTCCTGACAAAAAAAATTCAGCCGATGGAAGTCCATGCGGCTGAAAATTATGATTGGCGCTATCTGATAGCAGCAACTTGTATGAACCAGGGGTAAGATTATTTTTCTTTTTTATTAAAATCTTCAATCACGGTCATTTCTCCGTCGTAAACCCTGACATTTTTCCATGAATCTTTATCCTGCATATGCACGATATAAATAGGTTTTTGATCGACATGAATCTCATCTACTGTGGAGATGGAATAATCATAATACTGACTCTTGACAATTGATCTTATTTCATCAGGAAGTTTGTCTTCACCGTAACGCTGAATCGTGTATTCCCAACGACCCTCCTTATTATAAACCACTGAATTCTTGATGTCATCTTCCGTAAACTCTGCATCGTATCCGCCCGGAACACTATACCATACCTCATTCGTAACATTTTTGAAATTTTTCTTAAAATCACGAAGTGCTTTTGAGTTAACATCATATGCCGATACGACGATGGCATTGTCGTGCAACAGCTGTGAACTGAGTGCTGCTGTTGTCAATAAAGTTTCTGTTCCCGGTATCGTGCTTTTGTCAGTCCTTAACTGAGCAAATCCATTAATGGAGAGAACCAGAAAGTAAGCGCTTAAAATAGCGATAACCGCATTTGTCTTTTTCATTTGATAAAATTTAAATAATAAAAAATAGCATGATTTTGATCCATTCAAAACCATGACTTCTTTGTGAAACAGGACTTTTAACAGCAGGTTTTATCAAACATTTTAAGCAGGCATTCGCCAAAGACAGGAAGCAGGGAAGATTAGCAGGAACCGATTCGGGAAAGAGGTATTTATATTTAGATTGGTGCAGACATGATTAGCATGCTGTCTTCTTTCATTACGAATGAACTTTCCAAAAGTTTGCCGGAAATTCAAAACCAAATAGTTTTCACAAAACTTTTGGAAAGTCATTTTAGAGATTAGTTCTCCTGGGCCTTTTTGTATTTTTCAACTAACTGAAGATTTCCGCCACTGTCGGATTTAATTGTAGTCCAATTTGCATCATCTTCCAGTTTTATATAATAATCAACACTGGCATCCGTATCAACTTCAGTTACTCCAAAAACTGTCTGGTTAGGGTATTTTTTTCTGATTTTGCAGAGTATATTTAAGGGTAGGTTTTGTTCAGTGTAATACCTGGTCGCACTAAGGAAATTTCCATCCTTATCATAACTAATGCGTTCCCTGATGCCCATATCTACAAAATTCACCACATAATTATCAGAAAATTCTTCCCATCTTACCTGTTCGGCCTTGGGAAATGTTTCTTTGAAGGTTTTTAATACTTTCTCATCGACTGTTGCAATGGCAAAAGCACCCAGGCCCACCAACAGAAGGCTAATGGATAGAATAACACTCTTTTTCATGGCTATACTTTTTTGATAAAAAATTTGATTGTGCACATAAAAGTATTCTTCACTAAAAGACAAGCCAAGCCAATATACATGCCCGGTAAAATTTTTTTTTCTGATCACAAAAAAAACAGAGGGAGTTCTTCATTGATGACTACTCAAGGCTGTAAAAACAGGAATAAAGCAATGCAAATAAGAGATCAGGCAATGTTGCATGATATTTTCTTTAAGGGGTTAAGTTTTTGTTAAACTGGAAAGGCGGAATTTGATTTGCAAATTTGCCGATGTGCAGATGTGAGAATTAATTCGCACATCTGCACATTTGCACATCCGCACATTTTCTTGATCTTTGCAGCTTATTAAAAAGATACAAATGAAATTTGCTACAAAGGTTATTCATGCTGGCGTGGAGCCGGATCCTTCAACAGGAGCTATTATGACTCCGATCTATCAGACTTCTACTTATGTTCAATCTGCGCCTGGACAAAATAAAGGTTATGAGTATGCGCGTTCACAAAACCCTACTCGTAAAGTTCTCGAAGAAGCATTGGCTGCAATTGAAAATGGCAAATACGGATTGTGTTTCAGCAGCGGCGTAGCTGCAACAGATGCTGTTATTAAATTACTTCAGCCAGGAGATGAAGTCATTGCCGGAAATGATATGTATGGAGGAACTTATCGTTTATTTACTAAAGTGTTTGAAAAGTTTGGAATAAAGTTTCACTACATCAATATGCAGGATTCAAATAATATTTCTAAATATATCAATCAGAATACTAAACTAATCTGGCTGGAAACTCCCACCAATCCCTTAATGAGCATCATTGACATTGAAGCCGTTGTTTCGATTGCCAGTAAGGATCATATTATGGTATGCGTGGATAATACATTTGCTTCTCCATATCTTCAAAACCCACTGGACTTTGGCGCGCATATCGTTTTGCATTCAGCTACAAAATATTTAGGAGGTCACAGTGATGTCATTCATGGTTGTCTGGTAATGAATGATGCAACACTAAGAGAGAAATTATATTTTCTCCAGAAAAGTTGCGGCGCTGTTCCCGGTCCGCAGGATTGCTTCCTGGTATTAAGAGGTATTAAAACCCTTCATGTGCGAATGCAAAGACACTGCGAGAATGGAAGAAAAATTGCTTCCTTTCTTCGCAATCATTCAAAGATTGAAAAAGTGTATTGGTGCGGTTTCGAAGATCATCCCGGTTATTCCATTGCAAAAAAGCAAATGCGCGATTTTGGAGGCATGATGAGTTTCGAATTGAAAAACAAAAAAGATGAAGAAGTAAAAAGAGTTCTCTCATCTACAAAATTATTTTCACTCGCCGAAAGTCTGGGTGGGGTTGAATCATTAATCAATCACCCTGCTTCCATGACTCATGCTTCCATTCCCCGTGAAGAAAGAATTAAAAACGGGTTGAGTGACTCTTTGATCAGATTAAGTGTGGGTATTGAAGATGCAGATGATTTGATTGAAGACCTGAAAAAAGTACTGGGGTAAATCAGTGCGGAAGTCCGGAGTCCGAAAGAGCGAAAGAAGATTGGTTTATAAAAAATCTACTCCGGACTTTCCTTCTTTATTGACTTTCTGACTTTACTAACTTTCATCAATGTATATCCGGCATTTAAAAGAATTTCTTGACAGGAAATTTGAGGAGTATAATCAGCCTTCCTTTATATTGAATGATCCAATCAGCATTCCTCATCAATTCACCAAAAAACAGGACATCGAAATCGCCGGTTTTTTTGCTGCCATTTTTTCCTGGGGCAACCGGACAACCATCATTCAAAAGACAAAAGAGCTGATGACTCTGATGGATAATTCTCCATATGCATTTTGCCTGGGCCACAGCGACAGAGAACTAAAAAAATTATTGAACTTTAAACATCGCACATTCAACCCCACGGATCTGCTTTATTTTATTCATTTCTTCCAATATCATTATCAGAAATATTCTTCTTTGGAAAATGCTTTTTTACAGAATATTTTAATGAAGGAAGAGAATACAGTTGAAGCTTCATTAAACGGTTTCTACCAGTATTTTTTTTCATTGCGGGATGCGCCTGCGCGGACACATAAGCATATTGCTTCACCCCAAAAAAAATCTTCCTGTAAAAGATTAAATATGTTTCTCCGATGGATGGTGCGCAATGATGCCAAAGGTGTTGATTTTGGTATTTGGAAAAAAATTCAGCCTTCTCAGTTGATTTGTCCGATTGATCTGCATGTGGCGAGGGTATCAAAAAAATTCGGTCTTCTGACACGTAATCAGACCGATTGGCAGGCGGCTCTGGAATTGACAAATCATTTGTCTAAATTAGATAAGGATGACCCAGTAAAATATGATTTTGCATTATTCGGATTGGGAGTGATTGAACATTATTGAGATCAACTATGAACACAAATCAACAAATAATATCTTACCTGGAAAATGAATGGTCGCTACAAATTAATAAACATTTTACCATCGAAGAATTAACGGATAAGCTATCCGAAGAGATCCATTTTCTGATTCAACATGATTTTAATAAACTAATCAGGTTATTGTATACCGTAGATGTAAATGAATCGAAATTGAAATCTTTGCTGAAAGAAAAACAGGATGAAGATGCAGGCAAACTCATAGCTTCTCTGATTATTGAAAGACAAATTCAGAAAATGCAAACGAGAAAAGACTTTAAATCAAAGAATGAAGAATCCGGGGAAGAAAGATGGTAATACCATAGCCTATTTGAACATCAATTCCTTCACTTTTTCCTTATCCTCTTTTTCTTTTGCCAGGTCAAACATAGTACCGAAGACTCGATCCCAGATGGTAGTGCTTACGCCAAATCCTTTGTGATCGTCTTTATAGTGGTGAAGGTGATGATTGCGCCATAGGGGCTTCATCCACTTGAAAGGAGGATTCCATGCATGAATAGCATAATGCATGCTTCCATATAAAAGATATCCCAGTAAAAAACCAGGGAAAAACATAAATACATTTTTACCCATCAGCAGGTACATGATGAAAAAAATGACGGAAGCAAGGATCAGGCTCGGAACAGGAGGCATGAACAATCTCTCTTTATCCCTGGGAAAATGATGGTGGTTACCATGCATTACATAAACAATTTTCTGTGCCCCTTTGCTTTCGGCTGTCCAGTGAAAGACAAACCTGTGCATGATATACTCGAATAATGTCCAGAATAACATTCCTCCCAAAAAGGTCAGCACAACCCGGCCAGCTGTATAATCAAATTGGAAATGAGCCAGGTATAAAGAATAAACAATAACAGGAAGATACATTCCCCAGATCACAAGCGGGTGTGTCTTTGTCATCATCTCCAGATAATGATTCCTGAATAATTGGGCCTGTCCTTTATTATGTATTTTTTCAAACTTCATGATCCGTCCAATTGGGTAACAAAAATACGAATAACCGGTCAAAATCCGAACAATTGAGCCATGAAATCGGCCATTTTACAATGGATAAGGACCGGCGAATATTAATTGTATTTCATTTGAAATCCTGCCAGATCAGGCAGGTATTTTCTTTGCCTTTCCAATTCATATTGATAAATAATTTCTCCTATTTCTTTAAAGAAGGGATACCCCGTTTCTTCATACTCATACTTGTCATCATTCAATATCCCGTCACTGTTCACATAGATGACTGCACTTAACATGAATTCAATTTTATTTTTGAAATCCACGATATAGGCTACATCTGTCAAAAACCCATAAGACCATCCGGGCTTATTGAATATCCTGATATAGGATGGAATGGATTTTCTCCCTGATTTAAAAAGAAAAAATTTTGTGTAGCTGTTAAAATAAACTGAATCATCGTAATGGGGAAAACTGCTTTCGGAGGGATATTCCGACATGTATTGATACAAAAAAGCATAATCATCCGCATTCAATTTAAAACGATGTTTTTCCGGAACAGAAGCTGGAAATAAAACGGATTGCAAAATCTGCTGCAGATCTTCCAGCGGAAGATTATTATGTGTCGTAAAATCCATGGGTGATTGGATCAGGCTGTCTTTTGAATCCCAATGGCCTTTCCCGATCAAAACCTTTTTACTGAAATCAAAACTCAAATCATTGTATGCAGGCGGCTTTTGATACAATAGTTTTCCATTTTCCATAAACCGAATAGAGTTAGTATGTCTGTTCTGATCTTCATTTGCCGCAACAAATCGCCTGGTGATACGAATATCTTTGTATCCCATCTGCCATAATCGTTCATTGATATATTTTGGGCCGATGAATTCATATAAACGGTTATATGCATCATTATCGCTGACAAGAAATATTTTCCGGATATATTGAGCCACCGATGGAAATTTATCGGCGGCACTTGTATCATTCATAACTGAAGTTTGTCCGGCGTAGGAACTGTCCGTTAGCATTGTCGAAAATTTATTAACCCCATATTTCTTCAGTCCATTAATTTTTTCCAGGGCAAGAAAGGCAAGGGGCATTTTTACAGTGGAAGCCGGATTGAAATACAAATTGCGATCCACACGATCATAAAAATTAAAAAAATGAGGCCGATTTTTCTCATCTCTGTCAATCCTTGTATAAATAATCTGGTAACGGAAGGAATCGGGGTTCTGAAGAACTGTCTTTAGTTGCGGGGAGGCTTGTTCCCATATTAAGTTTTTCAGAAAATCATCCGTCTTAGTTTGTGCAGATACGACTTGCAAAAAAAGAGATGGAAATATCAATAATAAATATTTCATAGCCGAACGATCAAAACAGTCTGAATTTTTTATGAATATATTGATTTATTGCATTGCATATTCCATATGGCTGCTGAGTTTTCTTTTATCTTTGACTGCTTTTACAATACAATCTCAAATATTTATTAATGAAACTGGTTTCTTATTTGAAAGACGGACAGGATCAGTTGGCTATCCTGGTAAATAATTTATTATTCGATACAGAATTCATTCATCCGGATCTCCCTAATACCATGACTATGTTCCTGAATTATTGGGAAGATTGTTTGTCGATGGTAAAAGGTGGAAAAATCTCTATTGAGGAAGGAAAAATTTCTGCAGAAAAAGGAATACCCTATGATTCAGTGCAGGTCATTGCGCCTGTTCCTTTCCCTAGTTCATGTCGTGATGCCTATTCCTTTCGGCAACATGTAGCCGCAGCACGACGTAACCGGAATGTTCCGATGATTCCCGAATTTGATCAATTTCCTGTTTTCTATTTTACAAATCATCACAGCATTCAGGGACCAGGAAATATTCTATGCATGCCCGATCATTTAAAAAAACTGGATTTCGAACTCGAAGCCGCAATTGTGATTTCCAAACATGGCCGCAATATTCCTGCTGAAGAAGCAGATGAATATATCGGCGGACTGATGATCATGAATGATATGAGCGCAAGAATTTTGCAGGGAGAGGAAATGCTGTTGAATCTCGGGCCTGCAAAAGGAAAAGATTTTGCAACGGTCACAGGTCCCTGGCTCGTCACACTGGATGAATTGCAGGAATTTGAAGTTCCCTGCAAACGAGGTCATACAGGCCTGAATTGGAATTTAAGAATGCAATGTAGAGTCAATGGAAGAGAATTGAGTGATGGTAATTTATCGGATATGGACTGGACTTTTGCTGAAATCATTGAACGTGCTTCTTATGGCGTGGATTTGTATCCCGGAGATATTATTGGCAGCGGTACGGTTGGAACAGGATGTTTACTGGAGCTAAATGGAACAGGCAGACTCAACAATCCGGAATACGTTGAACAATGGCTGCAGGAAGGTGATGAAATTGAAATGGAGATTGAAGGGTTAGGAATATTGAAAAATACAATTGTAAGAGAAGAGAATGATTTTTCGATATTGGAGAGAAAGAAATTATAGCCGCGGAGGCGTGGTTAAAATAAAAAATTATGACTCTGGATTTACAAGATCTTAGTTTTGTTCAAAGGCAACATTATCTGCAGCATGCGGTCGCGCCACGTCCCATTTGTTTTGCCAGCACAATCGATAAGGCCGGGAATATCAATCTAAGTCCTTTCAGTTTTTTTAATCTTTTTTCGATCAATCCTCCAGTCGTTGTTTTCTCTCCTTCACGCCGGTTGCGGGACAACACGACTAAACATACATTTCAAAACCTGCATGAAATTCCTGAAACAGTTATCAATATTGTAGACTATGACATGGTGCAACAGACCAGTCTCGCAAGTTGTGAATATCCAAAAGGAGAAAATGAATTTATCAAAGCAGGGCTGACTCCCGTTCCGGCTACTATGGTTAAGCCACCAATGGTAAAAGAGAGCAAAATCAAAATGGAATCCAGGGTAATCGAAATAAAGCCTTTAGGCACGGAAGGAGGTGCGGGAAATTTGGTAATCTGTGAAATATTATGTCTTCATATTGATGAAAGCATCCTGAACGAAAAGAAAATGATCGATCAAAAAAAAATAAATCATGTGGCAAGACTGGGTGGCGACTGGTATTGCGTGGTAAATGAGAAAAATCTTTTTACGGTCCGCAAACCAACTACGGAATTAGGGATTGGCGTGGATGCTTTGCCGGAACATATCCGCCAAAGCAAAATCCTGACTGGCAATAACCTGGGACAGTTGGCAAATATACAGGCAATACCATCCATCGATCATTCCTTTTATGATGACAAACTCAAAAATATTTTTCAGTATTATTCTATTAGTCCGGATGAGATGGAAAAAGAATTACACAGGTATGCAAAGGAATTGCTGGAGGAAGATAAGGTTGATGAAGCGTGGCAGGTCCTGCTGGCTCTTTAGAAAATATTTCGCAGAGAGCGAGCAGAGAAAGGGAGGGATAATTCTGCGAACCCTTACCTTTGCCAAAATTTTTTGAAAGCCTTTCTATGGCAGCGCAACAACTATCCGAACAGGAAATTATCCGGAGAGAAAAACTGGCCGAGCTCCAAAAACTGGGTGTCGATCCTTACCCGGCTGCTTTATTTCCGGTCAATACTTCAGCAGCTTATATTAAAGCAAATTATAAGGGAGAGGAAAACAAAGCCGATTTTGCAAATTCGTGTATTGCAGGAAGGATCATGAGTATTCGCGATATGGGCAAAGCTTCTTTTGCAGTGTTGCAGGATAGCAGCGGCAAAATTCAACTTTATATCAAAAGAGATGAGATCTGTCCGGGAGAAGATAAAACTTTATATGATAAAGTATGGAAACATCTCACGGATATTGGAGATATTATTGGAGTAAAGGGATATGTCTTTACTACTAAAACGGGAGAGATTTCCATTCATGTGCATGAACTTTTCTTTCTTGCAAAAGCGCTTCGCCCATTGCCCGTAGTTAAAGAAAAAGAAGGAGAAACTTTCGATGCAGTGACAGATCCCGAATTCCGCTACCGGCAGCGATACGCAGACCTGATTGTCAATCCGCAGGTGAAAGAAACCTTTCTCAAACGGACGAAAATGATCAATGCAATGCGCGATTTTATGAATGAGAGAGGCGCATTGGAAGTGGATACTCCGGTATTGCAAAGCATTCCGGGAGGTGCTGCTGCCCGTCCTTTTATTACCCATCATAACGCATTGGATGTTCCATTTTATCTGAGAATTGCAAACGAATTGTATTTGAAACGACTCATTGTGGGAGGATTCGATTGGGTTTATGAATTCAGCCGGAATTTTCGTAATGAAGGCATGGACCGCACCCATAACCCTGAATTTACGATCCTTGAATTTTACGTGGCTTACAAAGATTATTTCTGGATGATGGAAACAACCGAACAGTTGATGGAATCTGCGGCGCTTGCAGTCAATGGTTCAACAAAAACAAAAGTAGGAGATCAGGAAATTGATTTTAAAGCTCCTTACAAAAGAATAAACATTTACGATGCCATTAAAGAATATACAGGAACAGATGTATCAAATATGAATGAACCGCAGCTGCGTGACACCTGCAGGGCGCTTCATCTTCACGTAGACGATACCATGGGAAAAGGAAAATTGATCGATACGCTCTTTAGTGAAAAATGCGAGCAACATTTCATTCAGCCAACTTTTATCACGGATTATCCTGTAGAAATGAGTCCGCTTACCAAAAGGCATCGAAGCAAGGCCGGACTGGTAGAGCGTTTCGAGTTGATGATAAATGGCAAAGAGATCGCCAATGCTTATAGTGAACTCAATGACCCGATCGATCAGCGGGAACGCTTCGAAGAGCAGGCAAAACTGATGGAACGGGGAGATGACGAAGCAATGTTTATTGATTTTGATTTTTTAAGAGCCCTGGAATATGGTATGCCACCTACCTCCGGTATCGGTATTGGGATAGATCGTTTATGCATGCTGTTAACCAATCAACCTTCAATACAGGATGTACTCTTTTTCCCACAGATGCGTCCGGAATTTCAGAGTAATCCACAAGAGCCAAAGGATTAAATTATTATTTCCAATCTAACGGGACGGGATACCTTATGTTAGGTTTTAGATAAATGTACCTTCCCTGCAATGGGCTTTGATTCATATTTCTTTTTGCACAAAGAGAATTCGCTTGAATAAATTCGTTAAATTGGAAGGAATAAAACGATTGCTATATGAACAACTCAAACATCACCAAGGTTGGGACGGTATTGTATGGCCTCGTGATTGGCTTTTTTGGCGTCAATCATTTTATGAATGCTTCAGGCTTTGCTACTACTGTTCCTTCATTTTTTCATGGCGCCGAATTTTGGGTATATCTTACCGGAGCTGCTTTAATTGCTGCAGCTATTGCTATCATTACCGGCAAGCAAGCCCGTTTAGCCGGATTATTATTAGCAGCTTTCCTGATCATTATTGTATTGACAATTCATTTGCCCGCTGTGATTAATGCTCCTGATCCTGCTGCATCAAGAGTTCCGCTAACCAACCTGATCAAAGATTTAGGACTGGCCGCTGCCGCGCTCCTGATCGCAGGAAAAGCTCCAAGTACTGCATCCCGTGCTTCTATGGGATAGTGTGAATCAGATATCAGTTATTGTGAGCAATCTTATAATCTAATCATGAATCAGCCTGTGCATAACACCATGGTCTGTTAATGAGTGGAATTTTACACTTCAGAGAAAGAGATCCATCATTAATTTCTGATCAGGATTGACAGCATATTTGGTAAAGTCGTTGATCCCTACATTCCTTAAGACATCTTCATCAATAAAAAAATTGCCCGTCGTTTCAAAAGAAGGCTTTTGCAAAATATAAAATGCTGCATCTGCTACTATTTCGGGTATACGACTGCGTTGCATGAGAAAATCACCTCCCAGTAAATTTTTTACAGCAGCGGTTGCAATTGTAGTTCTTGGCCACAAAGCGTTGGCCGCAATTCGATATTGCTTTAATTCTTCTGCCAATCCCAATACGATCATGCTCATTCCATATTTGCTCAGCGTATAAGCAAGGTGTTTAGAGAACCAACCAGGATCCATATTCAGAGGTGGCGATAAATTAAGGATATGAGGATTATGTGCTTTTTTTAAAAAAGGAATACAAGCCTGACAAATGAAAAAAGTTCCGCGTATATTGATATCATGCATCAGGTCAAATCTTTTTGGTTCTGTTTGTTCAGTCGGAGAAAGATTGATTGCGCTTGCATTATTGACCAAAATATCAATCCCGCCAAATGTATTCACTGTTGTCTGAACAATCTGCCTGATATTATCTTCAAACCTGATATCCCCCTGCAATGGCAATACTTTTCCTGGTCCTGAATCTGCAATTTCCTGGGCTGCTGTATAAATTGTTCCCTCAAGTTTGGGATTGGGTTCTGTAGTTTTACCGGCAATCGCGATATTGGCACCTTCTTTTGCAAGTCGAATGGCGATGGCTTTTCCAATACCACGGCTGCCTCCTGTTATTAATACCGTTTTGTCGCTGAAAATCATGGGGCAATAATTAATATGTGACCAAACTAAAGTAGTTTAATTTGACATACCGCCAAAAACAAAGTAATTCTACCGCTTTAAACCCTGGTAATTCTACGAGCATCGGAGTAAATCGTGCAATATTTAAAACAAGCGAATATGCGCTTGTAACAGCTGTATAGTATTGTATGTTTACACAGTCAAGTTGATTGTATAAGATTCCAATGCAGTAACCAAAATTTCAGAATCCATCATCCTAAGAAAAAGAAACCAATAACTTGATAAACCAAAACGGAATCTGATATCATCAGCAAGACAAGTTAAAATCCAAAATCCGTGTAATTCCAATTCCTACGAAGTGAAAGTAAAATTTGTACCTATTGATGACCACGAAAATGATTTGGTTAGGTAATGTACAAACAAATTGAAAGTCCCGGAATTAACCGGGACTTTTCTATTTAAAATGTCTTTTCGGCTTTTAAAATTTCATTTTACCAATACTGATATCCTGATAAATTAGCCAGTTGTACTTTCGCAAGGCATAATTGATATTCGTATTGCAGCCTGGTCAGTTCCGCTCTTTGCAAATTAGTGCTCGCATTCGTGAGATCAAGATTGGTAGCCACTCCATTTTTAAAGCGGCTGGCAGTAATGTCCTGCGCGACCTTATTTTGCTCAATTTGCCCTTCAGTATTTTTTATCCTGTCGATATTGGATTGAATATCGATCAATGCTTGGCCGATATCTCTTCTATAATTGTTCTTCAGACTTTCGATTGCAAATTCGTTTTGTGCAATTCCTGTCTCTGCAAGTTTTATCTGTTGCCTGGTTCTTCCACCATTATAAATAGGTATATGGAGATTTACTCCGGCATTGTAATTGAAACGCGGATCATTCACATTAGGTACATAGTTATCCTTCACTCCTACGTTCGCGCCAACATCCACATATGGACGATTGATCAATTTTGTAACTCCCAATTCATCCTTTGCCTGTTTAATCCTGTCACTGGCCAGCATAAAATCAGGGTTGCCTGCCTGAGCATCAATCAATGCATCTGTCAATTGCTTTACCGGTAAATCAAAATCAAATGTATTGCCATTAATACTTGTGTCGCCTGTTTCATATTCCAGCATGTTAATCTGTTTTTGCAAAGAATTCTGCAAATCTACTTTCCGGTTTATTTCGATATCCAGCTGAGCCTGGATAGTCAGCAGATCAACCTTGATAGCATCTCCATTTTTTAATTTACTGTCTACAATATTTTTATTTTCATTCAGAAAGCTGATGACGCTATCCTGGATACTAATCGCTTTCCTGATAAAAACAATATTATAATAAGTTGTGGCGACCTGGAATGCCAATGTGCTCTTATTATAATCCATATTATGTTTTGAATATTGCAATTCTGTTTTGGCTTTTTCAATATTCGCTTTCAGGCGGCCAAAATCAAGCACCGTGTAGTTTGCGCCGATTACACCTCCGTAATTATGCACGGCGGCAAACTGGAAATCCTCTATTTTACCATTCGGCCCGGTCGGGAATGGCAATACGATCTTCGGTTGTACATATGCGTAAGACGCGTCTCCCGATACAGTGGGTAGATTATTAATCCTGGTCAGTTCCAGCTTCTGCTGAGCCGCTACAATACCATTCTGTGCTTCTTTCAGATTGGGGAAATATGTGAATGAACGTCCGATCAACGTTTTTAACTCTTCATTCGATTTTACCTGGGCCTCCAGGCGGCTAAACATGCTGGTGATAACAATAAAAGCTAAGAGTATCTTTTTCATTATTTTAATTTTATTAATTGTTCTAATGGGCTTCAGCCATAGCAGCATTGGCCGCGGCCTTATCCTCAGGCGCCTGTTTCTTTGATTTTAAAAAGAAGACGAGAGGAATCACTGCTATAAAAAATATGGTGATCAGGCGGAATGCATCCAGGTAAGACAGATAATATGCCTGCCTGTCAACTGAATTGCTGATGATGGCATAAGCTTTTGTCGTTGCTGTTGCCACATCTACTCCTCCTTTCGAAATAAAATTGTGTGCAATATTGTTGGCCTCATTTGTAAATGCCGCAGCGCCTTCTGTCAGATTCCCTACAAGATCAGATCTGTGTTGCGCATAACGGTGCGCGATAAAATTATTTGACATGGCAATTCCAAAAGCGCCTCCCAATTGCCTGATCATATTGTTCAATGCAATACCCGAAGGATAATCCTTCGGTTGAAGACCGGCAACTGCCTGATTAATCAAGGGCAACTGGACCATGGATATACCGAATGCACGAAGAGCCAGAGGAAAAAAGAAATTCCATTTGTTTACATCCGG
The DNA here is from genome assembly GCA_035499855.1 of Puia sp. Classification (GTDB taxonomy): domain Bacteria; phylum Bacteroidota; class Bacteroidia; order Chitinophagales; family Chitinophagaceae; genus Puia. The sequence goes on along the minus strand of DATJXY010000066.1, from coordinate 52,036 downwards.
ACTAACACGTGCGCTCAGCCACGCGTAAGCGGCAAACAATAAAAAGCCGGTTATTACAAATGGGATCGTTCTCCCTCCCTTAGCCATGCTCCTTCCGATTATGGGCATCATAACGACGCCGATTAATGTAGGTGGTAATAACGACAATCCTGTTTCATATGCGGTATAACCAAGCACTCTCTGGGCCAATACAGGATATACAAATACCGAAGTAAATAATCCCAGTCCTGCGACAAAAGTAAATATCGTTGTAAATGCTAAATTTCGGTTACCCATCACCTTTAGATTTACCGCAGGATATTTGATACTCAGTTCGTAGGTGATAAAACCAATCAACCCGACAGTTGCTATGACCGCACAGATCCTGATCGATTCACTGCTCAGCCAATCCTCTGCCTGCCCTCTTTCCAAAACATATTGCAAACAGCCTATACCGGCCATAAGCAGAAGGATACCCGTGTAATCAATATGAATATTCTCCTTATTTTTTCCTTCACCTGGCTTCTTATCAATGAATGTGTATGTAAGTATTGTAGCAATGATACCAATGGGGATATTGATCATGAATATCATTGGCCAGCTCATATGTTCGATAATATATCCTCCCAGGGTCGGACCAAGAGTTGGGCCAAGCACCAGTCCCATTCCAAATAAACCTGAGGCGAATGGTCTGTCCTTTGGCTCAAATGCATCAAACAAAATAGCCTGTGATGTTGATAATAAAGCTCCGCCCCCCACGCCTTGTACAAACCTCCATGCGATGATCTCTACTAATCCTGTAGATTGGGCACACATATAAGACGATGCTGTAAAAATGATCATCGACACGAGATAATAATTTTTCCTGCCAAAATATTCTGCAAGAAAACCGGTGAGGGGAATGATAATTACATTGGCGATGGCATAAGAGGTAATCACCCAGCTGATGTCTTCAATGCTCACTCCGAGACTACCAGCCATATCGTTCAGCGCCACATTCACGATCGAAGTATCTACCAGCTCCATGACAGCAGCAGATACGGTGGTCAGCACAATAATAAATTTTGCAAATCCTTTTGCAGTCATAACAATCAGTTTACAGGTACACTAATATAAGCGCTTAACCCTGCCCGTAAGATGTTCTTATAGTCGTTGACATTCCCGATATTGATTTTTACAGGCACACGCTGCGTCACTTTCACAAAGTTTCCGCTCGCATTGTCAGGAGGTAATAAAGAAAACCTTGCACCTGTTGCGTCGCTCAAACTCGCGATCGTACCCGAAATTTTAGCGTCAGGATAAGCATCCAGGTCAATACTTACGGGCATTCCTTCATGAAACTTCTTGATTTGTGTTTCTTTGAAGTTGGCTACTATCCAGTAAGTCGAATCATTTACAATGGAAAAGAAAGGAGCGCCGGCCTGCACGTATTGTCCTTCTGTTACATTGCGCTTGCCGATCTTTCCGGTTGCAGGAGCATATATTTTTGTGTAAGAAATTTTCAGTTCCTGTTGTTCAATAGCTGCTTTTTTTGAGGCAAGCGTTGCAAATGATTTCTGAATAGCAGATTGTAAAATGGCAATCCGCGTTTCAGCCGTGCTCAGATCGCTTTTGCTGTTGTTCAGTTGCTGGTTTGTCTGTTCTAAAGCAAAACGACTGTCGTTTAATTGTTTTTTTGTAATCGCCTGATCATTGAAAAGATTCTGATTTCTTTCATAATCTTCTTTTGCCTGCTGAACTTTCACATCGTTCAAGTCAATATTTCCTTTATTTACTTTCAACGAAACAACGGCATTGTTCAAAGCGGCTTTGGCATTGGAGATATCTGCTTCAGCAGCCTGGTAATCGGCCCTCATCTGAGCAAGTTGCGCCTGCAGCTCGTCATCATCCAGTTCAACCAGCAGTTGTCCGGCTTTTACGGAATCATAATCGTTCACTGAAATATGTTTGATATATCCCGACACCCTTGGCAATACAGGTGTAATTTGTGTTTCGACCTGTGCATTGTCAGTTGTCTCATGCGTAAGTGCAAACGAGATTTTTTTATAACCAAAGATCCCTCCGGCAATCACTATGATTCCTATAATGATAAACCTAACAGGGGATTTTTTCTTTTTTCCTTTTGTTACCTGATTTTCCATACCTTAATATTTAATGTTGGTTACTGATATTTTTATTTTAATAAATGGGCGTGCATTACCTGTTTTATATGATCACTCAATCTTTTTTTGAATTTGGGATCATCGTAGGGAACATAATCTGAGCCTATATCCAGGAGCTTTAAACAAAATGTTTTTGAAAGTGAGACCTGGTTGATAGTTCCTATCAGCGTGGCAATCGTCAATTGAACATCCACTGTTTTGAATTCATTGTTGCTGATCCCCTGATCGAGGATTGATTTGATGACAATGACATTCGGGATCAGGGAATCAGTAATAATCCGGATGAGCGCTTCCCGCTGGTTGGTAATTAATTCCTGGTGGATTACCCTGTGAAATTTTCTGGTAGTAAAAATTCTTTCCACATATGAATCAATGATCCGATCTATTTTTTGCATCGAAGTCAAACTATTATCCTTCGCGATTCCATCCAGAAATCCCCTTGTTGTATTTGCTTTTTTCTGTACGAGTTCTTCGAAAAGTTTTTCCTTGCTTCCGAAATAATAATTAATCATGGCAATGTTCACATCAGCTGCGGCTGCGATATCCCTTATCGACGTGCCTTCGAAACCCTTGGTAGCAAAAAGATCTATAGCTGTATTAATGATATGTTCTTTCTTGTCTGACATCTTTATTTTTTTTCGTGAGGGGCACAAAGTTAAACGGTTGTTTGATTTTAAACAAACGTTTAATTAATATATTTAAAAATAATTTCTATTTGATTGATTTACAATCTATAGTTAATAGAACCAGCAAAAGAAGGGTTTGAAACTGTAGAATAAACAATTAAAGAAGGCTGAATTATTCAACCTTTTTCTTAAATCCGCTTTCCGGAAAAGCAAAGGGTCCTGTAATCTGGAAGATTGTATATCCGCTAAAATCCTGTGGTGCTTCCAGCCCGGTTCCATAAATTACTGTACCCCCTTTTTTATTGATGCGAACCGGTTTATCTGTATAAAATTTTTCTTTTTTCTGATCCCACCATAGTTCCTTACAGTGAAGGGTATCTCCTTTCAATATATTTTTTACTATTACACTGTCCCGCAAAAAAACTTTGCTGTCACTCTCATACCATTTTCCGTATAAAGCATCCAGCTTGCTTTCTACAACCATGGAATCATTATAAAAATCAACATGCAATGTTTTCGGAAATTCTATATAAGCTGAGTCCGCTTCATTCCGAAGCATATAAGGAGACGTGAGTTTTGCTTTCACCTTAGCATCCTCACTCATGTAAGCCGTAATTTCTTTTCCGACATCAATACTGATTTGCTTTTTACGAAATGAAGGAAGGTCTTTTTCATCGTTCTCGCAACTGGAAAATAGAATTAAAATGGACCATAGACCATAGACGATTGACCATGGTCGATGGCCGGTGGTCCATTGTCCGATTCTAGTCATTGAATTCACTAATCGCATAAAGCCCTTTAAAAATTAAATCAGGGTCTGCAAATATCTTCTTTTTCAAAAACCGGGTAAAATACTGCATATCCCCCCCACTTAAAAGCACGTTAAAATTATCATATCTCTCTTCATATGATTCTATGACTCCATCAATTTCTTTTGCCATTCCAAGGATCACTCCACTTAATATGTTGGTTTTTGTATCATATCCAACCAATGGAAAATTCCATTCAGCAATGACCAGAGGTAATTTGGCTGTAAACACATTCAAAGATTTAAAACGCATATCCATCCCCGGTGAAATGCCTCCACCCATAAATTCTTTGTACTTATTGATAAAATTGTATGTAATCGCAGATCCCAAGCCGATGACGAGATTATTTTTTCCCGGGAAAAGATCCACAGCGGCAACCGATAGCGCAAGCCGGTCTGCTCCGATTGTATCCGGCTTACCAACAGGTGTTGTAATGGGAACTTTGCTACTATGATCCAATTTGTGAAAGCGGGTGGTTTCCTGAAGCAATTTCTCAACTGAAGGGTTGTGATGAATTACTGAAGATAGAATAGATTTTTCAGGGTGAAATGTCTCAATGCATTGCCGGATAGTTTCTGTTTTATCATTCTCCAGCACAATTACTTCTTGCAATTTATTTCCGGAAAAAAAAGCACATTTTAAACGGGTATTACCGAAATCAAAACAAAGAGTGGTTGACATGAAGCGGAACTAATTAAAATTAAGGACAAAGAGCAAAGGACAATGGTCAAAGGAAATTGCCAGATTTGTTAAATTCTCAGTTTGCCCTTTGTACTTTGACCTTTGGACTTCGATTAATCTTCAAACCGGAACGAAGATAAGTTTTTGAAATGACCGTTGAGCTTCACCCGTTCTTTTAAAATTTCCATTTCTGCAATGACTGGTAATATCCGGCTCAGGTGTCTTTTTAAATACTCCTGTCGCTGTTCCTCGCGAAACAAACCCAATAACTCATATTCTTCCTGAAGGGATAACCCTGCATGATGTGCTATATCATATGCTTTTAATTCCTCATCGGGCTTTTTAAAATCTTTGCTGATATGCAACATACGGTGCAATTCCCGGATTGCATTTACGACTTTTTGCATCAGGATCCGCTTCCCTTCATCTTCCGTATTTTGAGGATAGTTGACGATTGCACCACTATATAATTTATCAGGTATCGATTTAATCACTTCAAGAATACGAAAAACACTCACTCCTTTCGTTGTAATATCCATTTCTCCGGTTTCATGGGTATTTACAATTTCCGTAATCTTCACCAGGGTACCTATATCATTTAGCTTGTTATTGATCACCGTAGGAATGCCAAAACTCTTGCCTTCTGTGTGGCACTCATTAATGAGCTGTTTATACCTTGGCTCAAATATATGAAGGTTGAGATTTTCTCCCGGATACACCACAATACTCAAAGGAAATATTGGAATGAAATTAGTCATGAATCAAACATTGTGGGTTACAAATTAAAATCAAGACACTATTACTTTCCATTATGCCTTCCAAAAACAGATCCTATTTATTATCCAAATTTAATAGCTGGCAGCATTTGAATTAAAAAAAATTTATGCAGAGTACGGATAATTCAATCGTTTATTTTCTATCTTTTCATTACAACGTATAACTTTCTATTTTTATTTTTAGAAAAAGATCGGAGTCGGGATGATGGTCGATGAACTCAACTTTGATGGTATTCCTTCATTGCAATCCATTCAGTAGGGCAATATGCGCACGCTTACCCGAGTATTTCGCTGATCTAAAATGAAGTCAGCGGATATGACGCATTATTGGAAGTCCCAGATCAGATTAAGGAACCGAAATTCAATCTGTATAAATTTATTGGGTCGAATTATCCTGATGCTCACTGATAACTTATTAATGTCTGTGAAATGACACACTCAGCTGTTTAAAAAAATTCTTACATCTCAAGCTGAATGGCAAAACAGGAATTGCCAAGGGGCCATCGTATTGAGATCCGCTGTGAAGATAATTTTTCGTAAATGTGCGGGCGGTCATTCCCCATTTGGAAATGAAAGTAAAATACCCTCTATTCTTAGTGACCCGAACAGTAGACTTAGACCCAAAATGATATACCCGGCTTTTACTAACTCCTTTGAATAACCGAACTCCCAGTAACCACAATTTCATTGAAAAATCAGGATCGGAATACATGCCCGGAGAAAATTCAGTGCTGTATCCACCGACGAGATTCCAGATATCCCGATGAACAATATTTGGAGGCCAGGTCGCACCCTGCCAATCCTCTTTTGCCAGAGAAGAAAATTCATTCAACAATTTTTTTTCCTGAAAAGAAGCAATATCAGTTCCGTAGTCCTGTACAATTACACATTGGTTGCCTGTTGCCTGATGTTCAATGGCAGTTGATGAAAAAAAGAAATAATCATGATTGATATTTTTGATTTCGGCATACAGGCCGGCATCCCAGTCGGTACACACATACATATCATCATTGAGGTATACGATATAATTTGTGACAGCAAGTTCACTGCTCATATTAAGCGCATAACAAATACCAATATTCTCTGCACTATAAGTATAATCCAAATCTCCCTGGGATTTTACCCATTCGAGGCTACCATCCTTCCCTTCATTTACGTGAACAATAATCTGATGTTTGTATTTTGAGTTTTTTCGGATGCTATCAACACAAAGTTGGAGATATGCAAGATTATTCCAGCTTGGAATTAATATGGAAAAAACCAGATTGCCGGGCGCTGAGCTTTTTCTTTTTTCAATAACAAGAGATGGGGACATATTACTGAATGATGCGGCAATTTAGGAAAACTAATTTAGGGTAATTCTGATTGAAATTCTCTCTCCACAATCAGGATTCATGATTGCTTTTCCACCAACGATATCCTATATAACCAAAAATAGCCAATGGAGCAAATGCAAGATAAAGGATACCTGCATTCAGGGCTTTAGCGGGTTTTTCTCCCAGCTGTTGTGCTGTTTTTGTACAAATGGAGCATTGTGCACTGGAACCGGGAATCGAAAAAAAAGAATAGAAAATGACGAAGAATAATATGAGTCCCCACTTTTTCATCTGCTGACTTTCTGCAAAGTTAAGAGGAATATGACTTGTATCCTGTAATATTTCTACCCAACTTCTTCCGCTTTAAGCATCTTCTGAAACTTCTTTCTTTCATCTTCATTTAAAATGGTCTTACGCAGACGTATAATTTTAGGAGTTACTTCAATGCATTCATCCTGCTGGATATATTCCATACATTCTTCCAGTGTCATTTGAATTTTTGGAACAATGCGGACTGCGTCATCGCTTCCGCTGGCGCGCATATTGGTAAGTTTTTTTCCTTCTGTTGCATTCACGATCAGGTCTCCGGGTTTAATATGTTCCGCAATAATCTGACCAACGTATACATCCTCTCCTGGATCAACGAAAAAAGAACCGCGGTCCTGCAATTTGTCAATCGAATAAGCCGTAGTAGCTGCCTGGTTCTTGGAAATCAGCACTCCATTATTTCTTCCGGGGATAGGTCCTTTCCAAGGTTTATACTCGCTAAAACGATGCGCCATTACCGCTTCGCCTGCAGTATTTGTAAGCATACCTGAACGCAGTCCTATCAAACCTCTTGAAGGAATTTCAAATTCTAAATGTTGCATCTCTCCCTTGGTTTCCATCACGTGCAATTCGCCTTTGCGCTGGGTTACCATATCGATTACTTTCCCGCTGTACTCACTAGGAACATCGACCACCAATACTTCATAAGGCTCCGATTTTTTACCATCGATTTCTTTGACGATTACCTGGGGCTGACCGACTGTCAATTCATATCCTTCGCGACGCATTGTTTCAACCAATATACCGAGATGAAGTATGCCCCGTCCATATACAAGAAAACTGTCAGCACTATCGGTATCCTCTACACGAAGTGCAAGATTTTTTTCAGTTTCTTTCATCAGGCGGTCACGTAGATGGCGCGATGTAACAAATTTTCCATCCTTGCCATAAAAAGGCGAATTATTGATAGAAAAAAGCATGCTCATGGTGGGCTCATCCACACTGATCACTGGCAATGCTTCGGGATTTTCAGCATCTGCAATAGTATCCCCGATATTAAAATCTTCTAGTCCGACTACGGCACAAATATCACCGGCTGATACTTCTTCGGTTTTCTTTTTTCCCAATGCTTCGAAAACATAGAGCTCTTTCACGCGCGATTTCTTAATGCTACCATCGGCCTGGACAAGAGCGATGGGCTGACCTTCTTTAATTATTCCGCGTGTTACCTTACCGACCGCAATTCTTCCCAGAAAAGAAGAATAATCCAATGAAGTAATCTGTAACTGCAGGGTTCCTTCATAAACCGAAGGAGCGGGTACATATTTCAAAATGCCATCGAGTAGTGGCGTGATATCTTCAGAAGGAGTGAGAGAATCATTGAACCAACCTTGCTTCCCTGAACCATAAAAAGTTGGAAAATTCAATTGTTCTTCTGTTGCATTCAGATTGAAGAATAATTCGAATACTGCATCATGCACTTCGTCCGGACGGCAATTCGGCTTATCAACTTTATTGATAACGACGATCGGTTTCAAATTTAAATGAAGCGCTTTCTGCAATACAAAACGTGTTTGCGGCATTGGTCCTTCGAAAGCATCTACAAGTAATAGTACTCCGTCGGCCATTTTTAATACACGCTCTACTTCGCCACCAAAATCAGCGTGACCAGGAGTATCGATCACATTTATCTTAACTCCTTTATATTGGACCGCCGCATTTTTACTAAAGATGGTAATGCCTCTTTCCTTTTCCAGTTCATTGCTATCCATGATCAATTCACCTGCATCCTGGTTCTCGCGAAACACTTTAGTGGCATGAAGAATTTTATCCACTAATGTGGTCTTACCATGGTCAACGTGCGCGATGATTGCAATATTCCTTATCTCCATACTCTTGCTTTAACGCCGGCTATCTGTTATTAGTATGATTATACAAATCAAAAGGTTAATAGCTAATTCTTTATAGCCGGCCAATTTTTTGAACGCGCAAAGGTAACTCTTTTTAACGGGAGAACAAAGAGAAAAGAACCTCCGGGGTTCCGTGAAACCCCGGAGGTTCGGCACAAGGGAGTTATGTACTTTTAATAATGATCCAAGACTATTACTCTGATTTTATTCCTGAACATTATTTTCATGTATTTAATCGTGCAGTCGGCACGGATAAACTATTTCTTCAAAACGAAAATTATCAATTCTTCCTAAGCAGAGTAAAGGATCATATCCTTCCAGTGGCTGATTTATTTTGCTATAACTTATTACCAAATCACTTTCACTTTTTTATAAGAATTAAAACTGAAGATGAGTTAAGAATTGCGTATAGTCTGAAACACATAAACAAAACCAATAAGCTAGGTTTAGAACAAATGCCAAATTTTGTTCTTCAGCAATGGAGTAACCTTTTCAATTCGTATGCTAAATCATTTAATAAAATATTTGGACGAAAAGGCAGGCTGTTCATGGAATCCGTTAAACGAAGTGAAATCAAAAACCCAGATTATTTTAACGCAATAGTTTATTATATACACACAAATGCCATACATCATGGTCTTTGTAACAAAATAAAAGATTGGCAATACAGCAGTTATTATAAAATAATAAGCGATTCTGAAACCTTTTTAAAAAGAGACGAGCTACTTGACTGGTTCGGTGGTATAAAAGGGTTCTCAAAGTTTCATAAACAACCTCCGGGGTTCTCCGGAACCCCGGAGGTTTAATCAAACCCTAACATAGATCTTTTTCTTATCAAGGTAATACCCGACAAGCCAGCATACTAACATCCAGCTTATAGCAAACAAAAGGGATCCAAAAGAAAGTCCTGCATACTTATAAATATTCTGATATAACCAATTATACAGAGGAATATCCGGTTTCGGATGAATTATGTACAACAAGATCACTCCTAATTCAGACGTCAAATAAATGAATAAAGGGTTTTTCCCGAATACTGTAAAGAATTTTGTCCAATTTGTCTTGCCGAGAAAATCAACCACATAAATAATTGCTGAAATGATTACGCAATCGAGCCCTACTGTATACAATACAAAAGAACTGGTCCATAATTTTTTATTGATCGGGAAAACAAGATCCCAGAAATAAGCTACCGTAATACATGCAAAACCTGCCAGCAAAAGTTTTGATAACCCTTCATATGTCCTTCCTTTTTGTTGCAGGAATTGTCCGACCACATATCCTCCGATTACATTTCCGATGGAGGGCAATGTGCTCAAAAATCCTTCGGGCTCAAAGGCAACACCTTCTCCATGGTACATATGATTTTCACCCAGCAGAAATTTATCAATCTTAAAACCAATGTTACCTGTCATACTCAATGGATCCGGCGAGTCGCCAAATAACATCATCACAGCCCAGTACAGCAATAAGATGATGCACGTAATGATTACTGAAGTCCTCGTCCTGAAATAATAAATCAGCAATGATCCGATACAATATGCGAGTGCAATTCTTTGTAATACCCCCATAATCCTGGTATGTGAAAAAGGAGAAAATACAATGTGATTGTTGTTATCCAGTTCAAAGAATGGAAACCAGTACATCAGATAGCCACATAAAAAAATAATGATAGTACGCTTGAAAATTTTTGATAACACTTCCGATTGTGACAGGTTAACCCATTTAACCATTACAAAACTCATTGCATTTCCTACGGCAAAAAGAAAAGAAGGAAATACCAGGTCGGTGGGAGTAAAACCATGCCATCTTGCATGTTCCAGAGGAGAGTAAGAGAACTGCCCATTGCCCGGGGTATTCACAATAATCATAAAGCAGATCGTCATTCCACGAAATACATCCAGAGCAAGAAAACGTTGGTTGGAAGATGACATAATCAATCGTTTTGGTTAAAATAATCAGAGCAGACAGGACTCAATATCGGAAACTTCCTGCAATCAACCGCGTGTTAACTGAAAAATATGAAGGATGGGCCAACCTCTGTTTTGATGAATTTAAATCTTTATAAAATTCTCCTGATGATCTGAATGATGAGAGTGAATAGTATACTGATGATGATCATCGTTGTTATAGGAAAATAAAACCTGAAATTCTCTTTCTCAATTCGAATATCTCCCGGAAGCCGGCCGATCCAATGCAGTTTATCATAAAAAAAATAAATGATAATCCCCGCCAGGAAAATCATGGCGCCAATCAACATTATATATTTCCCTGTCTGAGGACTCATATTATTTTATCATAGCAATTATTCAAATCGCCGGGTTATTAATAAATTCACTTTCAAATTTACACCATGCGCAGAAAATGGTTACTTGCAATTCCGGTCGTTTTGATCGGCGGATATCTGGCCGGACCAAATCCCTCCACCCCAAAATATAAAAAAGAAATCCCTTCAGTCCCTTCCGATCCTGTGGCATTGGAAAAATATATCAGTGAAACCGAATCACAACACAAACTGAAACCTGATAATGAAGCCAGAATTATCTGGGCAAATGATTCACTGAAACAAAAAACAGAATATGCAATTGTTTACCTGCATGGATTTTCTGCTTCCTGGAAAGAAGGCGATCCTGCTCATACAACCATCGCAAAAAAATTCGGATGCAATCTATACCTGTCACGCCTCGCCGAACATGGCATTGATACTGCTGATCAGTTAATCAACCTGACTGCAGATAATTACTGGGAATCTGCGGAACAGGCATTGGCTATCGGCAAACAATTAGGAAAGAAATTAATATTAATGACTACTTCTACGGGCGGAACACTTGGGTTAATGCTTGCTGCCGCCTATCCGGATGATGTCGACGCATTGATATTATTATCTCCAAATATCGAGATCAATGATCCCAATGCATGGATACTAAATAAACACTGGGGATTACAAATTGCAAGACTTGTTAAGAAAAGCGATTATGTTATTGCTGAAGATGACAGGCCCATTTACAAACAATACTGGAATAAACCATATCGTTTGGAAGGAGCAGTTCAACTCGAAGAATTACTTGCCACTACCATGAATAAAAAGACATTTGAAAAAGTAAAAGCTCCTTCATTGCTTTTATATTATTACAGGGATAATGTGCACCAGGATAGCGTGGTAAAAGTTTCTGCCATGCTTACCATGTTTGATCAGTTAGGAACGCCCGATAGCTTAAAAAGAAAACTAGCCATGCCTAAAACAGGAAATCATGTGATCGGTTCTTTTATCAAATCAGGAGATGTGGAAGGAGTTGAGACCGAAATTGAAAAATTCATGACTGAAATATTGAAGATGAAAACCCAATGAACACTCAATAAGCAATGCTCAATGAGGAAATCACCGATGGGTAAACATCATTCATTGAAAATTAATTATTGAGTATTGAATATTTAATTTTTCTTCTATACAAGATATCCTTCTTTCAATAACACGACGTACTATTTATATCCGATCGTCACTACAAATTCTCCAGGCACTTCATAGCCTTTCCCTTTTTTATATTGATCAATGGATTCAAGATATTCCGCATGCACTTCTTTCTTAACTTCCTCGCTGAACTTATTATAAGCGAGCGCTACAGGTCCGCCGGCAAATGCCGCACCGATTGCTTCTTCTTCAGAGGCATATTGAAGTATTGTTGAAATCCGATTGGAATTTATCTGACTATAACCTGCTGCATGAAAAGATAATCTTAACTGATCAGGATTTCCTAAATGAAAAAACATGGGACATACTTCAGACGCTACCCTCTTATCTACAATTTCAAAAATCTCGGCCCAACCACAATGATTGCGACCGCCCCAGACTGCTGCAACGGTCCTGCCTCCTGTCTTCAATGCCCTGAGCATTTCCTTCAATGCTTTTATTGGTTCAGGCATATACATGAGTCCCAGTGCACAAATAGCTACATCAAACCGATCATTCTCTATATCCAACTCTTCGCCATCCATTCTTCTGAACTCAATTACATCTATATTTTTTTCTTTAGCGGTCGCATTCGCGATCTCCACCATTTTTTCTGAGATATCGGTTCCTAAAACAAAACCATTATTACCTACTGTTTCGGCGGCCCTGAAACTCACCAATCCTGTTCCGCTTGCAATATCTAATACATGATCTCCTTTTTTCAACTGAGCCATTTCAAGAAGTAAATCCTGTGCAGGTCTCAATTGGTTTTGCCAGAAAGATTCATAATAAACAGCAGCTTTATCCCATCCATATCTTTGTACTCTTCGCTGTAATGCTGGTTCCATATCAATGATTTTTTCCCGAAATAATATTTACCTCTCGGACACATTTCTGTCCCCTGCTGAAAACGTCCAGGTAAGGACTATGTTCATCTGCTTCATTCAATACACGCATGATATCTTCATTTGATGCCTCACTGTTAACAGTAACCGAATATCTGACTTCCAGGTATCCGGGCGGAGTTTGCTGTGAAGTACCAAACAATGCTCCATCATCATAGTCGGCCTGTACCTCTACTTCCAGTGAATCGATCGGCACACCTAATTCCGCTGCACGCATCATATAGCCAATGGCGAGACAGCTTCCCAGCGCTGCACGACCATAGACTCCAGGAGTGGGACCTGCGGCATTTCCTCCTGCCTGTTCAGGCATATCCGCCACAAATTTCCAATTACCTTCCTGCATTTCACAAGTGAGTCCATTGATCACCCTGGTCCTTGATATGCCTGTCCCAAGACCAAATGAAGGTCTTTGGGCAAGAGTCTTTTTTACTCTTTCAATAGCAGATTTAATTTTCTCATTTTCAGACATGACAAAATCTATTTTCCTCTTAAGTTACGATCATTTTTACGAATCTTCCGGATCTGACCTCAAACACAGGAATGAAATTTGTAGCGGTGGTTAATTTGAAGTTATTACAGGGAATAGGCTCAGCAGGTTGATACCCTTTTGCAAACTTTGTATCATATCAATAATGAAACCGAAAAAGCACTTTTATGTTTTTCGTAATTTTCCATTAATTTTTTTAAAGCCACACTATATGACACGCACAAAAATTGCCGGAATTGGAATGTATGTGCCGGAGAATGTAATTAAGAATGATGATCTCAAGAAGGTGATGGATACTTCTGATGAATGGATCCAGGAACGAACTGGCATTAAAGAACGTCGTTTTGCAACCCGATATAAAGATACCACTACCACCATGGGTGTTGAAGCGGCAAAGATCGCTATGGAAAGAGCCGGCACAAAAGCAGAAGATATAGACTTTATCATTTTTGCTACTCTGAGTCCCGATTATTTTTTTCCCGGTTGCGGAGTGTTGGTCCAACGCATTCTGCATATGAAAGAAATAGGTGCCCTGGATATCAGGAACCAGTGCAGCGGATTTATATATGGGCTATCAATCGCAGATCAGTATATCAAAACAGGCATGTACAAAAATATACTATTGGTTGCCTCGGAGACGCACTCTTATGCGCTTGATTTTAGCACCCGCGGAAGAAATGTGAGTGTAATCTTCGGAGACGGAGCGGGCGCTATGATATTGCAGCCCGCAATCGATGGTGAAGAGGGAATTCTTAGCACACATCTTCATAGCGACGGAAACGAAGCCGAGTTGCTTTCCATGGTGAACCCAGGTTTCCATGCGGGCCGTTTCGCTGAAGAAAAAAAACCTCCGATGCCTGACAAACCGTATGGAGGGTTATTCATTACAGAAGACCTGGTTGCAAAAGAAGACCTCTATCCATATATGGATGGACCTGCAGTTTTTAAAAAAGCAGTGGTCAAAATGCCTGAAGTCATCAACGAGGCATTAGAAAAAAATCATCTATCCTCTTCTGATATCAAAATACTGATTCCACATCAGGCCAATTTGCGAATCAGCCAATATGTGCAGTATAAAATGAATTTGCGTGATGACCAGGTCTATAATAATATTCAAAAATTTGGAAACACAACAGCTGCGTCTGTGCCGATAGCTCTCTGCGAAGCATGGGAACAGGGAAAGATAAACGATGGCGACCTGGTTTGTCTCGCTGCTTTTGGCAGCGGATTTACCTGGGCAAGTGCATTGTTAAGGTGGTAACCTATTCTTCAATCCATCGTTCATCTGATATCAAAATTTTCTTCGAACGCCTCAGAGTTTGCAATAAGGTGAGTTTGTGGTTCCCCGTCAAACTTTTCTAACCGGAATATGTTTATTCATAACCAATTTTTTAAGAACTTGCCTAATGCCCAGGAAAATTATCTATCTCATCAACCCCATTTCAGGCGCAAAAGAAAAATCTTCTTTAAAAGATCTGATAACAAGAAAAACACGTGAAGAGGGAATTGAATTCGAGATCATTTCTTCGCATGTCAGCGGCGATTATGCTTTTTTGAAAAAAAAAATCCAAAAGGAAGCAATAACAGATGTCGTCATCTGTGGGGGCGATGGCACGGTAAATACAGTTGTCGATGCATTGAAAGATCTAAAAATAAATTTTGGTATCATCCCGATGGGCTCGGGGAATGGGTTGGCTTTCGCAGCAAAAATTCCCCGGCAACCAACCCGCGCACTGGAAATTATTTTTCGGGGTAATTCTTCCCCTATCGATGCGTTTTATATTAATGATCAGTTTTCATGTATGCTTTGCGGAATCGGATTTGATGCTCTTGTAGCACATGAATTTGCCAAACAGAAAAGAAGGGGACTCCAGACTTATATAAAAGTTTCAACCATTAATTTTTTTAAGGCAAAGCCATATCTATTTGAAATCAAACTAAAAAATAAAACATTTCAAACCGAGGCATTTTTTATCAGTATCGCTAACAGCAACCAGTTTGGAAATAATTTTACGATCGCACCGCAGGCCAGCCTGAGAGATGGTTTGCTGGATATTGTTATCGTTAAAAAAATGAGCAAATTCAGGTTGCCTTTTTCCGTGATCAGTCAGGTAACAGGTATTAACGCCATGCAACAGGCAAATGATTATACGGGTGATAAGAATATTATTTACCTGCAAACCGATTCGCTGACCATCCGCAATTTGCATCATGCGCCTTTGCATATCGACGGTGATCCGCGGGAAACAGATCATGAATTTAAAATCAATATTATTAAAAACTGCTTTCGCCTGTTACAACCATAACCATTAATAGTTAATGGCCGGATAGTTTGTTTTCCTGATCTTTATTTAAGAGTCCGGCGAGTTCGGTAAATACTTTTTGATTTTCCGGAGTGTTTATCGCATTTGCAATATCCAGTTTTTCCTGTCTGGTGAGATGAAAATTCAATGCGGCCCCTTCATCAGCGTTTTTGGGAACATACTCGATCGTCAGCTTGTAAAAGGAGTTTCCCATCATGGTCTGGGCAATGCTTAAAAGATCGTCCTGGTTATACTCCTGCATTTTATACCAGTTGTATTGAAGTAAAAGCAAAGGCTTGGTGAAAATTTCTGTAATGTCCGTCGACTCATAAGGACTTTCCCATCCTCCTGTTTTACGATCGCGTATTTGTATAAAGACGACCCCGCTCGTATTCTTCAGGATCCATTCCCTGAACACATGCATAAAACGAATGGCAGTTTGTTCTCCGAAATTATCCCGAAATCCTGCGTCCATAACATCGACTACCGGGTTGGTAGGAAGCCATACATTGGGTAATACATATGGGAAAGTGGCATTCATCCGCAATGCAGTTAATAAACGCAGATTCATCGGATCCTGTTTTGAAAAAAAAGCGCTGAAATCAATTGCATCCGGATCCATTTCGGATACTCTTGTAGAATCATAAATCGGGCGCATCAAAAAACTAACCGGCTGGCTGCTGATAATCATGGAACGACTGTCACGCGTTACAACAGGATTAAAGAACATCAATGGAATGCTGGCAGATTTTTCATCATTAACAATATCCCTGAATTGCCTGTTCAAAATACCATCGGTATTTGCATTCAATTTTTGTTCAAAGGCATAGCCACGATCTTTGATATATTCATAGTTCCCCACCTTGAATTTCTGCGCCGGTGAAGCAAGATCCCTGGCCACAAAAGAAGAAAATAATGGATTGAGTAAATCACCGGAAATAGCATTTGTATATCGGTGATCCTGCAGGTTGATACTGTGGTCTCCTTTTGATTTTAGCCGGAATAACTCTCTGAAATAAGCGGCTCCAAACATTCCACCCGAAGCACCGGTTACCAGGAATGTTCTGTTCATTAACTGACCATTGCATATCTGGTCAAGGTGCTGCAGCACATTCATTGTAAAAGTCGCGCTGCGATTACCACCACCACTCGTATTCAGGATAAAAAGAATCGGTTTTTCTACTTTTTGTTTTCTCTTCCAGTTCTCCAGAATAGTCAGCATATTTTCTTTATCTCTTTCCCATTTATCGGGTGAGCATAGCCGTAATAAAGTTTCACGGTTATAAGAAGGGCGCTCATTCCGATTAGTATAATTCAATCCATATGCCTTATTGGTAGGATCGATGACATCATACTTATACAAAAGATTCAATACAATAAAAAGAACCACGAGAAAAGGAATACTCCAGCTTTGAAGAAAATAGGAAAAAGCTCCAGATATTGAAATTAAGATCGCAAAAAAAATCAGGATGCTCGCAGCAGCCGGAAGCTGGAAAAAAGGCTTATCCATAAAAAATCCCACCACAACCAGAAAAATAAAAGCAACGAATATGGACAGGATGGCTGAAAAATGATGCCTGTTAAAAATACTCTCAACAAATTCCCGGCTATAATGTGAAACATCTCTTACTTTTTTTACCGAAACAGGTGTGTTCAGATACCATTTCACTTTAATGATCCGGCTTTCACTCAATTTGATTTCACTGTGACGGAATTGTGATTTAAATAATTGAGGATTGCTGATCAACGGAGTCATCTGTCGAATGATTGATTTGTCGGCGCTAAAGAAATACAGGAATGAAATAGAGATCACTAAAAAAAATCCGATTAAAAATCCAATGGTTAATAAAAGAATATCGCCACTGGTTAGCAATTCCTTGGTCTTATCGAACTGGACAGCTTTAAAAAAGTAGAACAACAGCAGAAAAAGGGGAAGTACGAAATTGTTGATACAATATTTTAAAAAGGGCTTTGTTGCAGTTGCAAGAAAGCGAAAATGACGACTAAACAGAATGAAAGTAGTAATATTCCAACTCATAATAAAAGCACCCATAGCTGCTCCCACGATGCCGGTGCTCAATGCATTCACATTATTCAGGTATTCGGGTGCCAAAAACAAAGCATCAGCGCCAAATGACCGCATAAACTGACCATTAATGGTACTGAATAAAATGTACCAGAATACAAGCAATACCTGGAATTTTTTAAAATGCAGCAATACCAACTGAACAGGAAAGGAATAATAAGTCGCTTTTATATATTCAATCATGAGTTTCAGAAATCGTATACGAAAATAAGCAATTGATAAGATGCTTATTTTTCTATTTGAAACGGAAATAGAAAAGGAAAATTATACATGAGCTGATTTAGTTCTGATCAAATACAGCATCAATAGCATCGACAATAAAAATAACATTCCTGTTAACTGATGCAACTGAGCCAGCCAGTCAAAGAAAACCCAATGATTGGGAATAATTCCGGGGCTTGTCAATACTGTCGCTATCCCCAGTATGATTTGAAGAAAGATCAAAGCAAAAGGAATCCATCGGGTCTTTAATAAATAACCAGTAAAAGATTGAAGCCGGTAAACTTTTACCAACCAGATGCATACAACAATGAAAAGCAGATATGCTAATGTTCGATGAACAAAATGAACGGTAATGGGGTTATCGATAAAATTCAATATCCACGGACTTTCTTTGAATATTGAAGAAGGGAACCAGTCGCCATTGATGGTCGGCCAGGTCGGGGCTGATGCTGCCGCCTTATGACCTGCCATGAGGGCCCCGAATATCAATTGAAAGAAAAGAACGATCAGAATAGTCCATATCCATCCCCGCATATTTTTGTTATACGTGATTTGTTGTTTGGGAATCAGCAATTCCAATCCAAACCAAAATGCATAACATATTAATCCAAGGGCAAAAATAAAATGCAGAGCCAGCCTGGTTGGTTTTACATAGATCGCATCTCCGCTCAATCCGCTCATCACCATAATCCAGCCTACGGCTCCCTGGAGGGCCCCCAGTAAAAAAAGTATCAGCAATGGCCTGATCATTTCCTGCTTCAATTCTTTCTTCAGCAAAAGCCAAACGAATCCTATTAAAAACACAACTCCCACCAACCTTGCCCATAAGCGATGAAACCATTCCCAGAAAAAAATAAATTTGAAATCTGGTAAACCGAAGCCGGAGTTTAACAAATGAAATTGCGGCGTTTGTTTGTATTTGTCAAATTCGGTTATCCATTGCTGTTGGTTCAGCGGCGGAAGAATACCGGTGGCTATATTCCATTCTGTAATTGACAACCCTGAACCTGTCAGGCGCGTAATCCCTCCCAGGATAACCTGCACAACAAGCATTATTACTCCAAGCAAGATCCAATAAGCAACAGCACGGGAAGAAGACCGGGTAGGAAACGAGTTCATAACGGGCAAAGATAAAAGAACGAGGATTATTCAGCGCGATTGATGTATAACAAAAATGATCGACGTGAATTTAGCTTTTATCCTGTTTTCTTGCCCGGGATTTTTGATTTCACCTGTAGAATCAGAATAAATGGACCATATTTATGCTGTTGTTCTGAAAAACTATCCTTGTATGGACCAAAAGGATGATCAAAAGGTTTTAATGAAATGTCCGGCCAGTCATTTTTAAAAGTTTTTCCGGGCCTTGGCTGGGAATTTACGAAAGCAGCTACATCCCAGGCGTCTTCATCTTTCAAAAGGGGCACCTTATAAGATGTCCCGAATGGCATATTATCTCTGACATATCCCGCAAACCTTGAAAGCCTGTATAATCCCGCTCCTGTATTATAGCTATGAGGTCCCCACAATGGCGGATATAAATAATACATGCTATCGGGCTTGAGCGTTCCCTGTCCATCTTTTCCATGACATCGCATGCAGGTGGATTCATAAACGAGTTTACCTCTTTGAGGATCGGCTGACCTGTTGAGCAGGGCCGGTTGCTGCAAGCCTGAACCCGCAGGCTTTTTTCCTTTGTCAACATTGCTTCCAACCCATTTCATATAAGCCAGTATCGATTGCATTTCATAACTGCTACTGTCAGGCGCTTTCCCGTTAAGACTTCTCTGGAAGCAGTCATTCACGCGTTGTATTACGGTTTCCAGAGCGCCTCGCCGTTCACGAAATTTCGGGTATGTTGAAAAAACACCTCCATAATTATTTCCCCATGGTTTGGTGCCTGCATCCAGGTGACAGTTCTGGCAGTTCAAACCATTGGCCTCATGGCTGATCTTACCATGCGGACCAAAGTAAAAAGAAGTATTTGCAATCAATGCCTTTCCATACCGGATCATCTCCCCTTCTTTTGAATCAGGAATCAGACTCGAGTCTGGAGCTGTCCACAATGCAATGGCTGGTGTGATAGTCGATTTTGCTATAGGTTTCTCTGCTTGTTTCTCCTTTTCCCTGCAGCCAAAAAAAATAGTTCCCGTTGCGACAATCAGCAGAAATCTTAAAAAGAAAAAATATTTATTCATCGAAAAAAATAAAAATAACAGGCAGGGATAAACGCTTCTCTGCCTGTTATAAAGATTTGATTGTTTTATTTTAGCCGGCATAGCAATAAGCGCAGCTATGTTCCTGGGCACGGCCCACGGCCCATACGCCAGAAGGAACAACCTGTATTCCCGGCAGAACACCCGCAGTCCATTCCTTCAAGATATCTGCGGAATTTGCTTTCATGCCATCTGCAACAACTGCGCTGTACACAGTAAGTGCTGCATTGCACACACAAAACATCACACCACTCGCCTGCAGTTCATTAATTCCTATTGGTAAAGGACCAAATCCCGGCATCTTATATTCTCCAGGTTTTGGTTGCCAGAATGGATTACGAACAGAAGCAGCATTTGTGGCAGGGTCGTTAATCTTAAACATTTCCCCGAACTTATATTTAGCCCATAGATCATGATTCATTGCGAATGGAATGGCGTTATGTCGAAGGACTACCACTACATTTACGTCCTTCTCTGGGGTACCTGTTGCACCATTGGTTGCCAGGAATACTCTCGACCAGGCAAAGGGCATGAGAATTGGATTAGTTGGTTCCACGACATCATAAACGATACGATGTTTTCCTTTTATTTGATTAAACCATTCGTCGGCGTCATTGGTGTTCCCAAAAGGCGAAAAATTCTCTGCTGCAAGTTGAGCGGGTGTTCCAAGGGTAGCAATTCCCAGTGCTGCAGCGCTCGCTGCAATAGATCCGAGAAAGCCCCTGCGATGTGTAGTTTGCTTTTGACTTTTGTCTTCCATATTATCAAGTTTAGGTGAATGAATAAAAAATTACCATTTATTTCAATGATGAAATTGCAACTTAAATACATTCATGTAGAAGGAGGTTAGTCTGGAAATTGACAGGAACATATGCCCAGGTTTTTATCTGATGGTGTTTTAACAGGACGGGAACTCTGTCGCAGCGTTGGGGCGGTTAAGGTAAATCATTTAGTTGAATCTGCAATAAATTTTCAATGAGGTATTTTTTCTCTTATTCTGCCATACAGCCAGGTTCCTGCGATCGCACCCGATAAAGTTATGATAACTACAGTGAATCCCGCTCCGATTTGAGCGAACAAGGGACCGGGACATGCACCTGTGATTGCCCATCCCAACCCAAATAAAATTCCTCCGAAAATCTGTCCTTTATTAAATTTTTTAGGTCTTAAAATAATGGGCTCACCATAAATTGTCCTGATCCTGAATTTCTTAATCAGCCATACAGAAACCACACCGACTACAACTGCTGAACCGATCACTCCATACATATGAAAACTTTGGAACCTGAACATTTCCTGAATCCGAAACCAGGAAACAACTTCCGCTTTTACCAGAATGATCCCAAACAAAATACCGGTTACTATATATTTCAGGTTATGCCAGCCTGGATGACGCAATCCTGATTCATTAATGCAGTCTGAATCCAATGAACGTACTTCAAAATCGGTGTTCTTTTCAATCAATACTGGTTCTCTTAATTCTGTCCGTTCCATATTCAATTGTTTACATGCGCAAAATAAAGGGCAGTATAAAGTTTGCCATAATAATACCACCAGCCATAAAACAACAGGTCGCTACCAGGGAAGGCCATTGCAAATTGGATAATCCCATGATCGAATGTCCCGACGTACAGCCGCCTGCATACCGCGTTCCGAATCCCACCAGCAGTCCGCCAAATACTGTTACTATCAATCCTTTGATAGTAAGGAGAGAATGCCAGTTAAAAAGATCTTCGGGCATCAATCCCCGGAAATCTTTTATACCATAACCTTGCAATTGATTGACCAGCGATTGATTCAATTTCATGGGTTCGGGATTATTGAATAAAGCAACAGCCACAAATCCTCCAATCAATATCCCCACTACAAAAAAAATATTCCATATCTCTTTTTTCCAGTCATATTTAAAAAAAGAAATACCGGACGGAAAGCAGGCCGCACATATGTGACGTAAAGAGGATGAAACACCAAATCTTTTATTTCCCATAATGAGTAAAGCAGGTACCACTAATCCGATTAAGGGACCAGCTACATACCAGGGCCAGGGCTGACTGAGCGATTGAATGAAATTCATATTGATGTATTTCCTGATTATATGAAAGATGAAAAGATAATTGTCAAATATAAAAATGTTCCGTAGGAATCTTTCCAATTAGGATGGCATTTCCGTGGCTTAATATTTTTCACAGATTTCACAAGTCTATACAGACATCATAACAAAAAATCTGTGCAAATCAGCAAGATCTGTGAGAAATTTGTTGTGGCAGCCACGGAGGCCGGAAATGGTTCCTCCAAAAAAATATTTTTCACGTTTCCCTTTTAACTTTTCACGACTATTTATGAAGTTAACAATAATTCCAGTGGAAATAAATGTAGATAAATAATAGTACCGACAGCACCAACACAAAGATCCATTGCCGTATTTTTGAACAAACCAATGCTTTTGCTGAAACCATTCTATCAAACCAAGCTTTTGGAAGCCGGATGTGATGAAGCGGGTCGCGGATGTTTTGCCGGTCCTGTATTTGCTGCTGCCGTAGTCTTATCGAAAGATTTTTTTCATCCTTTGCTAAACGATTCAAAGCAGGTACCCCCTGACATACGAAATGAATTGAGAACCTTTATCGAACAAAATGCAATCGACTACGCCGTAGCAATGGTAGATAACAGGGAGATTGACCGCATCAATATTCTCAAAGCATCTTTCAAAGCCATGCATCAGGCTATTAATCAGCTAAAAAATAAACCGGAGTTTTTATTGATCGATGGACATATTTTCAGATCATTTCAAAAAATTCCATATCAATGTGTGATCAAAGGAGATGGCATATATGCCTCCATTGCCGCTGCAAGCATATTGGCAAAAACTTATCGCGACCAGTATATGCAAAAATTGCATGAAGAGTTTCCTCACTACAACTGGTATAACAATAAAGGATATGGAACGGAAGAACATCGGAAAGGCATTGAGGAATTTGGTCTTTGTAAATATCATCGCAAAAGTTTTAATATCGATCCTTTACAATTAAATATATTCAAAGACGAGCAGGTCTGATCTAAACCTCAAAGTCAAAACTTCAGACCCGAAACTAAACTCATGATCTTATTTCCCGAAAATCTTATTTTAGAAAATGAAAGAGCATTGTTGAGGCCATTACAGGAAACCGATCTCGAATTATTACTTTATTTCGCGGAAAAAGAACAGGATATTTGGTCATACTCTATGACTGTTCCCGCTGGTGAAAATGGAATGCAACAATACATTCGCACTACAATTGAACAGCGAAACGCAAAAAAAGAATTTCCATTTATTATATTCGATAAGCTTGCAAATGCTTACGCGGGAAGTTCCAGATTTTATGATATTCAACTGGAAAATTTAACGACCCAGTTGGGATATACCTGGTATGGAAAACAATTTCAACGCACGGGTTTGAACCGTCATTGCAAACTTTTGATGCTTACATATGCTTTTGAGACCTGGGGAATGGAAAGAGTTGAATTCAGAGCAAATGCAAAAAATGAACGATCAGTCAATGCAATGAAAGCAATCGGATGCACGGTAGAAGGAATTTTAAGAAGCAATGCAATTGATACAGTCGGAAGAAGAGATTCAATCATTCTTTCGATACTAAAAGATGAATGGTTCAATGGAGTAAAAGAAGACCTGGTGAAAAAAATATATTCATGAAAGTATAAACCAATTTCATCCTCCGACTTCATTCTCCAGACTTCCATCCTCCGGCCAAACTCCAAGTCCTCTTCTTAATACTATCGGATTTTCTGATGTGTAATCAATCACTGTGGAAGGTTTTGTGCCACCAATGCCTCCATCCACTACAATATCTACAAGGTGTTTAAAATTTTCATGCATCAATTCCGGATCGGTATATTCTTCCACATCATTGCCGGGTAAAGAAGAGCTAAGTATCGGATGCCCTAATTCTTTTACAATTGTCCGTGCAATCAGATTATCAGGAATCCGAAGACCAATTGTATTTTTTTTGTTCTTGAATATTTTTGGAACCTCTTTGCTTGCAGGAAGAACGAAAGTATATGGACCTGGAAGATAATTTTTTAACACACGGAACAACGGTGTTGAAATAGTCTTGGTATAATGACTCAGGTCACTGAGATCATTGCAGATGAAAGATAATTTTGCAGTAGCAGGATCCAGTTTTTTAATCCTGCATAATTTCATAATTGCTTTCTGATGAAAAATATCACAGCCTAATCCGTAAATGGTATCAGTGGGATAAATGATAAGGCCTCCATCCTGCAAACAATCTACGATGGTATTGATGGTTCTTGGCTGGGGATTATCAGGATGAAGATATAGAAGCATAAACCATGATGAATGGGCTAATACATATTCTCAACAGGTAAAATTAAATCCTAATATTTGGGAAATTAACTTTCTTTTTTCCTTATTATAAAATTCCTGTTAATAACTGCTCACCCGCCTTCCCCCAGTAGCATTTAATAGTAAGTTTGCAGAAATTTCGTGTTATGGAACTGCGATCAGTTGATAAAATGAATGATATCAGTCCTGAAAATTTCCGAATAAATTATTATACTCCGATGAAGCCGCTGGTGATTAAAAACCTGGCTTCACAATGGCCTGCGTTCACTAAATGGAATTGGGATTATTTTAAATCGATTTTGGGAGAAGTAGAAGTTGGTCTTTATAATAATACCAAAAGTGATCCTTATACTCCGATTAATACTGCTGATAGCTACATGAAGTTTGGTGAATATATTGATATGATCCGGAAAGGTCCTGCTCAATGGCGCATTTTTTTGTTCAACCTTTTCGAACACGCTCCTCAAATGACGGGGGATTTCATATGGCCGGACCATCTGGCCCGTGGATTTGTAAAAAAATTTCCGATGTTATTTGTGGGCGGCAAGGGATCTGTTACCCACATGCATTTTGATATAGACCTCTCACATATTTTTCATACTCAATTTATAGGTAAAAAAAGGGTCCTGCTCTTCCCCTTTAAGGAACAACATAAACTTTACCGGAAGCCATGGGAAGTATTAAGCCTTGTAAATTTTGAAAAATATTTCGATGAAAATTCAAATAAGATCGATACTCAGAAATATCCGGCTCTTGAATTAGCCAGGGGATACGAAGTCATTTTAGAACATGGTGACACCCTCTTTATGCCTGCGGGCTACTGGCATCATATGGAATATATAGATAGCGGTTTTGCCACCAGTCTGAGGGCCTTACAATCGGCTGTTTCCGGCAAATTAAAGGGAGCCTGGTATCTTTTTGGAATGCGTAATATTGATACCCTTATGAAAAAAACAGCCCCGGAATGGTGGTATAACTACAAAAAAGACAAAACATTTGCAGCCGCAGATAAAGAAATTAAGATGGGTAAAATGCAGAACGGGCGGGGGTTTCAGCATATTTCTTCCAAACATTTGGTGTAATTTCAGATTAATAATTTCAAAAAATATTGCTTTTTAAAAAAACTGTCTTTATTTTTATCCTACTTATTTAACAAAATAGGTATCTCTGCAAGCCGTGCCTATCCAATTTCCAGGTCTTTATTCCAATCTCCATTCTCGGAAATATTGTGAAGTTGAACATTTATGAAATGTTTGATGTACCCCTCTGTCTTCGATACCCTTTTAAAATAGTCTTTGCAATCGGAATTTGTTAAAAGCCTTTTAATAAAAAATTGTTATTGGCAGGAATTAACCATGGAGTATTGGCTAAGGAAATGAATCAAGATCTAATCAAAAATATTAAATCGTCTTTCTTTTTGTGGTTTCAGAGGTAAGCACAGGCCGGCGATGTCTATCGCTGGCTCTTTTTTTACAGTGCTAATTGAAGAAAAAAAAATTTCGCTGTGAAAAAACCAATAAAAAAATCCCGGAGTTCCGGGATTTTTTTTATTCAATCAATATGATGATCAGCCGGTCAATACAATTATGAAATGGACCAGGTTTCATTTCCGCGTAATAGTTTATCCAAATCTCCTTTTCCCCTGCTGTTGATTACTTCTTCGATCTGTAAACCTAAAACCTCTTCATAACAGGGTCTTTCTGTTTCATAAAATACACCAAAGGGTCTTGGTAGATGTCCTTCCCTGTCCGGATCATCAAACATCCGAACCAGTATCTGCGCTTTATAAAAATCTTTTTCATCATGAATCCAAAGTTCATTTGCCGTAATTCCATTTCCCAATTCAACTACAACTGGTTTGAAACCATCCAGTTTAATTCCTTTATTTTGTTGAGCGCCAAATATCAGGGGCTTCCCATGCTCCAGGAATAAAGTTTCTGTTGCCTTAGTTCCTTTTTCTGTAAACATTTCAAAAGCTCCGTCATTAAAAATATTGCAGTTCTGATAAATTTCCAGAAAGGAAGATCCCTTATGTTGATGACTTCTAATCAGCAATTGTTGAAGATGCTTTGGATCACGGTCCATGGAGCGGGCAACAAAAGTGGCATCCGCTCCCATCGCTAATGCGAGGGGATTGAATGGATGATCGATACTTCCAAAAGGAGTAGATTTTGTAATCTTGTTTTCTTCAGATGTAGGTGAATATTGTCCCTTGGTCAAACCATAAATCTGGTTATTGAACAACATTATATTCACGTCAAAATTTCTCCTTAAAAGATGAATAGTATGATTGCCTCCAATACTCAATCCATCCCCGTCTCCGGTTACAATCCATACGCTCAATTCGGGACGACTTGCCTTCAATCCGGAAGCGATGGCAGTTGCTCTTCCGTGGATGGAATGCATACCATAGGTATTCATGTAATAAGGGAAGCGGCTGCTGCAACCGATTCCGGAAATAATCACAATATTTTCCCGGGGAATACCCAGTGCGGGCATAATTTTTTGTACCTGGGCAAGTATTGAATAATCACCACAACCCGGGCACCACCTGACTTCCTGATCTGTAGCAAAATCTTTGGCCGTTAAGTCAGGTTTAGGCGTAATCGTTATTTCGTTCATGGTAATAACAAATTTACCGATTTGTTTCTAAACTTTCTTCAAATACTGATTCTAAAAAATTAAAACGATGCCATGGTCTAAATATTGGCTCTTGTAAATTTTTTATGAGAATATGGATTCCTGTCCGGGACGGACCGGTAGGATTATTAATAATTTTGTAAATAATAACCGCTCATATCAAAATTCATAAGGCATATGAAAAATGTCAAATCAAAATTGGAATCCGGTTTTATATTGATTGCTTTACTGACTTGTTTTTCCTGTTTTCGGACTGAAGCGCAATCGGGCTCATCCGTTCAGGACACAAAAAAAATTGCTCTTTCATGGATTGAAACCCTGAACCGGCATGATACCGATGCGCTGATTTTATTTTATGATGAACATGTTCAACTGGAATCACCCAACTGGGAAGGAATTAAAACAGGCAGGAAAGAAGCTAAGGAAATCTATAGCCGCTATTTTACTTCTACTCCCGACCTGACACATGAATTACTGCATATGGTTGCCAACGACTCGGCTGTAGTGATTGAATACCGTTCATCGGGCACCTTAAAAAATAATGAACCGAATGTTCCTGATTATATGCGTGGCAAGAAATATATCCTTATCAATTGCACAAGCATGGATATACGAAATGGAAAAATTATCAGGCAGGCAACCTATTTTGACCAGGTTTCTTTTTTGCGACAAATGGGATTTTTTGATAGGAAATAATCCCACACATTATAGCACAAAAATAAGTTCCTGGAAAAATCAGTAACAGATAATAAAATATTTTGTAGAAAAAGCTCCGCAGTTTTGACTGATTTCTTTTTTATTTTATCTAATTCATTGATTTGACTGTTAATTTCCTGCTGGCACAATCTTAGAATTGTATTGATCGAAAGAATCAACATTATTAACAAAAGGAAAAAGTATGAAAAACTTATTAATGGGACTAATAATTGTTTTTACGATTGTTCTTGCAGGATGCTCTGCTGAAGTAGTAGCATCACGTCCGGCAGATGTTGTTTATACAAGACCGGTAGCTCCTGGTCCTGATTATATTTGGATTAGTGGTGATTGGGTTTGGACAAATGGATCTTATGTCTGGCGCGAAGGAAGATGGGAAAGAGGAAGAGAAGGGCATGTCTGGCACGATGGACATTGGGAATCTTCACATCGTGGATGGAGATGGCATAAGGGTCATTGGTAGAATATGATTATTCACGCAAGACGCCAAAATGGATAAGACGTGAAATTTTCTTTGCGGATTATCTGACCTGGTGTCTTTGCGTGAACTTATAATTAATTAACGACCTGCCTGCTGAAAGGCATGAATGATAGTTCAACCAATTTCAAATGTTGACGTGCGAAGGGAATTCCAATAATTGTAATAAATAAAATAGCAGCAAATACGAGATGAACAATGGCTGTATACAGTCCTCCAAAAATCAGCCACACAATATTGCAAAAAACAGATAAACATCCAGTGGACCCTTCAATGGGTACTACTTTCTTACCAAAAGGCCATAATACAAGTCCGGCCAATTTAAAACACTGCATGCCCCAGGGAATTCCAACAATGGAGATGCATAAAACAAATCCTCCAAAAATATATCCCAATGCGGCAGCCAATCCTCCGAATAAAAGCCAGATAATATTTCCTAAAAAGTTCATTTTTAAAAGCTCTTTATAGAATTAACCTATAGAACAGGATAAATCCTCATTTAAAAATAGGAAAACTCTTATTTCTGTATTCATTTTTAAAAATAAAAAGAGGGTTGCTATGAACCCTCTTATCCAACAAAATTTAAAAAAGTCTTAATATCTGCTGTTGCTAAAATTGCTCCTGCGCTTAAATGAACCTTTGTCGCTGCGCTCTTCTCTTGGTCTTGCCACAGACACTCCAATAGTTCTTCCGTCGACAGAAGCGCCATCCAATTCCTGGATCGCTTTTTTAGCGGCTTCTTCATTGGGCATTTCAACAAATGCAAATCCACGGGATTTGTTAGTGAATTTGTCCATAATAACTTTTGCAGAAGTTACTTCTCCGTACTCTGCAAAATACTCTTGTAAGTCTTCGTCTTTGACATTAAAACTTAAATTCGAAACATAAATGTTCATACTCAAATAAATGATTAAAAATTACTAATAACAAGCTGACTAAAAAGCAGAGTAAAGAAGATTAAACTATTACAGAAGATTGCGTAGCAGAAATGATCGTTCAATTACTAAATGCTGTATCAACTTAGATTCGCCGCAAAGATACATGATTATTTTGATTATCCTAATCTGTGAGTATATCTGTTTGAAATTCTCAAGCTTTTTGCACCACTGCAGTTTTAAATTTTTCGCTGTGCAAACTTCTGTATGCCAGCCATGTGCTTATCAGTAACAGGAATCCCCCAAGCACAAAGGGCGCGCCCGGAAAAATGATCGGTGCATTCGTTGTGAAATAAGAAAATAAATTGGTCATGATAGGCGGACCAAAAATTGAAGTCAGGCTCATCAGGCTCGTCAACGCGCCTTGCAACTCGCCTTGCGCATTCGGTGGAACATGCGAAGACATTACTGCCTGCAAAGAAGGTCCGGCAATTCCACCCAAACAGTATGGAACCAGGAATGCGAACATCATCCAGCTTTGTGTTGCAGTCGCAAAAAGAAACATCCCGATTGTGTATAAACCCAGGCCGATATAAATACTGCGTTCATTCCCGAGTTTCGGAGTAATTATTCTAATCAAACCTGCCTGTACCAATGCAATCAGCGCCCCAATGACTGCAAGTGAAATTCCCACCATTTTTGGCGTCCAGTTGAAACGAAACATGGTAAAATAACTCCAGTTGCTCTGGATAGCATGAGCGGCCAAATAAACAAATGTCAAAGAAAAGATCAATCCGCCGATGGCGGGATAATTTGTTAAATGCAATAATGATCCTACCGGGTTTGCTCTTTTCCACTCAAAAGGTCTGCGATTATTCTGGCTTAAAGATTCAGGAAGAATAAAATACCCGTAAAGCCAATTCAATAATGTCAATATTGCCGCAGCATAAAAAGGTGCGCGCAATCCAAATCCGCTTAATAGACCACCAATCGCAGGGCCAATAATAAATCCTAACCCGAAGGCAGCGCCAATCAATCCAAAATTCTTTGCCCTGGTTTCCGCAGTACTGATATCAGCAATATATGCAGCTGCGGTTGTAAAACTTGCGCCCGTGATTCCCGCAACGGTTCTTCCAACAAATAGCCAGCCATAGCTTGGTGCAAATGCAAGAAATAAATAATCAACACCGAATCCAAAAAGAGAAAGCAATAATATAGGACGGCGTCCATATCGGTCACTCAGGTTACCGGCGATAGGTGCACATATAAATTGCATCAACGCATACACAGATAACAACCATCCCCCATCTTTACTGGCGGCATTAACGGGAATATGTTTTAATTGGGAAATCAATTGAGGCATCACAGGAATGATGAGTCCCCAACCGATCACATCGATCAACAATGTGACGAAAATAAAACCCATCGCAGCCTGCTTCTTTTTCATGAGAAAAATTTGCTGCAAAGTAAAGCCAAATCATTGACAGTTTACCAATGAAAATTGTAGTTTTAATTATGAAAAAATAAACTCCAGTCCGACAAACCTTTTGCGGGGATGATCTGTTCTTCTATTATCAGTCCACAGCATATCTGATCCCTGCTGCTGCGCGTATCCGGTCCAATGTTTCCATTAACAATAATGTATCCTGGTGACTCATGATGGGGCTTTCAGTCATGCCCATGCGAAGACAGTCGCCCGCATGCCGGGCTTCAAACTGGTAGCCAAATCCTGGTTCCTTATGAAATGGAATGATCTGTCTGGTGTCGACACGGCCAGGATAAAATTCAATCGTGGTACCTGGCTCATAAAAACGACTGGTGAGCCGGATGCGTGCTTTGTTGCCGCTGATATCAGCTTCTGTAGCCAGGTTGGAAGAAAAACTCGCAAAAAGTTGCGCCATCGCTCCATTTTGATATTTGAATAACACGGCACATTGTTCATCCACACCCGTAGTTGCAGGAGTCATTGAAGACTCAATAATGTCTGGCTTGCCGAGCACAGACATGGCCATAAAAACATTATAAATGCCAATATCCAGCAAGCTGCCTCCTCCCAATGAAGGGTCAAATAATCTTTGGGGTATTGGTGGAGCAGGAATAAATCCAAAATTCACCAGCATATTTTGTATTTCGCCCAAACGTCCATCATTGATTAATTGTAACACGAGGTTATAGTGAGGCATAAATTTCGTCCACAGCGCTTCCATTAAAAAAACACCCTTACTTTGAGCAGTTGCAATCATTTCTTTTGCCTGCCTCGAATTAAGAGCAAATGCCTTTTCACAGAGCACGGCCTTTTTATGCTCCAGGCAAAGCATGGTATGTTCATAATGCAATCCGTGAGGGGAAGCAATATATATAATATCCACTTCAGGATTTGCTGCGAGAGCCTCATAACTGTCATGCATATGTCTGACAGGAAAATCTCTTACAAATTCCTGAGCCGTTTCCCTGCTCCTCGAACCGACGGCTATCAATGCTGCGTTTTCTGCATATTTCAGATCCGCTGCAAATTTGCGGGCGATACGTCCACAACCCAAAATGCCCCAACAAATTCTTTGCTTCATATTAAAAATTTACTACAATTTACTCTTTTCAGATATTCAACCGTTCGCATCATTTGTATTACATGAATTCCCGGTTTTATTCCGTTCAAAAAAATTTTAATCAACAATAAAAAGAATTCCTTAGTTTCAATACCAAATAATATTATACATATGAAGCATTCCAAAAAAATTATCGTTGCCTCGTTATTGATCGTATGTATGATTTTCGGAATTGCAGCAACCAATCCACCAGAACCTCCAAAGCCAAAAAACCTAAAGGTATTGCCCAAAAATATCAGTCATGAAGATTTGGACAAGGTAATGGATGGCTTCAAGGCTGCATTGGGAGTACGCTGCGATTTCTGTCATGCAAAACTGCAGAGCGACAGCACGGGGCACAAGCTCGATTTTGCCAGTGATGAGAAACCCGAAAAAAATATTGCAAGGAAAATGATGCGTATGACCGAAAAAATCAATAAAAAATTCTTCAGCTATAATAAGAATGAGCAGGGAATAACAGTGCCTGCCATTGAATGCATGACCTGCCACCGGGGCAACCCACATCCGGAAGAAAAAGGAAAATAAAATATTTGTGATAATTAGAAAGAACCGCAGAATGAGTTTCTGTGGTTCTTTCATTTTTATAAATAGTCATTATTTTTTTCAATTAAAGGCCTCCATTCTTCCATAAATTCTCACTAAATGGTAAATGATTAATTTTACTGCCTCTTAAAACGCAATATGGCTAATAATCTATATGATTTTGGAATGATTGGACTCGGCGTAATGGGCCGAAATCTTCTGCTAAATATGGCCGATCATGGATTCAGCGTAATTGGTTTTGATAAAGATGCACAGAAAGGCGCAACACTTGAATCTAATGCCACTCCCGGTACTATCGTAAAAGGAGTCACTACACTCGCCGATATGATTAAGCAACTAAAAACTCCCAGGAAATTGATGATGCTTGTTCCTGCGGGCAAACCTGTCGATGATGTTATTCAGGATCTGATTCCCCTTGTCGCCAAAGGCGATATCGTTATAGATGCCGGTAACTCTCATTATACAGATACTTTGCGCAGGGTAAAATGGCTTGAAGAGAAGGGCATCCATTTTATGGGAGTTGGGATTTCGGGTGGAGAGCATGGAGCCCGTACAGGTCCCAGTATCATGCCTGGTGGTGATCCTGAGGCCTACCCTCATGTGAAACCGGTGCTGGAGGCAGTAGCTGCAAAAGTTAAAAACAGTCCATGTGTAGCCCATTTGGGGAAGGGAGCTGCGGGGCATTATGTAAAAATGGTTCATAACGGTATAGAATATGCGATCATGCAGCTGATCAGTGAAACCTATGATTTGCTGCACCATGGAATCGGATTGAATAATGATGAATTGCATAAAGTGTATAAAAACTGGAATGATGGCGAACTGCAATCCTACCTGGTTGAGATCACGAAAAATATTTTCCTGCAACTCGATGATAAATCAAATAACCGCCTGATTGATATGATACTTGATAAGGCAGGAGCCAAAGGTACCGGGAAATGGACTTCGCAGGACGCTATGGATCTTGGGGTTCCTCTTCCTGTGATTGATATGTCGGTTGCGATGCGTGATATTTCTACTTATAAGGATGAAAGAAAACAGGCAGCCGCTTTGTATAAAACTTCATCGGCACATATCGATGTCCCAAAAGAAGTGTTCATACAGCAATTAGGAGACGCATTATATTTCTCAAGCATCATTGCTTATGCGCAGGGAATGGCTTTATTATACAGGGCTTCGTCCGAACTGGACATGCAAATTCCATTGCCTGAAGTAGTCAGAGTGTGGAGAGGGGGTTGTATTATCCGTTCTTCTCTGTTGGAATTATTTTATGAAGCATATCAGTCAAATCCGAAACTGCCCAATCTTTTACTGGATACAGATGTTGCTAAATTACTGCAGGCTAAAAAACAGCATTTGCGTAATGTCATCATGCATGCTACACAAACGGGTTATCCTGTTTCAGGTTTTATGTCTGCGTTGGGTTATTTTGACGCCTATCGAAGTGAACACCTGCCTACCAATTTAATTCAGGCACAAAGAGATTATTTCGGAGCGCATACCTATCAGCGTGTAGATATGCCCGGTAGTTTCCATACGGAATGGGAAACGGGTGTCTGATCAGAGGATTAAAAAATAATTTATGCAAATTCACAAAAGACCTCCTTCTTCTCTTATTTTTATTTTTGGAGGAAGCGGGGATTTAAATTATCGAAAACTTTCACCGGCTTTATATAATTTATTCATCGATAACTGGATGCCTGAAAAATTCGGGATTGTGGGAATCGGGAGAAGCGAATATTCAGATGAAAAATATCGTGAACGCCTGCTCGATGGAATCAGGCAATTCAGCCGTCGCAAAGGAGAAGATAATGGCCACTGGAAGGATTTCTCACAACATGTTTCCTACCTGAAGATGGATGCCGAGAATGAAGCTGAATACCCGAAGATTTCTGAGATTGTAAAAGCCAAAGAGAAAGAATTCGGAGAACATCCGAATGTGATTTTTTATATGGCAGTTGCTCCCCAGCTCGTGCCCGACATTGCAAAGAAATTGGGTCCGCTGAATATATGCGCAGATACCAAATGTACCAGGATCGTGGTTGAAAAACCTTTTGGGCATGATCTCAACAGCGCACATGAATTGAATCACCTGCTCATGAGCATGTTTGATGAACAGCAGATTTACCGGATTGATCATTACCTGGGAAAAGAAACTGTTCAGAATATTCTTGCACTGCGTTTTGCAAATGCATTATTTGAGCCAATCTGGAATCGAAATTATATCGAACATGTTCAGATCACTGCTGCTGAAACAGTAGGAGCTGAGGGACGCGGAGCATATTATGAACAGTCGGGAGCATTGCGTGATATGGTGCAGAATCATATTCTCCAGTTATTATGCATGATCGCCATGGAAGCTCCCGTATCCTTTGAGGCCAATGAAATCCGTAACAAAAAAGTAGATGTGCTCAATGCCATCCGAAAATTTTCTCCCGAAGAAACGCATGATTTTGCAGTGCGCGGACAATATAATGAAGGATGGATGAAGGGAGAAAAAGTTCCTGGATACAGGCAGGAAAAAAATGTGAATCCCGAATCCCCCGTCGATACCTTTGCAGCAGTCAAATTTTATATTGATAACTGGCGTTGGCAGGATGTTCCTTTTTATGTAAGGACGGGAAAGAGGCTTCATGAAAAAACGACCATCATCACAGTACAATTCCGCCCGGCTCCTAATTATGCATTTC
Organism: Puia sp.; assembly: GCA_035499855.1. Lineage (GTDB taxonomy): Bacteria > Bacteroidota > Bacteroidia > Chitinophagales > Chitinophagaceae > Puia. Next base: position 16,937 of record DATJXY010000066.1, on the reverse strand, counting down.
CGCCTGAAGCTGCGGAAACATGGCGCCCAAATCGCTTAACGATCAGCATTCAACCGGATATGGATATACGCTTGCGTTTCCAGGCAAAAAGACCCGGACAGTTCATGACCTTAAATCCGGTAGATATGATTTTCAGTTATAAAGATGCTTATGATGGAGATGAACCGGAAGCGTATGAAACCTTATTGCTGGACGTTATGGAAGGCAATGCCACTTTGTTCATGCGTAGTGATCAGGTGGAAGCAGCATGGAAAATTATTATGCCGATATTGGAAGCCTGGGAAAACAGACCGCCGGTAGATTTTCCTAATTATGCTCCCGATTCCTGGGGACCGGAAGATGCCGAGGCACTGATAGCAAGAGATGGTCATAATTGGATTACACTGCCTGCACCTCATCAGGAATAAATTAATATTGGTAAAAGAGAATCTATGCCTGAAAAAAAAATCGAATTGCATATTTACGAAAACCCAGAATTATTAAGCATCGCAGCAGCGAAATGGATTTCCGATCTTATTGCAACTACTTTAAAAAAACAGGATCGATTCACAATTGCATTATCTGGAGGCAATACGCCCAAAAAATTACTTCACTTATTGGCTGCTGCTCCACACAAGGAACAAATTGACTGGTCAAAACTCCATGTTTTCTGGGGTGATGAAAGAGCAGTTCCTTTCGATGATGATCGAAATAATGCAAGGATGGCTTATGAGACTTTGCTCAATTTTGTTCCGGTTCCCCAACCGCAAATCCATATCATGCGGACAGACATTTCGCCGGAACAATCTGCTGTTGAATATGAAAAAATTTTACACCGGTATTTCCCATTGAACAATGTTTTCAGCTTTGATCTTGTTTTATTGGGAATGGGAGGCGATGGCCATACCCTGTCTCTTTTTCCCGGAACTGCCGTTGTGCATGAAGAGAAGGCCTGGGTAAGTTCATTTTTTTTGAAGGCACAAAACATGTATCGGATCACTCTGACAAAACCCATCGTCAATCAATCTGCCAATGTCGCTTTTTTAGTGACCGGAGCTGATAAAGCGCATGCGCTAGAAGAAGTCTTACATGGAAATTATAATCCTGATCTTTATCCCTCACAGCTGATACAACCTGAAAATGGAAAATTGCATTGGTTCCTTGACAAGGATGCTGCTTCATTATTGAGAAAATGATATGCCGGTCCAAGCATCAACAGAATCGTATACTACTACCTTATTCCAGAGATGTGAACAGGTTTCAACAAATTTTAAATGAATGGGATCCACCTGATAACTTTCCTCGTCATCAAGATTATCAAAAACAAGAAACCATGAGATGCTGTAGGAACGCTCTATTACATTCCTGTTGGTAGTTGCCGCCTCGCCGATATGAAACTGCTTGATTGTTTTTACTTTTGAAAGCTTTTTTAAACCTTCTATCAACTCTTTCCTGTCTTCCGCGCTTGAAGGATTTTTTAACCAAAAGAATACATGATGAATAAAAATATTTTTTTGTTCCGACATACTACTTATTTGTCACTAAGATAGCGATTCCTGAGCAGGTGTTTTCGATTTAAGCATGAGGTTTTCCTCTGCTATTTTTTTCATTTCATTTTTTAAATACTCAATCTCATTCATCAGTGAAATATTAGAAGCATGTTTCATCTCAAATTCCTGTTGCAGTGTTTTATTATTTTCTCTTTGTAGTTCCAATTGCGCCAAAACGATTTTCAGCTGGGGAAGATCCAAAGACGAAGAAGCTAGTTTTTCCTCAGTTTCTTTGATCATTTTGTCTTTTACCGACAATTCATTTTTAAGTGAAAGGTTTTCTTCGTCTTTTATTTTTAATTTGTTCCCGAATACAGCGATTTTAGTATCAAGATCTGCCACCTGCCCTTCATATTTTTCCTTAAGCAATTTCAATTCATTTTCCAGGGGCACTACTTTACCGGCATATTCAGTAGCAGTTTTCAATCTCAATTCGGCCTCCAGTTTTTTACGTTCTGCATTGCCAATCGCAGATTTTGCTTTCTGTGCATCTTCTTCGGCAGATTTCACTCTCTGTTCCCATATCGAAGCCCTGGTCAGTTCTTCCTTAGCTGTTTTTAATTTATCAGCCCATTCGGCTTCTGCTTTTAATTTTTCTTCCCTGATCGCTTTCAGGTTATCTTCAAAATCAGCAACGATCTTTGAATATCTTTTTATCTCTTCTTCTTTTGATACTAATTGTTGCAACAATTTATTTTTTTCATCTGATAAAGCCCTGATATCCCCTTCAAGAGATTTTACTCTGCCGCTAAGTTGTATTAGAGATTTCTCATTTTGCTTATCCGCCGAAGAAATATTGGATTTATAATTCTTATACTCATTTTCCAGCTTTTTATATTTATTTTCCCATTCGGCAATGCTGGCGGCATATTTATTATTCGATATTTTTTTTGCATTAAACCGTTGCAACAGATATCCGGCTATCAGAGCCAGCAGAATGATGAATACATTTTCCCATGCAAAAGATCCGTCGCTGTGTTGAAAAATATTGAGGAATAACATAGTTATTTCATTTATGATGAAAAAATCAATTTACTTCTTAACTATTGCGGACTCAGGAAATAATATCAAAACCATACTTGTAGCGGATCCTTTGCAGCACGAGGATAGTGCTGCAAACTATAAGTATATAAACTGTGTGTGGTAAGTTAAGAAATCTATTTCAAAAACTTTCCTGTCGAGCTAATTTTAAAGGAGGCTTTCTAAGGATATTTAAAAAAATTAGTGGATGATAGGTTTGATCCATATCATCCACTCACTATATATTTATGCCTATAATGGATATTTATTATCGCTGGTCAGTTTTGCAGCGATTCTTCGTTTTGCTTCCTTGCTGTTGAAAGGATTCACCTTGGTAAATCGCTTCAAGCCAATCAGCATCATACGTTGTTCATCTCCCTCCGCGAAAGCATTTATTGCATCTTTTCCGGACTTATTGATATGATCAGCGGCATCATACAGGTAAGTATGCATGATATCCAATTCAAACTGGCAGGAAGATTCTCCACGCTGATCAATCAGTTTCATAACTCTCAATAAGGCGCTTTCGGCATTAAATGTTTCAATTGCCATATCTGCAATATGCATGAGGATTTCCTGTTCATTCTCGATTTTTGTCATAAGTTTTTGCACTGCAGCGCCTGCCGTCAGGAGGATTGCCTTTTTAAAACCGGCGATGGTCTTTTTTTCTGCTGCAAAAGCTCCTTCGTCGCCAGCACTAAAATCAGGTATGCTCATCAACTCCTTCGAAACAGCTACAGCAGGACCCATCAGGTCCAGTCTTCCTTTCATAGCTCTTTTTAAAACCATATCTACTGTCAGCAAACGATTGATTTCATTCGTTCCTTCATAGATCCGGTTGATCCTGCTGTCGCGGTATGCTTTTGAAATAATATACTCATCACTAAATCCATTTCCTCCATGTATCTGGACGCCTTCATCTACTACAAAATCCAGGGCTTCACTTCCAAATACTTTCAAAATAGCACATTCGATGGCATATTCCTCCGCTGCACCCAAAAAAGCCTCGTTAAAAGGTTTTCCGGCAGCTGCGAGTTCCTGTTCTTTCTCATCGATCCACTTGGATGTCCTGTATAAGGAACTCTCGGCAATCCAGATTCTGATTGCCATTTCTGCAAGTTTATTTTTAATAGCGCCAAAATTTGCAATGGCAGTTTTAAATTGTTCTCTCGTATTCGCATATTGGATACAGGTAGTCAGTGAACGTTTTGCTCCCCCTACTGTTGCCGCGCATAATTTTAACCGACCAATATTCAGGATATTGAAGGCGATGATATGTCCCTTCCCAATTTCTCCCAATACATTTTCTACTGGTACTTTACAATCCTGGAAATACAATTGTACAGTAGATGACCCCTTGATGCCCATTTTATGTTCTTCCTGACCCTGTGTAAATCCTTCGAATCCTCTTTCTACGATGAATGCTGTGAATTTATCTCCATCCACTTTTGCGAAAACAGTATATATATCTGCGAAACCTCCATTCGTGATCCAACATTTCTGTCCGTTCATCAGGTAATATTTTCCGTCCTTGCTCAACACTGCAGTGGTTTTTGCACCAAGTGCATCACTTCCGCTATTAGGTTCTGTTAGTCCATAAGATCCCTTCCATTCGCCACTTGCAAGCTTGGGAATATATTTTTGTTTTTGCGCGTGAGTTCCAAAATATAAAATAGGTAAGGTCCCGATTCCTGTATGTGCAGCTACAGCGACAGAAAAAGAAAAACCACCTCCAAGCGCTTCATTGACGAGAGTAGACGTAATAAAATCTTTTCCCAGGCCACCTAAATCTTCAGGAATAGAAGTGCCCAGCAATCCCTGTTCACCGGCTTTTTTCATCAGCGAAGGCATCAGGCCAGGTTCGAGCTTATCAATGCGATCGACGATCGGCAATATTTCTGTGTCGAGAAACGAACCACACATATCTTTCACCATCTGTTGCTCCTCGTTGAATTCTTCAGGAATGAAAGTCTCATATGGAGAACTTTCTTTAATCAGCCATTCACCTCCTTTCAATGCGGTTTTCTTGTCGGTAGTTGTATTCATAAAATAATATTTAACGATGAATAAAGTTTATTTGAGATTATCATACACAACCTGGAGCACCGTTTTGCAAACATCAATCCTGTCTGCAGACACACCCGTGAGCGCTTCGTTCAATGTTTCTTCTGCTAATTCCATGGTCTGGTCCTGTAATTTTTGAGCAAGCTTCGTCAGGCAAATCCTATTGATTCTGCGATCATTTTCAGAAGCTACCCTTTTCACCAGTTGTAATTTTTCCAGATTGTCCACTAGTCTTGTAATGCTGGGTTTATCACGAAAAGTTGCATTGCACAATTCCTGCTGACTTTTACCATCCTCCTTCCACAAATGATACAAGACGCTCCATTGTTCAATCGTAAGATTCAAACCTGCAGCATTGAATTTCTTTTGCAGGCGACGGGCAATAGCTGTAGACGCCTTACCCGATATAAAACTGTAAAGTTCTCCTTTCTTAAATTGGTTGTTTGGCATATAGTTAGTTAAACAACTATATAAAACTAATAGTTTTTTTTGTGATCTGCAAATTTCAAGCAGGCTTTTTTAAAACCTCCTATATGGCTGGAAACAAATCATCAGCTATTCATTAGTTTTATAGGAATGTCCATGCAGTCTTTTTTTCTGCCTTATAAATCTTCCCTGATCCATTATCAGACAGGCGGCAAAGGAAAACAGATTCTTTGCTGCTTTCACGGATATGGAGAGTCGTCTGAGTCATTTGCTTTTCTTGCAAATCATTTAGAGAATGAATTCATATTATTATGTCCCGATCTTCCTTTCCATGGAAAAACGGATTGGAAAGAAGGAATTCATTTTACGCCCGGAGAGCTGGCGACAATCATCACCCAGATTCTTCAGAAATTTCCGGAATGTGATGAAAAAATTTATTTGATGGGTTTTAGCCTGGGTGGACGACTTGCATTAAGTCTGTTTGAAACAATGCCCAAGAAAATCAAGACAATTATTTTACTCGCTGCTGACGGATTATATACAAACAGATGGTATTGGCTGGCAACCCAGAATGGTATCGGGAATAGATTGTTTCGTCATACAATGAAAAACCCACACTGGCTTTTGACTGCTTTAGATACAGCAAGAAAAATTAAAATAATCAATCCAAGCATTCATAAACTTGCCATGTCCAATCTGGGTGATGAAAAGATACGTGAAGATTTATATATTCGATGGACTACCCTGGCCCCGTTTAAGATCTCTCCCAAAAAAATAAAATCATGCATCCTTGAATATTCAGTTCCTACACACCTTGTTTATGGCAAATATGACCGGATTATGCGATACGATATTGGAGAAAAATTCAGAACCGGAATAGAACAATATTGTGATCTTTCAATACTTCCATGTGGTCACCAGGTTCTGCATGAAAAAAATATGGAGACAATCATTCAATTGCTGAGAAAATAAGTTGGCTTATTTTTAATATTGAGCATGCCCATTTTTATTTATATAGTATTTGTTTTTCTTTTTGCTTATGCTATTCTGATAAATTATTACCTGGTATCATGGAATAGCATTCCCATTTTTAACATCAACCCATCCGATCCTCAGAATAATCAAACCCGTATCAGTATTATTGTTCCTGCCCGCAATGAAGAAAAAAATATTTCAGGTTGTTTGAATGCTCTTCTGCAGCAGTCGTACCCACCCGAACTCATAGAAATTCTCGTAGTGAATGATCATTCAACAGATGAAACAGAAACCATAGTAAGGAATTTTAACAACGCCCGCATTCAACTGATCAACCTTCATGAACATATGGAAGGATTAATAAGCTCTTCTTATAAAAAGAAAGCAATTGAAATTGCAATTAGCCGGTCTTCGGGAGAATTCATTATAACCACCGATTCCGATTGCATTGCTCCTCCAAACTGGATTCAATGCATGGTGAATTTATATTCTAGGAAGCAGGCTGCATTTATTGCAGCACCTGTAAAAATGATTGAAGACGGTTCTTTGTTATCTGTTTTTCAAACCCTCGATTTTATAACACTCCAGGGAATTACGGGAGCTTCTGTGTACAAAAAAATATATTCTATGTGCAATGGAGCGAACCTGGGATATGAAAAAAAAGCATTTTTTGCAGTGGAGGGTTTTAAAGGGATTGATTCCATAGCTTCGGGAGATGATATGTTACTGATGCATAAAATCTTTAAAAAATTTCCGTCGAGGGTATTCTTTTTAAAAAGCGCCGATGCCATTGTGTCTACCCGTCCGGTGAATTCCTGGAAATCTTTTTTACAACAGCGCATTCGTTGGGCAAGCAAGGCTGATCAATACGATGATCACCGGATTTTTGGAACCCTTATGTTTGTTTATATATTTAATTTTTTACTACTCGCTGTTCTGCTGGCTGGTTTTTGGGATGTTCATTGGTTTATTTATTTTTTGATTTTAATCCTGGTTAAAGCCATTGCGGAATTTCCATTCGTTTATACTGCCGCTGGTTTTTTTGGACAGGAAAAGCTAATGGCTTATTTTTTCTTTTTGCAGCCTCTGCATATTTTGTACACTGTAATTGTAGGATTCCTTGGAAAATTTGTCCGATACGAATGGAAAAACAGGAAACTCAATTGATATGATGAAGAAACCGGTTTCACGAGGGCAAAGAAATGTCTGGAAGCGTCTCCGAAAAAATAAGGGAGCAGTATTTGGGATGATTATCATTTCCATTTCTATTCTTATTGCCATTTTCGCTTATTTCATTGCACCCGACTCTTCACCCGATGCAAACAGGATGGTTGTTGAAATCGGAGGAAGAAAACCCGGTTTCAAACAACAATTTCTTTTATTGAGAAAACAGAAGATAACAAAACCCAATTCATTAATTGGACAATTGTTTTTTGGGAAAGAAGATGGATACGATTATATACCCATTAATCATTACGAGCAAAAGGATTCTAGTCTGATTGTCGGCAAATTCATCGATGAAGGGATTGAGGATAAAATTGTGTATCCCATATCGACGATACAGGTGAACTCAGCTCCATTCAGAAATCCTTATAATGTTGAAACCAAAACTTTCTGGCTTGGAACCGATAAATATGGGCGTGATATCCTAAGCCGTCTGCTGGTCGGTGTTCGTGTGAGCCTTGCCGTTGGTTTGATAACGGTCATCATATCATTGAGCATGGGTGTTTTACTCGGAGCCATTGCCGGATATTTCGGAGGACGTACAGACGATATCATTATGTGGCTGATCAATGTGATCTGGAGCATTCCTACTCTATTGTTGGTTTTTGCAATCACATTGTTGCTCGGAAAGGGATTCTGGCAGGTATTTGTTGCGATCGGTTTGACAATGTGGGTGAATGTAGCAAGAATCGTACGCGGACAAATACTTGCTGTGCGAGAACTTGAATATGTAGAATCTGCAAAAGCAATGGGGTTTTCCAATCCAAGAATCATATTCCGGCACATACTGCCGAATGTGATGGGACCTGTAATGGTTGTCGCCGCATCCAATTTTGCATCTGCGATAGTAATCGAATCAGGATTAAGTTTTCTGGGAATCGGAGTGCAGCCGCCTCAGCCGAGCTGGGGATTAATGATAAAGGAAAATTACAATTTCATCATTACACATAATCCCATGCTGGCGCTTGCACCTGGGATTGCCATCATGCTGCTGGTTCTTGCTTTTAATTTATTGGGAAATGGATTAAGGGATGCGCTGAATGTAAGAAGTTAGTCGTTTCAAAACTCTAAACTAAAAACTATAAACTTACTCTTTATATACCTGGACATTCCGGTTGAAACTTTCTTCAAGTGAAATAAATGTCTCTGTACGTTCAATGCCCTTGATCTTTTGCAATTCATCGTGCAATGCAAATCTCAGCTGATTGATATCCTTACAAACAATTTCAGCAAACATGCTGTAATTGCCGGTGGTATAATTCAGCCGGACGATTTCAGGAATCTTTCTTAATTCTTTTGCGACTGTATCATACAAAGAACTTTTTTCGAGATAAATTCCGATAAAAGCAATCACATCATATCCGAGATGTTTTAAATCAACATTGAGTTTAGTACCTTTAACGATACCGAACTCCTGTAGTTTTTTGATTCGAACATGAATGGTGCCGCCCGAAACAAATAATTTTTTTCCTAAATCGGCATAGGAAATCTCTGCATTCTCCATCATTTCGTGGATGATCTGCAGATCCAGCTTATCGAGATTTAATTTTCCATGCATTTTTTTAAGGCAATTTTTAATTTTATCTATTAATAACTACAAATATTTGCAGATTATCGAATATTTCCAAATTTATTTTAAAATAAATACAATAAACAAACATATTTATTTAATATTGCATCGTCTATTGCTTGAGACTATACTGTGGAGTGATGGAACTTTTGGCAGACATGCCCTCTTGTCTCGGGGGTGGGGATACAGGATAAACGTAGCATAATGCCGGTTCCGGCTAATACCGGGATCGACTGGGGTTGACCACCACAACATTGTACTACAGCTAACTGCCCCGTGGAGGTTCGAATCCTCCCTCTACAGCAAGGAAGGGCCTGAAATTCGGTGCAAACCGGTTTCAGGCTTTGTGTTTTATGCGATTCTTTCGATCTGCCGATGAATCATGCACAAATCAAGTTGCTAAGTTTAGAAAAAAAATAAAATATCGTATACATATAACTGTTATATAATCATTCCTGCAACTTAAGATATCTGAAAAATAAAACCCTCCGTCGACGGAGGGTTTTATTAATTTAATTACCTGGTTTCTGTTACAAGTTTACAGCTTTATCATTTTGATAACGCCAGCCCAACTGCTGTTTTGCACCCTCAGGATATATGTACCTGTTGCCAGGCCTGCAACTGAAAAAGTTTGGGTAATATGATTTTGGTCTTTGACAATATTGAATGTCCTCCGAACTGCGCCAGTAATATCGATCACCTGGACCTGCAGATTGCCTCGTTGTTCATCCGACAGTTCCAATGTAAAGGCATCGTGTACAGGATTGGGCCAGATCCTTAATATCTTTCCTTCTTCTTCAATACTGCTCTGACTCTGTTCTTCTGATGTAACCTGTCCTGACATCATTTGCACCGGAGAATCATTCACCGAAGCCGTTGTTGCACTCGAACCCTCGGTAATCATGAAACCATTGATATAATTATAAACACCGGTGCCTGTTGTAATGCTGATGATTATCCTGCCCTGCGCATCAGGTTGAAGGCCACTGAAGACAGCTTTGTTAGTAAGATCATCGAATGTAGCAATAGACGTGCTCAGAGAATTGATCGCATATTTCGTACTGTTGCCGCTGTTGGCATTGCGACTTGCATATAATTCGAGATCATATTTCTTGGAGACAGAAAGTCCGCTGATACTCAGTGTCCGGCTAACAGTCGAATAACTCGCATATCTCAGTACACCTGCAGGTGCCATTGCCCCTGTGAGCGCATAGCTCGTACCATTGTCGGCTATTGCTGCACTCTGGCTAAGGTTTGCAACAAGAGCTGATGCCGAACCATCTGAATATTTAAATGCTGTAGAAGTCGTATTGGTTGCAGATCCGGTACTGAGTGCCCAATTATTCCACTGCGGGTCATTGTATGGATTGGCTCCTCCATAAACATTTACTTTGACATATTTAGATGCGTTTGCTACAGTATCTTCTGTCAGTGTAAAACCATTGATATAATTGTACGTGGCAGTTTCACTGATGTTAATCACAACCCTTCCCTGCGCATCAGGAACCAGGGATGTGAAGACTGCTTTATTGGTAAGATTATTATAAGTAGATACACTGTCTGTTTTTCCCCCTGTTACAAAATCGGTAGTATTGCCGCTGTTAAGATTTCGGCTCGCGTACAACTCCATATCATATTTCTTCGATGTTGAAAGTCCGCTGATAGTCAGTGTCCGGCCCGTTGTCGAATAACTGGCATACCTGAGAACTCCCGCGGGTGCAATCGCTCCTGTCAGCGCATATTCGGTACCGTTATCTGCAATAGCTGTGCTCTGGCTTAGGTTCGCTACTATCGTTGATGCCGAGCCATTTGAATATTTGAATGCTGTCGAACTAATATTTGTTGCCGCCCCAGTGCTCATCGCCCAGTTATTCCATTGTGGATCGCTATAAGGATTTGACCCTCCATATACATTCACTTTAATTGTTTTTCCATCTCCTCCGGTGACAGCAGCAGGATTTACAACCACATTGATATTATCCGAACCCGTAGCGCCAAGATTGTCCGTTACCGTTAACTTGAAAGTATAAGTCCCGGCAACCAGGTTGCTTACTGTAGGATTGCTTACTGTTGTGCTGCTGAATGTAAATTGGGTCGGCCCAGCCGTCTCTGACCAGCTATAAGATTTTATTGTTCCGTCAGCGTCGGTACCACTGCCCGCAAGAATTACACTATTAGCCGGTAATGTAATGGTTTGATCAGCGCCTGCATTTGCAACAGGAAGAGTGTTTACCGCAGCACTATTGACAACAACATTTACATTATCGGAGCCCGTAGCGCCAAGATTATCGGTCACCGTTAGCTTGAAAGTATAAGTCCCGGCAACCAGGTTGCTTACAGTAGGATTGCTTACTGTTGTGCTGCTGAATGTGAATTGTGTTGGGCCGGCTGTCTCTGACCAGCTATAAGATTTTATTGTTCCGTCGGCGTCCGAACCGCTACCAGTAAGAACTACACTATTCGTCGGTAAAGTAATCGTTTTATCTGCGCCTGCATTGGCGACCGGAGAAATGTTTGTGGTGCCGCTATTGACAATAACATTGACATCATCAAAACCAATAGCACCCATATTGTCCGTTACTGTTAGTCGAAATGTGTAAGTCCCGGCAACCAGATTACTTACTGTTGGATTGCTCACTGCAGCATTGCTGATTGTAAATTGCGTTGGACCGGCTGTCCTGGTCCAGCTATAAGATTTTATCGTTCCGTCAGCATCGGAAGAATTGCTGCCTGTAAGACCTACACTATTGGTTGGTAAAGTAATGGTTCTATCAGGGCCTGCATTGGCATTGGGAGGCGTATCTGCAGGGGCATTCGGATTTTTCACATAAGAAAGCATCCATTCGTACACATTCATATTATTTTCTCTATACGATGGGTCATAGGTTTGGGTCCACGCATCATGTCCGCTGGCATTGAAAATAGTCATCTTTGGAGCAGGACCTACTGTAACATTTTTTGAGATGGCAATATCCCTCGCTTTATTCAAAGAATCTATGTAGCCGATAGTGAGTTGAACTGAAGCGGTAGGATCATTCAGATTATGTGTTGCCCAAACAGGTAATAAATACTTAATAATTTGTTGCGCACGATACATACTCGGTGAAGAAGCACCGCAAATCGGAACAATCGCTGCAAGTTTTGCTGCATAAGGAACGGTGGTTGATCCCGGATATTCCCAGGTTGCCCCCCCTCCCATGCTCAAACCAGTAAGATAAACCCTTTTAGGATCTACCCGGTAATTAGTCATCGCATAAGTGACCACGGCATCTACATCTGCGGGTTGTGGCCAATCAGAAAATTGCGGTGAAATGACAATGAACGAAAAAGTCTGGCCATTTACAGTAAAAGAAACAGGAAATGTTCCCTGATTAATCAATTTTGGTGGGCCATTTCGAAGTACATAAGGAAGTTGCGCCGCACTTCCATTCCCGGACTCCCCAATTCCATGCAGAAATATGAGAAGAGGGTATTGCTTGGTTCCGGTTGAATATCCCTGGGGCAAATACTCATAAAATCCATGACAGTTGGCGTTGATTGTAACGCCTGCTCTTGCCGTTTGAACTTGAGCAATTGAAGATTTTACTTGAAATAAAGAACATAAAGCCGTAATGATAAGCAGCTTGAACATCGGGTAGAAAGTTCTCATAAGTTTCATTTAAGTTTTCATTCACTAATTCATACAAAGAATCTGGCAGGGTTCAGGCTAGCTAAAAATCCAATTCACAGCTAAAATTGTTCCAAATGAGAAATTATCAAAAAAATTATTTGTGATTTATTCTGAATGATGAGATCAATACTATTTGCAGGAGATCTGCTCCGCAAAATTTAAAAGAAGAAAAAATAAAGGATCAATGTTTATTTATCTCTTGTATAAGATCGAGAGTTTCAGTTGTGAGAATCCTGAGTTTTGAATAATCCTTTTCTTCCAATATTTTTTTTGTGATTAATTTACTTCCCATTCCAACTGCACAAACACCCGCTTGAAACCAGGCCTCAAGATTCTCTTTATCCAACTCAACCCCACCGGTGGGCATGAATGATACTCCCGGAAAAATTTCTTTGATGGCTTGCACAAATGAAGGCCCCAGAAGGTTTCCCGGAAATAATTTTATTAATTGGATTCCGAATTGTTCCGCCATCATGATTTCGGTAATCGTCATGCATCCGGGTATCCATAATATTTTTTCAGAATAAGTGATATCGAAGACATCTTCCGATAAACCCGGACTCACTAAAAAATCTGCCCCGACACTGATAAAAGAATTTGCAGCATGCGCATCTTTAATTGTCCCTGCCCCGAGAAACATTCCCGGCATTTGTTCATCACAAACCTTTTTCAGTCTTTCAAAATTTTTCAGCGCCTGTTCACCACGATTCGTGTATTCTACAACCCTGCAACCAGCGTCATACAAGGCCCTCAACACACCCAGACTTGTTTCTGAATCCGGATGAAAATACAAGGGCAATAATCTCTGTGATTTAATTGAAGCAGCTATCTCTGTCCTTTTATCCATAGGTCATTAGTCTCGATTGTATGGTTTGTGTATCCTGTTTTGTAGTGTCGCCGATTTCGTTGAATTTTCCAAATGCAGCCGAAGTTGCAAAATTGACAATCTCTTCAGGCAAATGATCATGATACAATCCGTATATCAATCCCGCCATAAAACAATCGCCGGTTCCAACTTTATCGATTATTTTATCAGCAGTGAATTCATATGAATTGTATTGATTTTTTTGATGAAACAGGGAACTATAATAAACAAGTCCTTTCCTCGAATCATCAAAACGAAACGTATTGGCAACAGTTGTGCATTTCGGAAATTGTTCTATGATCGCCAGGGATGTTTTTTTTGCATGATCCAGATAATCTTCTTTTCTTGCCTTTGAATGAATATCCGGATCAACCGGAATTCCCAACAAACTATTCGCCGACCAAATATTCCCCATAACTACATCGCAATACCTGACAAGACCGGGCATGATTGCCGCAGGATCCTTCACATATTGCCAGAGCAGGGTCCGGTAATTCAGATCGATCGATATTTTTATTTTCTTCCTCGAGGCAACTTCCAATACCTCCCTGCAAACCGCGGCAACATTTTCGTTCAATGCCGGACTGATGGCGCTGAAATGAAACCAGGAAATATTTTCCAATTTTTTTTCCCAGTCGATCATTCCTGGTTTAAGCTCACCAAATGAAGAATGAGCGCGATCATAAATCACCCCCGCATGTTTCAAATCTTTTCCCTGGGGTAAAAAATAAATTCCGATTCTTTTTCCTGAATAATAAATCGGACTTGTATCTATTTTTCTTTTCTGCAGTTCATCTACAATTTCTTTCGAAAGATAGTGATCCGGCATCGCCGTAAAATATTTTACAGGTATATCCCATCTCGCCAGTGCAGTCGCAACATTTAATTCCGACCCTCCGATGTATACGGGCATATTAGCCTGCCGCAACCATTCACCTCCCAATGCAGGCGACATGCGCAATAATAATTCCCCAAAACAAATGACTTCACCCATTTAAAAATTACAAAGCAGGTAGAGGGCTTCCTTCCTTTTTATCCAAGTATTGCCAGTTAAAATAATTTTTTGCATTATGAAAACAAATATCCCGGACTATTTTCCCGGTCCACCCGATATCGTTGGGCAGTTCTCCATTTTCGATTTCTTCTCCAAATAAATTGCAAAGCAATCTCCGAAAATATTCATGGCGGGGATAAGAGAGAAAACTCCTGGAATCTGTCAGCATGCCAACAAAACGACTGAGCAAACCGATATTGGATAATGCATTCATCTGTTTAATCATCCCATCTTTCTGATCGAGAAACCACCAGGCTGCTCCCCATTGAATTTTTCCGACCACGGATCCATCATTAAAATTGCCGATCATGGCAGCCATCATTTCATTGTCTGAGGGATTCACATTATATATTATAGTTTTAGCGAGTTTATTTTCTTTATCCAGCTTATCGAGGAATGATGCGAGCGCAGAAGCCTGGGGAAAATCTCCGATCGAATCCCAGCCTGTATTGGGCCCGATTTGTTTTGTCATACGGCTATTATTATTGCGAAGCGCTCCCAAATGGTATTGCTGCACCCATCCTTTCTCATGATTCCATCGAGCAATGATCAGGAGCATGGCCGATTTAAATTTTCTGATCTCTGTTTTATCGGGTGATTTCCCCTCACGCGTCTTTTTGAAAATATTTTTTATTTCGGCTTCGGTATAATCTTCCGCATAAATTTCTTCAAGTCCGTGATCCGCTACATTACAGCCATTGGCGGCAAAAAAATCATGACGTTTTTTTAGAGCATCTCTATACTGATCAAATGAATCAATCGAAATGCCGGAAGATTTTTCCAGTCTTGACAAATAATTTTTAAAACCGGAAGGATCATCAATATAAAAAGCCATATCCGGCCTGAATGCCGGAAGCACGGGTATTTCGAAACCATCTTTTTTTATTTTTTGATGATGTTCCAGGCCATCTGCAGGATCATCCGTTGTGCACACCAGGCGCACATCCATTTTCCGCAACAGATTACGCGCGGAATAGGAAGCTGTTCTCAATAAATCCGAACAGGAACTGTAAATTTCTTTTGCTGTATCAGGATTCAAAATATCATAGATATCAAAATAACGTTGCAATTCCAAATGTGTCCATTGATATAATGGATTGCGTAAAGTATATGGAACTGTTGCCGCCCATTGCTCAAATTTTTCCCAATCTGATTTATTTCCAGTACAATAACTTTCTGAAACGCCATTAGCACGCATAGCCCTCCACTTGTAATGATCTCCATATAACCAGATCTGCGTGAGGTTCTCAAACTGTTTGTTTTCAGCAATTTCCTGCGGAGGCAAATGACAATGATAATCGATGATGGGCATGCCCTTCGCATACTCATGGTATAAATGCCTGGATGTTTTATTGTGGAGCAAAAAGTCTTCGTCCAAAAATGCGCGCATAAAACTTATTTTAGACCGGATATACCGCCGAATACAAAACTAATATACTTATTCTGCTATTTCCTTTGTCAATCTTTTTATAACAGCAGATGCTCCATATTCAACAATGGCCTGCATTTTTTTGTTGACTGCTACTGCAAAACCAGTCAATTTGGTCAAATCAGTCCCCCACAATTCTTCAGCCGATAATATTTCATCGGCCACTGTTCCCGGGTTCTTCCATTTTTCCATATAAAAAGCCGCATTGTTATCGGCAATCAAATACTGGCTTCCATTCAACTCCCCGTAATATTGATCTTCTGTTTTCTTCACGGCCTTCATAAAAAATATATGTGCTGCAAATCCGAGCGACATATATTCTGGCACTGACCCGAACCTGCTAAAATAACTTAATATCAGCGGAATATTCCGCATATGCATTTTAGAAGAATACTGAAGTGTTATGCTTAGCCATTTATGCTCGATATAAGGATTGCGATACCGATCCAGCACTTTGTTCGCAAAATCGACCGCTGATTCCATTTTTATTTTATCATCAATAATGGAAGGAGCGATTTCCTGCATCATCAGAGTTTGTATAAAATCAGAAAATCCTGGATCCTGCATTGCCTGCTTCACGGTTGTAAATCCTGCCAGATGCGCCAGCCCGCAACTAAAAGTATGGGAACCGTTGAGAAGGCGTAATTTCAGTTCGCGGTAGATATGAATGTCCGGCGCAATAATAACACCTTCATCCACCTTACTGAAAGAAAGGACTCGTTTTACTTTTTCACTGTCAGGTTCGATTGCCCATAAACGATAGGATTCAGCCATGATCATCAGATCGTCCTCATAATTCAATATGGATTCCATTTCTTTTTGCTGGTCGGATGTGAGTCTTCCGGGCACAATACGATCGACCAGTGAATTACAAAAACAATTATCATTATTCAGCCATTCAGAAAATTTTTCTTCCAGCCCATTCATCTTCGCAAGCTCAAGCAGGATTGCTAAAAGTTTTTTTCCATTATCAGGCAGAAGTTCAGTGGGAATAATCACCATTCCTTTGCTGCTGTCTCCTTTGAAAAATTGATATCGTTCATACAAAAAAGAAAGTAATTTTCCGGGAAATGATTCCGGCGGTGATGCATGCACGTTATCTTTTGTCAGC
>DATJXY010000065.1:0-9646 GCA_035499855.1 Puia sp. | reverse complement strand
TAAATCAACTGTACTCAGATATTGCCAGTCTTACCGGTTATACGGGACAGGCTGTTCATGGTCCGGATAGAAAAGGAGATATCAGAGATAGTCTTGCAGATATCTCTAAAGCAGTCAATCTTCTTAAATACAAACCTGGATTTACCATTAAGGAAGGGCTGAAAAAAACTTATGAATGGTATAAAGCCAATCCGGCCTTTGCAACAATCTAAACTTGTCATTGCAGTAAAATCTTTTCTTCATTTTTTATTCGATCCGGGGAATGATAATAGAATAGGGAGATAAAAAAGAAAAAAAATGCAAGACCTCTTTGTACTTCAATAGTAGATTCAACAACGGAGGTACAGAGATAATGAATGACCAATACTGCCAGCAAAAAGTTTTTTTGCCTGATCCCTGTAATTAATGCAGATATCAAAATAGATAAAAATATCAGCAAACCGATAATCCCAGATTTTAGTGTGGTTTCCAGGTATTGATTGTGACAATTAAATTTTTCCGCCAGTCCGATTTCGAAATTTTTCTCATTGTATTTTTTTTGCAGTTCAATATTTGCTCCCCTGATTCCATATCCTCCAATTGGTCTTTGATGAATGAGTTCCATCGCAGATGTCCACATCACTGAGCGGATGGCGAGGCCGTTCTGATCATCTTTTCCCCCGCTATATTTTTCTATTTTAGTTACAGACATTCTCCAACGCAGGTAAGGCAATTGCCTTAACGCAACTAAGCCTGCAATTAAAACAGATAAAATTATAACGACTGATATCCAGATTTTCTTTTTTAAAAACCCGATATACAATACAAAATAAACAAGAAGGACAAAGAGGATAAAAATGACCATTTTTGAAGACAAAAGAAAAACTATAAAAGACAAGTAAATGCTTGATACAATCGCGAGCCCCTTTTTTACAGGTTGAGTGCCTTGATAGACAAATGCAAAATATAAAAGCCAGGTGATGGCAGCGACACAATAATCCGACAAATAAATAGCGCTTATCCCCATCTGTTGTGACAGATAATGATAATAGAAAACCCTGTAGTCACCCGTCAGCCTGTACTCCAGGAGGGATTTAATGAGGCAAATAATTGTCACGATGGTTGTCGACAGTACAAAAGCAAGGCAGGTCCATATTACTTTTTTCGCAGGTATTCTGGGAATAGCTGCCATTATAGCGGGGATTATCAGGAACAATGCATATCTCTCCAATTCTTTGATCGAATAGCCCCCACTTGAATCCCAGAAATAAGTAAGAGCCAGCCAGAGAAAAAATAAAAAAGAAAGCATCCACCACCGGGAAGAAAATATTTTTTTTATAGCTCCGGAGTGAACTGCTTCAATAAATGCCGAAATGCTGAATAAAACAAGTGCCCAGCTGTTTAAAATTGAGCTATTATCTTCATTGGGCATGGAAATCAGGAGGGTTACAGCTGAAGCAACGAGTCCTGTATAAAAAATAAATTTTCTGTTAAATGAAAAAAGAATTTCATTTTTTTTCATATGCTACAAATATAATGGTTCGTTTCATGTTAAACCATCCGTTCAAAGGTTATAGGTTCTCAACCATTGATTTTTTCTATGTATTTTTGCGCCGCATTAGAAAGAATATCGTTTACAACTAAACAAACGTGATCAAGAAGCAACTATTTACTGTCGATTATTCTATCACCGATTACATTGAAGCATCCAATTTAATTGCTGAAAATGCGATCGCACGTAAAAGCTTTGGAGTGAGTGCTCTGGCTGTACATGGTCTGATTGAAACTGTAAAAAACAATGGATTTCGCCGGCAGGTAAATTCTCTCGACCTGATTGTCCCTGACGGACAGCCGGTAAAATGGGCTTTGAATAGCTTTTATCACACAGAACTTAGGGATCGCGTTGCCGGCCCTGTATTGACGAAATATGTACTTGAAAAGGCGAATCAGCACCAATTAAATGTTTATCTATACGGAAGTGTTTCCGAGACTCTTGAGAAATTCATCGCTTTCATAAAAAATAACTACCCACGGGTAAATATATGCGGAACCCATCCTGACAGGTTCAGGGAAGCCACAGAAGAAGAGGACAGGATGGATATTGAAAAAATCAATTACAGCAATGCCCATATTGTTTTGGTAGGACGAGGATGCCCTCGCCAGGAAAAATGGGTAGCCAATCATCTGGGGAAAATAAATGCGGTAATGATGGCAGTGGGAGCCGCTTTCGATTTCCACGCCGATAATATTAAACATGCACCCCATTGGATGCAGCTCGCAGGTATGGAATGGTTTTTTCGTCTTTTACAGGACCCGAAAAAACTTTGGAAAAGGTATCTGACGACGAATTCCTATTTTATATACCTGTTCATTATCTGTAAAATAGGTTTTAGAAAAGTAAAATTTGATTAATCCACGTACAAATGAAAATTGCATTAATAACTGGTTCAGGTGGCCTGATTGGAAGTGAGGCTGTTTCTTTTTTTGCTGATAAATTTGATATAATTGCAGGAGTTGATAATAATCTCAGGCAATATTTTTTTGGGAAAGAAAGCTCTACCGACTGGAATGTAAAAAAACTGGAAACAGATTTTCCAAATTACAGGCACCATCAAATTGATATCCGCGACTTTACTGGTTTGGAGAAAGTTTTTAAGGAATACATGAACGATATTTCACTGATCGTTCATACTGCTGCGCAACCAAGTCATGACTGGGCAGCAAAAGAACCATTGACCGATTTCGGCGTCAATGCAGTAGGAACCTTAAATCTACTGGAATTAACAAGACAATATTGTCCTTCGGCTGTTTTCATTTTTACTTCAACTAATAAAGTGTATGGAGACAGTCCAAATTTTCTCCCGCTCGTTGAAAAAGAAACAAGATGGGAAATCGATCACGAACATCCTTATTTTAAAGAAGGGATTGACGAATCGATGAGTATCGATCAGTCTAAACATTCTGTATTTGGCGCATCGAAATTAGCTGCAGATGTGATGGTCCAGGAATATGGACGTTATTTTAATATCAAAACCGGCATTTTCCGTGGGGGATGTCTTACCGGACCGAATCATTCAGGTGCACAGCTGCATGGCTTTCTGGCTTACCTCATGAAATGTGCAATTACAAAAAGCGCCTATACCATTTTCGGTTACAAAGGAAAACAGGTAAGAGATAATATTCACAGCTATGATCTGGTAAATATGTTCTGGCATTTTTATCAGAATCCCCGAATCGGAGAAGTGTATAATGCGGGGGGCAGCCGTTTTGCAAATTGTTCCATGCTGGAAGCGATTGCTATCTGCGAAGAAATTACTGGTAATAAATTATCCTATTCTTACTCCGATACAAACCGGATCGGGGACCACATATGGTATATTAGTGATGTCAGAAAATTCAAGAATCAATATCCCGGCTGGAATTTCACTTATGACATCAAACAAACCTTAGAAGAAATTTTCAACGGACTAAAAAAAAGGCTTGACAATTAAACAGTGTCAGGAAACAGTTGAGACTTTTTTCCTGAATAAATAATAATTACAGGAGCCATAATTTCCCTTACATAATATTCTTAATAATTGCAAATTATTAGCAATGCCCCATTGCAGCATTTCATCTTCACTTGCAGCTTCATACGGCAATCCGCCAAGCCAGTCAACCAGGTCATGATAAATATTCATTCCACGCTCAATTTTTTGATTCCAGGTAAAAGGGTTTTTTAGTCGGGCTGCCCTTTTTGCCATAATCTTCAGGATTTCACGATAAATAATTATTTTTTTTCCAAACTTTGAAGCTGCATTAAAATTTTCTTTTGTTTTGATTGAATGTTGGTAATTATCATCCTTATAAATCGTGATATATAAAAATCCATTCTCATTGACCAGGCTGAGTGCATTATTAATTGCCTGCCACATATTTCCCGTATGATGCAAGACTCCCCAGGAATATACCAAATCAAATTTTCCAAACTGTTGGATAAATTCTTTGTCTAAAACAGATCCTTCAAATATTTTCCAGTTTGCAGGTTTATTGTTCTTTTGCCATTGACCTATTGTTGCAGCCACACTGTATTTATCATAATCGAAAGAAACAAGTTCAGCTGCACCTAATTCGAACAGGCCTAACGAATGAATGCCTGATCCGCAACCGATATCCAGGATTCTTTTTCCTTCAATATTCTCCCCGCCAATCCACGTTATTAAATCCTCTTTTGCCTTACGAATATCCTCAGGTGTAAGATATTTATTAAAATCCATCCAGTTTTCTCCGAAAGAAAAAGTAATTTCTGATGTCATAAATCATTTTTAAACTGATTCACTTTGTGCAAGGTTTGCTTTTAGAGACGATTCACATAATTTGATAAGCACAATGAATAGTGCAATCGTCTCGGGGTACTCAATATAATTGTCAATGATAATTAATAGAACCATAAAAATAGTAAGAAAGCGAATAAAACTTCCTGCTAAGGGTTTATTCCTTCCCTGAATCCTAATGTTTGTAATCCTGTTAAATTTTCTGTAATTGTAAAAAATAAGAAAGAATAAAAAACCAGTCACAATAAAACCATATTCACCCAATAATGCAAGTATCGATGTAAAAGGCTGATTCATGAAACCATCATATGGAGTAACAACTTCAGGATTCCATAAGGTGTAAGCAAAATTGATAAAATAAAAAGGATGGTGATCGCTCTTTAAAATAGGTGCATTAAAGTAACTAGGGCTTCCCACCATAAAGGCGGATCTGCTGTTGAATGTGCCGGGACCGGATCCAAACAAAAAATCAAGTGGGTGTGCAAAATACTCCTTCGCATAATTATAAAATATCACCATCTTCCGGGGAGATCTTTGCGGGTCGAATACCAAAAATTTCTGAATAATATTAATATTATATTCCAAAGTTTTGGGACTGATCATCTTCATCAGGAAATATACAGAAACGCCGATCAGACTGAGAAAGAAAATGAATTTTAAGATGTTCTTCAGCGTGAACTTAAAATAAAAAATCATAAGAGTTGCAAGCAAAACCATCATACCTGCTCCATAAAAACCCATAACAGAGCACACAATAAAAAAGGAGGCCAATAAAATATGAGCTATTTTTTTTGTCTTGCCGTATAAAATAAAATAATAAAAAAAAAGTACGCTGTTGATTAACGCCAACCCATTCTGGGAAACGGTAAATCTTCCGTAAATGCCAACAAAATTGTCATCTCCCGGATTCAGGATATATTGAATAATTCCAGCTATGTCATTTATGGCCGCAACGATTGTGACTGCTTTCATAAATTTCTGCAAATGACTCTCATTGGGTGCAGGAACTGCGAGAACGAGTACAACAAAGGGAATGTAATAATACAGGCTCAAAAAATTATAACGCCAGTAAAATCCGTGCCGGAAAGAAATCAGCCACATCAGAACAATTAGCATTACCAGGTAAATACTATTCCGGCTGAAACGCCAATCGAGATAATAAAAAAGCATCAATGCGATTAAAGGATAGGCTAATAAAATTGATAACCTTAAAACGGTACAAAAAATAAGTGCAAGGATAAATAAAAGCAGATCGGTTTTTTTGAATCTTATATGTATCAGCTTGTCCATTAATATCGGGAAGGGCTAAATAAACAATAAGAGAGTTCGGTTCCTAACAGAAAATATTTTGTTATGTCCCGCGCAAATTTCAACAAATTATACCAGAATTTCAAAGCGGTATTTTAATAGTTAACTGTTCTTCCTTTTAGCCGTTTTTAGCTATATTGCGCCGCTTTTAATGTTCGACCATGAAAATAATTACAGGATCCGTACTTTTAAGTATTTCACAGTGTTATTTCTCAAATGATAACAAAGTATTGTACCTGATCGCGTTTAAGCCCACATTCAATCTTGCATGGCATCCTGATCCAAGACTTTTCAGGCATCAATGGCAATAACCATTTTATTGATATGACTTAGTGAATTAGTTGCAGCAAAAGTTTGCTATAAGTCAGGGTGAAGAGAAATCAGGAAGTTTTACTGTCGATGATCTTTTCAAAAACTTCCAGCATATTGTGCTCAAATTTTTCCAATGTAAATTCATTAAAGAATTTTTTTTGGGCTTCTTCAGCAATTCTTTTTCTTTTCTCCGGATCATGTATCAATGTTTCAATGGCCTGAGCCAATGCAACCGAATCCTTTTGAGGGACGAGTATACCGCTTTTGCCATTATCAATCATTTCCGGAATAGAACCTTCAAATGTGGTGACGATGGGTTTTCCAAATTGCATTGCTTCCAGTATGACGCCGGGAAATAATTCGAAGTAAGTGGGAAAAACAAATATATCCGCATCTGCAATCATCATAAATTTTTCTTTGCCATATCTCGGCCCCATAACCAGAACATTTTTTTGTAAGCCAGCTGCTTCAATCATCCGTCGAAGTTCTTCAAAGCCGATAGTTGCTTCATCACCCACTATTTCTGCCTGAAAATCGAATCCTTTTTTTTTCAGGATTTGAAGGGCTTCCAATAATTCATATACCCCTTTGGTTTTTGAGAGATTAGAAAGAAAAAGAATTTTCAACCCGTTGCCATTTTGGTTTCTATCATTGTATTTATGCAGTAATTCGGTCAGGAACGGTTCGACCTTTATCCCGTTCGGAACTATAAAAGGGGTCCGGAAGGTAAAACCTTCAACATCCTGCATATGATTCCTGGATAAACAGATAATATCAGAGTTTTTAAAAGCATATTTTATCAGCCTCCTCCCCCATTTTGTTTCAGAAGTTTTTTTTATGCCCTTTATTCTGAAATGAAGCAAAACTTTTTTTCTGAATAATTTCAGGCAACTGATAAAAAGAATATCCCTGTAAAATGCGCCGCCAAAGGGGCTCATTGTAAAATATGCAAGGTCTGTTTTTTGGGTTATCAATATCCATAACAGACGAAATGTATAGCTGATCGTTAAACCTATTTTCCTAAAGGAAAAATGTCCAAGGTCTTTCATCTCTGACACAAATCGCAAGGGCAATGGGTGTATATGAAATCGTTCGTTCAGGACTTTACTTTCCATCAATGATTTATTCCTTAATGCAGCTCCATGCACCGGCGGCGGTATCTGGGCCATAAAAAGAATAGTTTTTTTTGTGCTGTTCATTTTGATTGAGTATCCAGTAAGTTTCTGTACAGTCGGATATATTGATGGGCCACAAGATTTATATCCAGCTTTTCACAAACCGTTTCTCTTGCTTTTTTTCCCATTTTCCTGGCTTCATCAGGATGCTCAAGCATATGAATGATGGCATCCCCCAATAAATCAATATTTGCAGGTGGAACCAGCAAACCATTTACCCTGTTTGTGATGAGGTCCCGGCAACCTGAAATATCAGTTGCAATACACGGCATGGCTTTCAACATAGCTTCAATTAATGCATTTGGCATTCCTTCGCGCCTTGAGGGCAATACAAACACATCCGATTGCAACAACAATTGACCAATATCATTTCTTTTCCCAAGAAACTGAACAGATGATGCTGTCCCAATTTTTTTCGAATACGCTTCATAAGCACTGAGATTACCCTCACCAACTATTTGCAAAATGGCTTGCGGAAAACGCAATTGAACCTGATACCAGGCCTTTAGCAAGATATCCACCCCTTTTGCCGGTTGCTGGTAAAGATTTCCAACAAAAATTACTTTGAAACCAACAGCAGCAGCATTGTTTTTTTCTGCATCGGTTATTTCAATTCCATTTGGAATCATCGTTATATTTTCTTCCCTGATTCCGGCTGCAAGAAAATTCGAATGAATGACCCTGGTCATAGCAATGAAATGTCCCTCGCTAATAATCAGTTCTTGTTTCTGCCTGCCGGAAGGATAGCGGAGAATATTGAAGATCCCATTCATTGTGGAATCTTTGATCACTAATTTTTTTTCAAACTTCCGGCTGAGCCATGCACCAACATATGCAGGCCATTCAATGGTATGAACATGAATTAAATCAATTTCATGTTTTCTTTTTTTCAGGAAAAAAAAAGCATTTATCAGGAAGAGCAGATAACGAAGCCGGGCTCCGAGACCAATACCTGCAGTAATTTCATTCGTCTTTTCTGCAGCATCGTCGTACTCGATTTTTATTTGATTGCTTCTTGATTTTTTTTTAATCACAAACAAGAAATCAAGCAAATAATTAAACCATGAATGCAGGTAATAAATCTCAATATCTCCCAGAATCTTTTTCCCTTTGACTTTTCCAACACCTGGTGTTATAAAAGAGACATGGATTCCTTTTTCGGATAATTTTTTGCCAAGGACCATAGCATTTCTCTCCGCGCCTCCGGCCGGGAGAGGAGGCAGCGACTGAACCAGCATGACCACAGTTATTTTTTTATTTCCTGTAAAAGTCATAGATGCTGCTCAATTTGGCGCCATGAATATTTGTATCCCCGCAATAAATAAAAAACTCTTCCAGCTGATGTAAATAATTTTCGCAATCTTTTTTGGACTTTGTGTACGGACTTAACCCGGGCATAATTTCAACATTATGAAACATCATGTTCAAAATCAATACATCCTTATCCTGATATTTCGCACAAAACTCCTCTGCAAGTTGTATACATTCCTTTGCTGAAGAAAAAACCGGTCGCAACCACATTGGCCTTGTACTTCGAATGGAACGGCGCATTCCAAAACGCGTTTCTTTCAATTCGGAAAAGATGGATGCTTTTTTTGTTGTGATAGACACTGGTACCTGCAGTATGGAACCATTATGATCTTCCTCCGATATGCTTCCCGGTTTAATAAAATAGGGTTGATCCGGAGCGCTGGAAAAATCAACCGGCATTTCTCTTGATGAATCCTCCCAAACAACATGAGGAGTGACACTTGTATCCACCCTGTATCCCAATTTTGCAAGGCTATCGATGGTATTCGGACCGGCGCTGAATCGGCCTGCCCTGAATGTAACAGGGTTATACCCAAAATTTCGTGTAAACAAATCCGTTATATTTTTTATCTTCATGTACTCGATATCATGAGGATAAAAACAACAGTTAGCTTCTGCCTTTTTTCCGGCGTAGAGGTCAAATTTTTTTAAGGGTTCAATAAATTCAGGATGCAAATGCGTTCCGAGTTCATATGATCCACTGAGATTGCGCAGGACATCGCAGCTCTTCTCATCTTCCAACACGACATTATTGATCAGATAGGTGGGGATGATATTATACTGTTGAAATAATGGCTGCAGGTATTCACGGATACCTGTGCTGACTCCCGCGAACGTCAGGGGATTGGCATATCTCCAGCTTGGGGTACAGTCTGGTTCCACATCAATGGTAACAACTAAATATTTTGTCATGTCGTCCAAACGGGTTGTATCTTCTTAAAACTGTTCAGCCATAACATCAGGTTAAAAATATACCAAATATCAGTGTAATAAGGAGTATCCTTTTTATAAAAGTCATTTACAATACCGATATACTTTCGAGGCTCAAGTCCCAGGCTGATCATTGCATTAGGATCCATCATGGATAGCACATGATCTTTCCAATTTTCTTTCAACCATTTTTTCAATGGAAAACCAAAACCTTTTTTGGGTTTATACACGTCATAATGAGGGGCAAGTTGTAAAAGCAATTCTTTTAACAATGCCTTGTTGCGGAATCTTTCATTTGATTTATCTGTGAAAGGTAAG
>DATJXY010000064.1:0-14782 GCA_035499855.1 Puia sp. | reverse complement strand
TCTTTCGAAGGTTACTCTTAATTTTAACGGATACCTGTTTGATCTTTTCTTGATTCTTCTTGTATCAAGAAAGATTCCGACTGATGCTAACATAAATGCAAATTTTTTTTCGTTTACACATAGCCGTTACTTCATGAAAATTTGCAAACAATTTGCAAACAAAACGTGGTTAAACGCCGTAAAATGGCATTTTGTCAAAAATAGCAGATTTTAATAAGTGATTGAAAATTAAATGATTAAGCTAAAGTCGGTTTGCCCTGATTAAAGTGAATTAACCCTTGTAACCCACTGTTAATCAGAGGGTCGCTGGTTCAAGTCCAGCAGGGGGAGCTTAGGATTCAAACACATTTAAGGCTGCTGATCGCAGCTTTTTATGTTTTATATCTATATCCTTTATTCAAAATTTTCAATGAAAAATGATTTTCTACCCGGGTATCCAATTCCCTGTTTTGGTATTTTTAGTGTATCCTAATAGATAAAAATCATCATTAGAATTGTCAAAATTCCACTGATGATGATTGTATTTAGCATTTTGCTCCTAGTGATTTTATAAGCCTCTCTGATGTTTTGTTTGCATAATATCAAAATTGTACCAATAAGAAATACAAGTTGCAAAACCACACCTTCTAAGGATGGTCTTGGAAACAATCTATCTATTCCATATTTATCATTGGAGCTCAATTGAAAATATTTGTAAAACATCCAGCACTCGCCGGCTAATGAGTAAATAACAAAAAACATCAGCAATATCCAGCCAACTGTTACCCTTTGCCAGAAAAAGAAAACTGCTAAAGACAACACCAATAGTGGTTCAACATACCAAACAATATGCAGGGAAAATTTTTCGAAATAATCAAAAATGCTGCGGACATCGAAGATCAAGCGAAAGATTAAAATAGCTCCAAATACCAGTGAAATTATATTGATTATTTTATTAGTTGAAAGAGTTGAGTATTGAGATGGTCTTATTGTTTCAGAAATTTCTATTGCAATAGATTTCGCCTTGTTTTCGATAGCTCTCAACTTTTCTTTTTTCACATCCTTTTTTTCTTTTTCTTGATTGAGCGCGTTACGAGCTTCTTCTGCTTCGGTATCGGACAAATTGCGGGTGGCATATTCAGTTTTTGCAGCTTCTACTGCGGAAGCCTGGTAATTTTCATAATTTTCAAGTATGTTCAAAAGCTCTGCATTGCTTATCGTTTTATAATATTCACTGAATTCCTCTGACTTTGGATCAACCATATATTTGGCTATTTTTTTACCCGCTGCGGTCTAATATGAAAATTCAAACTTTTTATTAAAAAGTTTGAATTTTTAAAAATAAGGTTATCTTTGAGACCGATTTATGAAAGCGATAGCTAAAGAATCGAACAAAAAAGAACAAGTTAAAGAAAAGATAGGAAGGGTAGCGATGAAATGTTTCGCCAGGTATGGTCTTGATAAAACAACCCTGGATGATATCGCAAAAGAAGTAGGACTTAACAAGGCCTCCCTGTATTACTACTACAAAAACAAAGAGGATATCTTCCTCGAAGTTGCGATCAGGGAAGGACAGGATTTTCTGAAAACACTTCAGGAACATGTCCTGGAAAAAAAAGGAACCGAAGCGAGGGTGATGTTTTATCTCGTGGAACGCATCAACTATTACAAGAATATCCTGAACATGAACCGGGTTTCAGCGGAGACACTTAACAGGATGCTTCCCAGATTTTTTGAATTGTTTGATGCGATTATGAAGCAGGAAGTTAAATTCCTTTCCAGGATCATCCTGGAAGGAGTAAAAGCAAAAGAGTTGAAACAGGTGAATCATGAAAGACTTGCTTCATCTCTGATCATTATGAATGATGCGTTGAAGCATCATGCAGAACATAAAGCAATATTGAAAAACCAGGATGATATAGACTACAGCCAGATTACTGAAGATATGAAGTTGTTGGTCGCCCTGATATTTAAAGGACTGATAAAATAGCAGATTGAATTGTTGAAAATGTTTGTCCGTGCCGAACAGGCTGTTAAGGATCTGATAGAAATGCGCCGTTCAGTGGAAACCGGAGATACCCTGTCCATTGAATTCAGGAAGTATTTGTTGATTTCTCTAAGAGATTCAATCATCAAATATGAAGAGCAGATTTATGAAGCTCTGTACAAAGATTTAAAAAAAAGCAGGGAAGAAGCCTATGCTACAGAAATCGGCCAGCTGCTCTCGGAAATAAGGATTACTCTCAAAAACATTCATAAATGGTCCGCTCCTCAGCCCGTGAAGACCAATCTTCTGAACTTTCCCTCCTCTTCAAAAATTATTCGGGATCCGCTTGGAGTGGTTTTGATTATCGCTCCATGGAACTATCCTTTTCTATTGCTTCTTAAACCACTTATCGGTGCTATCGCTGGCGGAAATACTGTTATGTTGAAACCTTCTGAACTTGCTTCTTCGAGTTCATCGCTTCTGGAAAAAATGATCAGGGAAACTTTTTCGAGGAGATATGTTTCTATTGTTTGTGGAGATGGCCGAAAAACAGTACAACCTCTGATGGAAATTTTTCGGTTCGACCATGTCTTTTATACAGGCAGCACAAGTGTTGGGAAAATTATTTATCAGCTCGCTGCTCAAAGACTAACTCCTGTGACGCTGGAATTGGGAGGTAAGAGTCCTGTAGTTGTTGAAAAGGATGCCTCCATCGCAATTGCGGCAAAAAGGATTGCACTGGGTAAATTCATCAATGCCGGTCAGACCTGTGTCGCACCTGATTACCTGCTGGTACATTCTTCAGTAAAAACGCGGTTTCTCCAAAAATTACAGGAATCGATCAAAAATTTTTATGGACCTGATCCGAAGGAAAGCAATAGTTATGGCAGGATTGTTAATGAAAAAAGTTTCGACAGATTAATGAGTTATCTGGATGGTGTAAAAATTCTCTATGGCGGAATTCATGACAGACAAACCCTTTTTATTTCACCAACCATCATTGAGGAAGTGGCGCTGGATGCTGCAATCAGACAAGAAGAAATTTTCGGTCCGGTCCTGCCCGTCTTTACTTATGAAAATATGAATGATGCGCTGGAATTGATCGCAGAAAACCCTTCTCCTCTTGCCTTTTATGTTTTTACCCAAGATCCAAACCTGGCAAAGTCATGGATCAATAAAATGAGTTTTGGGGGCGGATGTGTAAATAACACGATCTGGCAACTAAGCAATCACCATCTTCCTTTCGGGGGAATTGGTTGCAGTGGTATTGGCGCTTATCACGGTAAACAATCTTTTGAAAGATTTACGCATGCCAAGCCTGTTATGAGCACCCCTACATGGTTCGATCCCGGAATTAAGTATCCACCTTTTGACGGGAAATTAAAATGGTTCAAAAAGATGATCAGATAATGAGTTTCGAAGGCTGGACAGTGGAAATGTTCCTGCTTCACCGGTAGTGGAGGCTCAGATTAGTTATAAAATGACTTCAATACATTTTACCTTTAAGCCCGGATCAACCAACCTCATGAACAAATATTATTCCGGAGGCGTGGTCAATCCAAATATCGGAGGTGTTTATTATGTAATTGATGTGTATCATGTTTTTTAAAATTATCGTATATGCATTACAGTTATCATCTCAAGGCTCAGGCTGAAATACGGTAAACATGCAGATAAATCACAATACAAGAAAAAATAGAAAAAATGGATATGAAAAATTTGTTACTGAAAGGTCTTCCTGCCATTATGTTCGGAGCCTGTATCTGTTCATCCGGCTGCAATTTCGAGGGAAAGGAAATGCAGGCAGATTATAAAACGACTCTTGAATTCGGCCCCGGAGAAGAAGCTAAGATCGTAGAAGCGTTCCTAACCTTGAAGGATAGCTCTGAAATTCATATCAAAGAAGGCCTTTATAAAATTGAGAACCTGAGTCTCGCTCAGCTTAAACATATTCGTATAGCAGGTGATGGTCCGGGTAAGACTATCCTGGATTTCTCCGGACAAACGCAGGGAGGTGAAGGAATCCGCGTTACAGATTTAAAAGATTTTCTTATTGAAAACATGACGATCCGGGATTCAAAAGGCGACCTGATCAAAATCAATAAGTCTGATTATGTCACCATCAAAAATCTTCATGCTATCTGGCAAAAATCAGATTCGAGCAGCGGGGGATATGCGATTTATCCGGTTTTGTGTAAACATGTGCTGATCGACAGCTGTGATGCCGAAGGTTCTTCCGATGCAGGAATTTATGTGGGTCAGACTGATACGGCGGTCGTCCGCAATTGCAAAGCATCACGAAATGTAGCTGGTTGCGAAATTGAAAATACAAGTCATGCAGAAGTTTATAACAACGAATTTTTTGGAAACACAGCCGGCTTCCTGGTTTTTGATTTACCGGGTCTGACAAGGCGTGGAGGGTTTGTGAAAGCGCACGACAATCTCATTCACGACAACAATAACAGGAATTTTGCAAAGGCGGGAAGCTTTGGCACTTCCTGGGGAGTAGGAAATGCCGCACCTGGCAGCGGAGTGATCGTGTTGGCTGCTTCAAATGTAGAGATATACAACAATCAAATTCTGAATAACAATTCGAGTGCCATTGAGCTGGCCTCAGGTTTTGCAGTAGATGATAAAGCAGCGGAAAAGATCAATGATAATTATTTCCCGATTTCCAAAAACATTTCCATTCACAATAATACAATGACGATGGGCAGCAGCTTTCCCGAGCCAACTTATACACATCACATTGGAAAAATCCTCGTGGCTCTGGAGCAGAAATTGAATGCAATGGATAAGAACCGGAAAAACAAAAGAATACCTTTTATCATGTACGATGGTATCAGCACAAATATTTTTAGTCATGGAACGCAGGTGAATCCGGATTCTCTCTGCATTCGTCAGAAGGACGATAACCTGTTTGTGAATGCAGATTTTCTCAATATCACAAATCCTTCGAAATGGAATCCGAGTACAGATGGGAAAAGCTATGGTTGTAATTAGAATGATTTTGAGCGAAAGATAATTAGTGTTGAAAATAGATTTGTGTGATCGAAAATTAAAATGAAATGAGAAGCAGAGTAAAAGTTGCGGCTGTTTTGATGGTCTTCATGGGTGCATGGATTGTGGGAATTGAAAGTTGTAAAAATCGATCTGAAGAGAAAGAAAAAAATTTAAGGGAGTTTGTATTCAAAGATAAACTCTCAGAATATGGTTTTTTTATTGGTAATCTCAAGGATCTTCAGCCTGCAAATGGAGTAGTCCGTTATGAACTCGCGACTCCTCTTTTTACGGATTATGCAATAAAAGACAGGTATATAGTTCTTCCCTCATCTGCAAAAATCAGGTATACTTCCAGCGGCCCCCTGGACTTCCCTGATTCAACCATCATCATTAAAAATTTTGCTTACCGAAATAAAGGAGGTCAGAAAATCATGATTGAAACCAGACTCCTGGTAAAAGATCCAGCGACAAAAAACTGGGAGGTCATGGATTATTTGTGGGACAGCACACAGAGCGATGCAAAGAAACATATCATTGGAGCAAAGGTTCCGATTCAATTGCAGGATGATGGAGGCAAAATAATTTCTACTGTTTACCAGGTTCCCAATACCAACGACTGCAAACGCTGTCACTATTCCGGAGGAACACTTACACCTATTGGTCCCAAGGCAAGAAATCTGAATTATGTGCTTGCGGGTCATCAGGAAAATCAACTTACCGAATGGGAAAAACAGAATATGATTTCTGGTTTACCTCCTTTGAAGCAGGTTGAAAAATTGCCGGACTGGAGAGATAGTGTTCACTATAATCTATCACAAAGAGCCAGAGCTTATCTAGATGTGAACTGTGCTCATTGCCATACCCAGGGAGGTGATGCAATGAACACAGGTCTGTTCCTCGAGTACCAGCAAAAAGATCTTTTTCATGTTGGGGTTATGAAGGAACCTGTTTCTGCAGGAAGCGGGGCGGGTGGAATGAATTATGATATCATTCCTCGAGATGCCGCTCATTCTATTTTAGCATATCGAATGAACAGCACCGAAGCCGGAACTGCGATGCCTGAATTGGCAAGAACGATCATACACAAAGAAGGGGTAGCTCTGATCGTTCAATGGATCAATCAAATGAAGCCTGGACGTTAATTATTTTTGATTGACCACAGTTTCGATGATTAAAAATTCTGTTTCTTCTTTGCAGCTGATAGAAACATTTCCTGTTCCCCAAATGCCAATAGCATCTCGTCTTTTTAATGCCTGGTTATTGGCAGTTATGCTGCCCGTAATTGCAAATACAAACAAACATTTGTTTTCAGGGTTGAATGCATATTCAATCAGATTGCCGGAATCAAAATATCCGAGAGATAATTTTGCATTCTGATTGATCCAGCAATGATCAAATCCCTCTTCGCCAGAAACAATTGTAACTAATTTATTCTTTCTTTTCTCCTTTGGAAAATGTCTTTGTTGATACCTTGGTGCGATATTATCCAGTTTTGGTTCTATCCATATTTGGAGAAAATTTACTTCTTCTTCACTGATATTATATTCTTCATGCCGCAGTCCGCTCCCCGCACTCATAATCTGAACGCCCCCCTCCCCAATCACTGTACTATATCCCATGGTATCTTTGTGATTCATCTTTCCCTTTAATAAAATAGAAATGATTTCCATATTCACATGGGGATGTATCCCGAAACCTTTACCCGGTTCAACAAAATCGTCGTTGAATGTGATCAGGGTACCAAAAGCGCTCTTTGTGGGGTTATAATAATTACTGAAGCTGAATGTGAAATTGCTTTTGAGCCAACCGATATTTTTAGTCCCTCTTTCAGCAGCAGGAAAATATACAGATTGCATAAATTGGTTTTTAAAAGTGACAGTCCCGCGTTTTAATTTAATAAAATATTATTGATTTAAGATGAAATTCTTTGCAAGTTCGAACAAGAGAGCACTGAAAGTTGTCATCAATTTAAAATTACTTTAATCACTGGCAATATCTTTGTATCAAACAGACGATATCCATTAGGTGTATTCCATTGTTTTTTCAAACTAGTTCCCGATCTTTGAAGAAATGTTGAGATTTCTCTTACCCTTGTGAACTTCCCCCCTCTAATAACATCTATCCATACCCGATAGAGCAGAATACTCAATTTGGTTAAGGAGCCGAAAAACACAGTAAGCAATATTTAAACGATTTCATCAACTTAATGATTTCGGTTTATGAAACGAATATATTGTAGTGTATTCAGCTTCTCTTTTCTGACACGGTCGGCATGGATTATTTCTTTACCGGCCATTAGCATAATTGCAAGATTCCGGGATGTATCTGTCCGGGATATCAGCGGGACTGAGCATGGTTCATCAGTCAAAACTTGCGGCGGGAAAGTTGAACACATTTCAGCATTTTCAGCCACCTGTACCACTTATTTCGTATAGTCTTAATAGTTATATTATTTTTTCACCAACCATTAAAAATTTTCCAATGAAACGAAAATCAAACCAAAACAGAAGATGGCTCTTGCTTATTTGCCTGGCATTGCTCATGAATTACAGTTTCGCCCAGAAAAAACCAAATATCCTCGTCATATTCGGCGATGATGTGGGTCAGACCAATATCAGCGCCTACGGACTGGGAGTTGTGGGTTACTGGACTCCCAATCTCGATAAGTTGGCGCATGAAGGCCTCATGTTTACTGATTATTATGCAGAGAACAGTTGCACTGCAGGCCGTTCCACTTTCATTACCGGCCAATGTGCGAAGCGCACGGGTCTATCCAAAGTTGGCACTCCCGGAGCACCGGTAGGTTTGCAGGATCGTGACATTACAATTGCACAGGCGTTGAAACCCTTGGGCTATGCGACTGGTCAGTTTGGTAAAAACCATCTTGGCGATAAGGATGAATATTTGCCAACGAGGCATGGGTTTGATGAATTTTATGGAAATCTGTATCACTTAAATGCAGAAGAAGAGCCGGAACATGCTACATGGCCAAAAGATGATCCCACATTTGAAAAAGCTTATCGCCCCCGCGGTGTGATTCATTCCACTGCAGACGGTAAAGTGGAAGATACCGGCCCGCTTACAATTAAAAGAATGGAAACCGTCGATGATGAAACGACCAATGCATGTATGGAATGGATAAAAAGACAGGTGCAGAGTGGCAAGCCATTCTTCAGCTGGATGAATTTTACGCGCATGCATTTCAAAACACATGTACGTCCTTCGATGCTGGGAAGAGCCGGAATGCCGGGTAATTATTATGCAGACGGTATGCTTGAAATGGATGACAACGTAGGCAAGTTGATGAAGCTTTTAGATGATTTGAATGTTACAGACAACACGATTGTAATATTCACTACAGACAATGGTCCCAACCAGTTTAGCTGGCCTGATGCAGCAACGACCCCTTTCCGCAGTGAAAAAAATACCAACTGGGAAGGCGCATATCGCGTTCCTGCTTTTGTACGCTGGCCCGGTCATATTAAACCCGGTGGACTGACTAATCAAATGTTTTCAGGCCTTGACTGGTTCCCAACACTATTAGCTGCAGCAGGGGATGCCACCATTAAAGATCGTCTGCTTAAAGGAACCCCGGTGAGTGGTAAAAATTTCAAAGTACATCTCGATGGTTATAACCAGCTTGATTTTATTACCGGGAAAACGGATAAGAGTTTCCGCAAAGAGTTCATGTATTTTAATGATGATGCACAATTGGTGGCTATCAGGTATGGTGACTGGAAGTGCGTCTTCCGTGAGCAGTCGGCTCCCGCCGGATTCAGGGTCTGGTCTGATCCGTTTATTACCTATCGCGTGGGAAGGTTATTTAATTTGAGAATGGATCCTTATGAAAGAGCAGATCAGACATCTGACCAGTATTTTGCGTGGCTCGTTGAAAACGATTATATCATCTTTCAATGCTCTTTGCATGCCATAGAATTCCTCGAAACATTCAGGGAATATCCGCCCTCACAACTTCCGGCAAGTTTTTCAGTGGATGGTGTGGAGGATGAAATCAACCGTGCCATTGAAGGCAAATTGAAAGCGCCGTCGCCGGTTGATATGTCCGGGAAGAAATAGATCTGTGACCGGATATTAGATTTTAGTGATAAGGTCAGTTAAAATTATCAATTTAAAAATGACAGGATAGGGTAACGCAGATAGTTACCCTATCTGTTCTAATATGAACTTTATTATGGCAGTATTGGAGCAGATAAAAGATTTAAAAAACAGGATTCAGTCTTCTATCATCGGACAGGAAGATGTTATTACCAAGATCCTGATCGGTTTACTGACAGACGGAAATGTCTTGCTGGAAGGACTTCCGGGTCTGGCGAAAACGCGAGCGGTAAAAAGTTTAGCCGCTAACCTAACGTGCAAGCTTAGCCGAATACAGTTCACGCCGGATTTGTTGCCTTCAGATATTACGGGTACAGAAATTTATCAGCCGCAGAGTGAAGAAAAATTCATCTTCCAGCCCGGACCGATTTTCAGTAACCTTGTTTTAGCCGATGAAATCAATCGTGCCCCGGCCAAAGTGCAGGCTGCATTATTGGAAGCTATGGAAGAAAGACAGGTTTCTGTTGCAGGAAAAACGCATAAGATGGAGCCCCTCTTCATGGTGCTGGCAACCCAAAACCCGATCGAACAGGAGGGAACTTATCCTTTGCCTGAGGCGCAGCTGGACAGGTTTATTATGAAGATTGAAATCAGTTATCCGGGTTATGACGATGAAATAAAAATTGTTCGACTGGTGAGGGAAGAAACGAAATCAGCAAAACCTCCGGCAGAAGGGATTCCACAACAGGCAGTCTTTGATGCAAGAAAAGAGATCAATAATGTGCAGGTAAAAGACGCGGCAGAAAAATACATGGTGGATATTATTTCAGCCACCCGTTACCCGGAAAAATTCAGCAAGGACCTGCAGAAATGGCTCAGCTATGGAGGCAGTCCGCGTGCAACCATCGCATTGGATAAATGTTCAAGAACCGTGGCCTGGCTTTCGGGAAGAGATTATGTGACCCCGGATGATATCCGCTTTATTGTGCATGACGTTCTTCGTCACCGCATCATACTAAGCTATGGAGCGAATGCGGATGGAATCAGCGCCAATAAAGCAATCGATGAATTGCTGAAGAATGTA
Source organism: Puia sp. (assembly GCA_035499855.1). Taxonomy (GTDB): domain Bacteria; phylum Bacteroidota; class Bacteroidia; order Chitinophagales; family Chitinophagaceae; genus Puia. The sequence continues at coordinate 4,673 of DATJXY010000064.1, read as the reverse complement.
GCGGTAAGCTAAAAATTTCTTTAAGCCTTTGCGTGAAACCCATTCAAAAAAATCAGGTATTTAAAATATAGAATAGATGTTTGGCTTAAATAAAAATAAAACAGCATCGTATCCGAAAGAGGTCGTCACCACTCTCGAAGACCTGATGCGTTTTGAATGGCTGGTGCAATCACGTAAACTTTTACCCACACATCCCGTTTATTCCATTCTCGCCGGAGGTCATGCTTCGAAATTGAGAGGACGCGGCCTCGACTTTGAAGAAGTGAGGCAATATATACCGGGCGATGATATCAGGAATATAGACTGGAGAGTAACAGCGCGGACGGGAAAAACTCATTCCAAAGTTTTTAACGAAGAAAAGGAAAGACCAACTTTTATAGTGCTCGACCAGAGCAGCTGGATGTTTTTTGGATCGCAAAGATTTGTAAAATCGGTCTCTGCTGCACATGCTGCTGCGCTCAGCGCTTTCTATACATTGAAGCGTGGAGACAGAGCTGGTGGAATTATTTTCAACGAAGAAGGATCCGATTTCATTTCCCCGAGACGAAATAAAGAATTGCTTCAATATTTTTTGCAGTGCATTGTCAATCGTAACAAAGGTTTGCCTTTGAGAAAAGAAATCAAGCCCAATACAGCATTGCTAAACGATATGTTGCATAAAACAGCTTCATCGGTTACCCATGATTATGTGATCACCATTATCAGTGATTTTTCCATGATTGATGGAGAATCGAAAGAATTGTTACAGAATATGAGTTATCATAATGATGTGATCCTGGTTCATATTTATGATCCACTGGAAGAAGCGCTTCCTGATGGCAAACTGGTGCTCACCGACGGTAAATTGCAGATCGGATGGAATAATCAAAAGCGGAGCTGGGGCACCAACTACAGAAAAAATTTCACGGAGATGCGTAAGCGCCTGAAAGAAGAATTCAGACATACACGTATTCCAATCGTTTTTTTTAATACTTCGATCCCTATCGAAGACCAGGTAATGCATGATGTGGCTCTGACAACCAATAAGTAGAAATGAAATTTTAGCGGAAGACCGATTTGTTATGATTTGATATGAAAATCTCAATCAATCATAAAAATTTGTTTCTATCATCTGCGAAAAACAAAATTCATGGACGAGCAATATGGACAATTGATCGAACCTTCCAGCGTGCCATTCAGTTTTGGCGCCCCCGGCTGGTATGTGCTGGGTGCATTTATGTTATTGGTGACAGTGGGTATTGGATGGTTGATTTTTCTTCAATACAAAAGAAATCTTTACAGGCGACAGGCATTGAAAATGATCAGTGCAGCCGAATCGGGGTTTAGGGATTCAGGAGCAGCTGCCCCCCTTTTGTATGATACAAATATGTTATTGAAACGGGTCGCTATGTCGCGCTATGGGCGCGAGCATGCGGCGTCTGTAAAAGGACTCGATTGGATTAATTTTCTAAACCAGAGCTGCAGCAAAGCCTTATTTGATGAAAATGATAATCGGTTGCTTGAGGAGCAGCTATATGCTCCTGACAAAGAGACTAACATCAATGCATCAGTGAAAAACTTCCTGGACAAATCAAAGAAATGGATCAGGGATCATCACCGGGTAAAAGAATGGGAGAAACCAGATCTACATCATCAACCGTAAACAAAAAAACAGAATGCATTTTGAGATAGCATATAAATGGGTGATTTTCTTATTGCCATTGCCCCTGGTGATTTACCTGGTTTTGCCAGCATTGAAAAAAAGAAGATCAGGCATGATCGCACCTTTTTTCGGAAGGGCTGCAACTGTTTCCGGGCAAAGACCTAAAAAAAATGCGTGGATCACCAGTAGAAATTTTTTTGGATGGCTGGCACTAATTCTTTGCTGGATCTGCCTGCTGGCTGCGGCGGCTTCGCCCAGATTTGTGGGACAACCAGGAAAAAAAACAAAAACAGTCAGAAGTTTTTTGATTGTTACCGATATCTCCTTCAGCATGGCTCAAACAGATTGGGTACTCGAAGGAAAAAGAACATCGAGATGGGATGCTGTCAAAACAATTATGAAAGATTTTGTGAAAGAAAGAAAAAGCGATCAGATGGGACTGGTGATGTTTGGTACACATGCCTACCTGCAGGCACCGCTCACAACCGATCTTGATGCCGTCAGCTGGCTGCTCGATCAGACGGATGTGGGAATGGCCGGGCAAATGACGAGTATCGGCGAAGCAATCGCCTTCAGCATAAAAGTATTGAAGGAAGATACGATCAAACAAAAAATTATTCTTTTGCTCACAGACGGAATTGATGATGGAAAAGGCATTCAACCCCTGGATGCGGCGCAGGCGGCAAAAAAAGATTCAATCATTATTTATACGCTGGGAATCGGCAAAGCGCACGGCAGCGGAGGATATGACCTGGATGAAAAAACGCTCAAAGATATTGCCAGCACTACTGATGGAAAATATTTCAACGCAATGAATGAGGGACAATTGAAAGATGTGTATAAGGAGCTGGACAAAATGGAGCCCGTAAAATACGAGGAGGAAACATACAAACCGGTGAAATTACTTTACATGTATCCATTGGCGTTAGCCATTGGGCTGGGATTGGTATTTCATTTAATGAACGGTATCATTAATCTTTTCAGCAGGAGTTACTGATGTGGAATGAACTGAAACATATTATTACTACAATCAATTGGGAACAATTTCATTTCCTGCGACCAAAAGCATTGTATCTTTTTATTCCTTTATTCGTTATTGTTGTTTTACTTGCAATTGGCAACCGCGAAAGAAAAAAATGGAAAAATATTGTTCAGCCTGTGTTGCGTCCTTTTATGTTTTCAAAAGGCAGCCTATGGGCAATTATTTTACCCCTGTTGCTTTTCGTAATTGGTTCTTCATTCACGATACTAGGTCTCGCCGGACCTGCATGGGATAAGAAAAAATTACCCGGCGAAAAAATTCAGGCCGTTGTTCTCATTGCGCTCGATTTATCGAAGTCGATGACAGCGACTGATATCCAGCCCAGCAGGCTGGAACGCGCTAAATTCAAGATCAGTGATTTTCTAGATGCCAATCCCCGTGCACGCACAGGTCTTATTGCTTTTGCCGGTACTGCACATCCTGTTCTTCCATTTACCAGCGACTACAAACTGATCAAACATCACGCTGCAAGTCTGACCAATACTATTATGCCGGTGCAGGGAACTGATATGCAAGTATTATTTGAAACGATCGATACAGTCATGCAAAAAATATTGGCTCCGAGCACGATAGTTTTGATGACAGATGCCATATCTAATGATGATGCCGTTGTGATCAGCAATTTCATGCGCTCAACCAGACATCATCTTGAAATATTATTATTCTCTACACGGAATGGTGCACCTGTTCCGGGATATCCGAAAGTCATATCTAAACAGGATCCATCCGTCATTCAAAATCTTTCGCAGGACAGCGCCATCACCGTTTCACCTTTAACACTCGATAAATCTGATGTGGACGGAATTGCCAAACGCATTTCCAAAAAATTGATTTTTGAGAAAGACGATCAGAAAGATGAAAAGCAATGGGAGGATATGGGATGGCTACTGATCATTCCCGCATTAATGGTCACATTATTTTGGTTCAGGAAAGGATGGGTGATTCAATGGTGTCTTCTGCCGCTCGCCCTATTTGGTTTTTCTTCCTGCGGCGTCAATAGTGAACACCCAGACTGGTGGTACAGCGATGACTATCAGGGACAGCTACTCGAAAACCTGGGACGTTATGATGAAGCAGCCGAAAAATTTACCGATGACACTCATAAGGCTGTTGCTTACTTCAAAGCCGGCAATTATGAAGCGGCGGCAGACCTTTTCGAACTGGACAGCAGCGCCTCTGCTGCATTTAATCGCGGGCTTGCACTTGCAAAGCTGGGACGTTATGATGAAGCAATAGATGCATTCGACAAAGCGATTAACCTGGACCCCTCATTAAAAGCTACCGCTCTTAAAAGCATTCATGAAACAAAATCAGCCAAACAAAAAGCAGATAGTGTACTTCAGTATGATCCGAGAAATGTAGATAAAAACATCAAAGATCTGTCAGAAAAAAAACAAAAGAATAAAAAAGATTCACTGAAAGAAAGGAAGACTGAAACTGAGGATGAAAAATTAAGTTCAGATACGCGCGTAAAAAAACTTCCAAAATCAGGCGATCGTGTAACGGATGAAACAGCCAGCAATATCCATATGGGTAAGGAAGCAAAAATTCCTCCGAAAGATTTTAACCAGGAAAAACCTTCCCAGTCAGCGGAACAGATTTTAATGCGCCAGACCGCTCCCGATCCATCGGAATTTTTACACAGAAGATTTGAATTGCAGGTGAAGCGGTATTATAAAAATGTCAAAAAAGAAAAAGATCCCTGGTGAAAAAAAGCATCACGATATTATTTATTGTTTTTGCATCGATGCAATCCAAATCACAGGTGAATTGCTTCGCCCAGCTGGCGTTGGACAGGCATAGTGTGTACGTACAGCAACCTTTTAAAATAACCATCACCGTATTGACCGCTACCTGGTATACTGCGCCTCTCGACTTCGAAAATATTCAAATCCCGAGCGCATTCATCATGTCTTTTGATCAGACCACTCCTGGCATTTTTAAAATAAACGGGAAACAATTTGCAGGGCTTCAATTCTATTTTATTGT